>CAYNVY010000249.1:0-6291 GCA_964400745.1 uncultured Enterobacteriaceae bacterium | reverse complement strand
AACTGGTGGCGGAGATGGTGCGCGAGGACCTGCGCTCGGCCGAGCGCGACGAGCTGGTCAAGCGCCACGGCCACAAGACCTTCGATCGCCACGAGTGATGGAAAAGAACGCGAAGATCTACGTCGCCGGCCATCGCGGCCTGGCCGGTTCGGCGATCGTCCGGCAGCTGGCGCAGCGAGGCTATGAAAACCTGGTATTGCGGACCCACGCAGAGCTGGAACTCGCCGAGCAGGCGGCAGTGCGCGATTTTTTCCAGCGCGAACGGCCGGACTACGTGTTTCTCGCGGCGGCCAAAGTCGGCGGCATCGTCGCCAATAGCAGCTATCCGGCCGAATTCGTACACGGCAATCTTGCAATTCAGACCAATGTCGTGCATGAATCCTGGAAAGCGGGCGTGAAGCGGTTGCTGTTCCTGGGTTCTTCCTGCATTTATCCGCGCGATTGCCCGCAGCCGATCAAGGAAGCGTATCTGCTCACCGGTCCGCTGGAGGCGACCAACCGGCCGTATGCGGTGGCCAAGATCGCCGGCATCGAGATGTGCTGGTCCTACAACCGGCAGTACGGGACCCGCTTCCTCGCCGCCATGCCGACCAATCTCTACGGGCCGGGCGACAGCTACGATCTGAACAATTCCCACGTGTTGCCGGCGCTGATCCGGAAAATGCATGAGGCGAAAAGCGGCGGCCAGGCGGAAGTCGTCATCTGGGGTACGGGCACGCCCAAACGCGAGTTTCTGTACAGCGAGGATATGGCCGAGGCCTGTGTCCATCTGCTAGCGCTGCCGCCGGAACGATTCGATGCGCTCGTCAGCGACAGCCATCCGCCGCTGGTGAACATAGGCTACGGCGAAGATCTGAGCATCGCCGAGCTCGCAAGCACGGTCGCGCGCGTCATCGGCTTTGGCGGCAGGCTGCGCTTCGATACCTCAAAGCCCGACGGCACGCCGCGCAAGTTTCTCGATTCGGGAAAGATCAATGCACTGGGCTGGCGCGCGCGCACGCGGTTCGATCAAGGCATAGCGGCTGCGTACAAAGACTTCCTCAACCGCTATCCTGGCTGATTCCCCGCTTCAGGCGCCGGGTGCGCTCTCCTGCATCTCGGTGCGCTGCTGCCTTTCGCTCAAGCGCTGATGCGTCGCGATATAAATGCCGCTGGCCACTATGACGCCGATGCCGATCAGCGACCAAAGGTCCGGAAAATCGCCGAAGACCAGATAGCCGCTCAGCATTACCCAGATCAGCTGCGTATAGCTGAAGGGGGCGAGCCGGGACGCCGGCGCGCAGTCGTAGGCTTTGATCAGTATCAGGTGGCTGGCGCCGCCGATGACGCCGATGGCGACGAACAGGAGCGCATGATTCGCGCTTTGCGGCATCACCCAGAGGTAGGGCAGCGCAAGCGACATGATCACGCTGCCTACCAGCCCGGCATAGAAGATCGAGGTATAGGGGCTTTCCAGATTGGCCAGCTTGCGCGTGAGTATCTGATAGCAGGCGAAGCAAACGGCGCTGCCCAGCGGCAGAATCGACGCCCAGGTAAATACGCCGCTGCCCGGGCGTATGATGATGAGCACCCCCAGGAACCCGCCGGCCACGGCCATCCAGCGCGCCAATTCCACTTTTTCCTTGAGGATGAACGCCGCCATCAAGGTGACCAGCACCGGCGCCATGAAGGTGATGGCCGACGTCTCGGCCAGCGGCAATTGCTTGATGCCGAAGACGAAGAACAGAGTGGAGCTGACGAGCAGCAGACCGCGCACCAATTGTGTGCCCAGCCGCCGCGTGCGAACCAGATTGAGGCCCAGGCGCGGGCCGAGGGCGATGACGATCAGCAGCAAATGGAAGGCATAGCGCGCCCAGACGATGGCCGGCACCGGGTAGAAACGCGACAGATACTTGGACATCGAGTCCATGACGACGAACATCGCCACCGCCGTCATGATCAGCATGGCGCCGCGCAAGGTGTGCGCTTGCGCGGCGGAACTCGGACTCATCGAAACCTGGGGGAGGGTGGCGTTTTCAAGGCCTGCGGATTATAGCCGGGCAGCCGTTCTAGCGGCGACTCGGACGAGCGTGCTTCGAATGAACGTGCCCCAAACGAGCGTGCCCCAAACGAGCGTGCCCAAAACGAACGTGCCGTAAGGATCAAACCCAGGCCTTGCCCTTGATCGGCAGTGCGCCGCGCCCGGCAAAACGCGCTTCCGCACCCAGAGTCTCCTCGATGCGCAGCGCCTCGTTCCATTTCGCCATGCGCTCGCTGCGCGCAAAGGAACCGACTTTGAGTTGTCCCGCGTTCCAGCCGGTCGCGAGGTGCACGATGCTCAGGTCTTCGGTCTCGCCCGATCTGGCCGAGACGATGCAGCCCCAGCCGGCGGCCTTGGCCGCGTCGAGCGCCGCCCGCGTCTCGGTCACCGTGCCGCACTGATTCGGCTTGAGCAGCACTGCGTTGCAGGCACGGTCGGCGATCGCGGCTTTGACGCGGTCGGCGCTGGTGGTCAGGTAATCGTCGCCGATGATTTGCACCTTGGCGCCGGCCGCGGCGGTGAAGCGCATCATGCCCTCTCTATCGTCCTCGGCAAGCGGGTCCTCGACCGAGACGATGGCATAGCGCTCTATCCAACCCAGCACCAGTTCGCACAGGCCGTCGCTGTCCATACTCGTGTTGTCCAGGCCCAGCTTGTAGCGGCCGCCGGCGCCGAATTCGGAAGCGGCGATGTCGAGCGAGATTGCGATCTCGTCTCCGGGTGTGTAGCCGGCGCGCTCGATCGCGCGCGACAGCGTTTCGATGGCCTCTTCGTTGCTGGCGAACTCGGGCCACCAGCCGCCCTCGTCGGCGACGCCGCGCAGCTTGCCCGCAGCGCGCATGATGTCGCCCGCGGCGTGATACACGCGTGCCGTCATTTCCAGCGCCTGGTCGAAACTCTTTGCGCCCAGCGCCATCACCATCAGGTCCTGGATGTCGATGCGCCGCCCGGCGTGTGCGCCGCCGCCGAAGATCTGGATCTCCGGTAAGGGCAGGCTGACCGGCTTTCCCTGTGCCAGATAGCGAAACAGGGGCAGGCCTTGCGCGGCCGCCGACGCGTGCAGCGCGGCCAGCGACACCGCGACCGTGGCATTCGCCCCCAGGCGCGCCTTGTTCGGCGTGCCGTCGAGCGCGATCAGACTGGCGTCGATGTCTTCCTGTTCGGCCGCGTCCATTGCGCGCAAGGCGTTGGCAATGGCGCCGTTGACGTTGGCGACCGCAGCCTTGACCCCCGAGCCGTCAGCGTCGCGCAGATCGATGGCTTCGCGCGAGCCGCGCGAGGCGCCGGCGGGCGCGATCGCACGGCCGCTCGCGCCGCAGGCGAGGCGGATTTCCGCTTCGACCGCGGGCCGGCCGCGTGAATCCCACACTCGCCGGCCCAGCACTGCGACTATTGTAGTATCAGGCATTCAATTTCCTTGAAGATCGGCGTTCCATGCGTCGCGCAGGGCTGCGAGTTTGTCGACCGGACGCAGCAAGAGACCGCGCGCGACGCGGCGTACGCAGTCCTTGTCCTTCTCGCCGGTGACATATTCAGCCGGGGACTTGCCGTCCACGCGTCCCAGCAACAGTCCGGGCAGGAGGTGCGCCACGCGCGCCTCGACCACCGCCCTCGGTTCCCAGGAAACGAGCGCAAGGTAGGTGGCGGCCAGCGCATCGTAGCAGGCGAGATAGCGTTCCCGCCACTGCGGCCGCCACAGGCATTTCAACAGCATGTGGTTCAGGCAGAAGGCGAGATCGAAAGCCGGGTCGCCGTAGCACGCGCATTCGGCATCGAGCAGGATGGGGCCGTGCGCCGCCACCAGTATGTTCTTCGGGCTGAGATCGCCGTGAACCAGAGCCAGTTTGTTGCGCGCGGTCGTCGTCACAAGTTCCTGCAAACGCGCCGCGCAGTCCGGATGGCGTTCGGCCGTGGCAAGCAGATAGGGCTCAAGCCGGATCGGATGAAAAATGCGATCGTTGGCGAAGCGCTGCGCCAGATCTTCGCGCTGCGCGGTCCCCGCGTGGATAGTGGCGATGCAGCGGGCTACCGCGGCGGCAGTCTCGGTTTGAATATTGCCGTCGCGCAGTTCATTCTTCCACACCGGGTGCCGCGCGGGGTCCAGGTATTCCATCGCGAACGCGCCCGATTGCGCGTCCTCCGCCAGGATGCGCGGCACCGATTGCGGCGCCAGTGCCCCGGCGACCCGGAACCAATCGACTTCGGCATGGTTGCGTTCCACCGGGGCGCGCCAGTCTGCGGCGACTTTGAGTTTGGCCAGCGCCCGCTTGAAACAAAAAGCAGGAGCCGGAGAAATGCCCGGGGCGCGCCCGGGCAGATCGACGCGCAGAATGTCGGAGGACACGCCTCCCGCCAGTGTTTCCGCGCCGAACGCTTCGCCCGGGCGCAGCAGTTGCATGCGCTCCAGTGTCTGTCGCAGTTCGCGTTGCGGATCCGGCATCCGCTTCAGGCAATATCAGCCATTATTGCCGACGATCATGCCGTTGACGATCTTCACCCGGTCGCCCGAACGCCATGCGGGCGGGTTGTCCTGGGCGATGAGCCGGCTGGAGCCGTCCTCGAAGCGGATTGCGACTTCGTAGCTTTTCACTTTCTTCACGTTCTTCTCCACCGCGTTGCCGGCGACCGCGCCGCCGAGCGCGCCGAGCACGGTCATGACGTCCCGGCCACGGCCGCCGCCGGTCTGGCGGCCGAGCAGGCCGCCGGCGACACCGCCCGCGACTGCGCCCAAACCCGAGCCTTCGCCTGCTTTCTCGATCTCGCGCACCGACTCTATCACGCCGCAGTCATGGCAGATCGGCTTGGGCTGCTCTATCCTCGCGGGCTGGGCTGAGTAGTCCGGCGGCGGGCCGTAGCCGGCCGGGGGAGCGTTCTGCGCGATCTTCACCGGCGCTTCGTTCGTGTTGGCGACGACCGGCGCAATAGGCACGACGGGCGGCCTGGCTGCCTGCTGCGCCGGCCTGGCCGTTTTCGCGACGGGCTTGCTCGCCGCCGGTTTGGCGGGCGCTTCCTTCGCGCCGTCGTTCGCCGAGGCCTTCGTGGCGGTTTCCGTCGCCGGCGTTGCGGCCGCTGACTTCAAAGGCTCGGCCGCCGCCTGCAGCGCCGTGAGCTGGCTGTGGCTGGTCGGAATCAGGCCGGTCATGGCGCCTATGCCGGCCAGGCTGAAGAGTGTGACGGATACCGCCGCAATCGCGGTCAGCGGATGCATGCTCTTGGTGGTTGCGAGTTCCATTGTTGTCCCCATGTTGTCGGACGCGCTCAAAGATGCGCATCTACGGACTCAATACTGACAGCAAGGACTAAAAACAATTGTGAGCAATTGTGACGATTTGTAAGCGGAAAACCGGGGACAGACCACGGTTTCTCGCGATGGTTTCTCTCGCCCTTCCTGCGGCCGAAACCGTGGTCTGTCCCCGGTTTTTCCCCTTACTCCGGCCGCATATGCGGGAACAGGATCACGTCGCGGATGCTGGCGCTGTTGGTGAACAGCATGATCAGCCGGTCTATGCCTATTCCTTCACCCGCTGTCGGCGGGAGGCCGTATTCCAGCGCGCGGATGTAGTCGGCGTCGTAATACATCGCTTCTTCGTCGCCGGCCTCCTTTTGCTGCGCCTGTTCGGCGAAGCGCGCCGCCTGGTCTTCCGGGTCGTTCAGCTCGGAAAAGCCGTTGGCCATCTCGCGCCCAGTGATGTAGAGCTCGAAGCGGTCGGTGATTTCCGGATTGCTGTCGTTGCGCCGCGCCAGGGGCGACACTTCGGCCGGATAGTCGACGATGAAGGTCGGCTGGATCAGCTTGGTTTCGGTGGTTTCGTCGAACAGCATCAGCTGCAGCGAACCCAGCCCGTGCGCGCGCGAGACGTCGACGCCGAGCTTCTTCAGCGCCCGCGTCAGGTATTCGCGGTCGGCCAGTTCGGTTTCGCTGATGTGCGGATGAAACTTGCAGATCGCCTGCACCACGGTGAGCCGCGCGAACGGCTGCGCCAGGTCGATGCTGTGCTCGCCGTAGGTGAGGGTGGTGGTGCCCAGCACTTGGGTCGCCACGCTGCGCAGCATCTCCTCCGTGTAGTCCATCAGGTAGTGGTAATCCCGGTACGCTTCGTAGAACTCGATCATGGTGAATTCGGGATTGTGCCGGGTGGAAATACCTTCGTTCCTGAAATTGCGGTTGATCTCGAACACCTTCTCGAAGCCGCCCACCACCAGGCGCTTCAGGTACAGCTCGGGCGCGATGCGCAGGAACATTTCCTGGTCCAGCGCATTGTGGTGCGTGA
>CAYNVY010000248.1:0-6299 GCA_964400745.1 uncultured Enterobacteriaceae bacterium | reverse complement strand
CGCGTACCCGGCTGGTGTTCCTGGCCAACCCGAACAACCCGACCGGCACCATGCTCACCGCGGCCGAGCTGGAATCCTTCCTGCGCCGGGCGCCGAAGAGCGTGATCGTGGTGCTGGATGAGGCTTACAACGAATATCTGGACCCCGCATTGCGCTGCCCGAGCATAGACTGGATCGCCGACTTTCCCAATCTGATCGTGACGCGCACTTTTTCCAAGGTGTACGGGCTGGCGGGGCTGCGGGTGGGGTACGCGGTGTGCAATCCCGAGGTCGCCGCCTTGCTCAATCGCGTGCGCCAGCCGTTCAACGTCAACAACCTCGCCATCGTCGCCGCAGTCGCCGCGCTCGCCGACCATGATTTCCTACGCGACAGCTTCGAGCTCAACGTCGCCGGCATGGCGCAGCTGCTCGCCGGATGCAAGCGCCTGGGTCTCGCCTGGATTCCTTCCTACGGCAATTTCGTCACCGTCGAAATTCCGCGCGCGGGCAAGGAGAGTCAGGCCGGCGCGGTGTTCCAGAAACTGCTGCGCCAAGGCGTGATCGTGCGCCCGCTGGCCGGATACGCCATGCCCGATCACCTGCGCGTGACCATAGGCCTCGCGAGCGAGAACGCGCGCTTCCTCGAGGCGCTTGAAGCGGTGCTGAAGGCCTGAAGCGCATGGCCGCTTCCGCTTCAAGCAGCACCGTCGTCGTCTTCGGCGTCGGCCTGATCGGCGGTTCGTTCGCGCTCGCGCTCAAAGCAGCCGGCGCGGCGAAGCGCGTCATCGGCCTGGGCCGCAATCCGGCCAATCTGCAGAGCGCGCTGCAGCTCGGCGTCATCGACGCGATAGCAGAGGATCCGGCGATCGTGGCCGAGGCGGACCTGGTGCTGATCGCGACGCCGGTGGGGCAGATGGGCAGGATCATGCAGGCCATCGCGCCGCACCTGGCGGCGCATACCGTAGTCACCGACGGCGGCAGCACCAAGCAGGACGTGGTGGCGCTCGCCTATTCGAAGCTGAAACGCCGCGTGGCGCAGTTCGTTCCCGGCCACCCCATCGCCGGCGCCGAGCACAGCGGCGTGGACGCGGCCAAGGCCGACCTTTACCGGGGGCGCAAGGTGGTGCTGACGCCGTTGCCCGAAAATTCCGAACGCAGCATCCGCAGGGTGCGCGCCGCCTGGCGCGTCTGCGGCGCGAAGCTGTATCGCATGCAGCCGGCCGAACACGACAGCGTGTTCGCCGCGGTGAGCCACCTGCCGCACCTGCTGTCGTTTGCATTGGTGGACCAGGTCGCGCGCCATCCGAACGGCAAGCAGTTGTTCGACTACGCCGCCGGCGGGTTTCGCGATTTCACGCGCATCGCCTCCAGCCATCCGGAAATGTGGCGCGATATCTGCGTCGCCAATCGCAAGGCGCTGCTGGTGGAACTGGCGGGCTTCGAGCGCGAACTCGCGCAAGTGAAGCAGTTCCTGCGCAGGGGCGATGCGGCCGGGCTGGAAGAACTGTTCGCGCGCGCGCGCACCGCGCGCAACAAATGGCTGCAGAAGCAGCAATGACGCGGCCCTCGGCCTGATTGCAGGGTGCCACGCGTGCAATTTCTCGATCTCGCACCGATACGCAGCGCCGCCGGTTCGGTCAAACTGCCCGGCTCGAAAAGCATATCCAATCGCGTATTGCTGCTTGCCGCGCTGGCTTCGGGCGAGACCCGGTTGCACGACCTGCTGGATTCCGACGACACGCGCGTCATGCTTGATGCCTTGCGCACACTTGGCATTGCCGTGAAGCAGGACGGCGGCGCGACCGTCGTCACCGGCGCGGGTGGCGCGCTTCCGGTCAAGGCAGCCGAGCTGTTCCTCGGCAACGCCGGCACCGGCTTCCGGCCGCTGACCGCAGCGCTGGCGCTGTGCGATGGCGACTATCGCCTGTCGGGCGTGGCGCGCATGCACGAGCGGCCGATCGGCGATCTGGTCGACGCTCTGCGCGGCCTGGGCGCCAGTATCGATTACCTGGGCAATGCCGGGTATCCGCCGCTGCACATCAAGCCGGCGCCGATCAACTCGGATGGCAGAGTCAGTGTGCGCGGCGACGTATCGAGCCAGTTCCTGAGCGCGCTGCTGATGGCCTTGCCGCTCGCCGGGCGCGAGGCAACGGTTGCGGTCGAGGGCGAGCTGATTTCGAAGCCCTATGTGGAGATTACGCTGAACACCATGCGCCGCTTCGGCGTCGAGGTGCTGCGTGACGGCTGGGCCGCGTTCACCGTGCCGTCTGGCGCCTGTTACCTGAGCCCGGGCGATGTCTGGGTCGAGGGCGATGCATCGTCCGCTTCGTATTTCCTCGCCGCCGGCGCGATCAGCGGATTGAGCGGAGGCGGACCGGTGCGGGTGGAAGGCGTGGGGCGCGGCAGCATCCAGGGCGACGTGCGTTTTGCCGACGCCCTGGAACGCATGGGTGCGCACATATCCATGGGCGAGAACTGGATAGCAGCGGGCGCAGGCGAAGCGGCCAAGCGCGCCGGAAAACTGAAAGCCTTCGACTCCGATTTCAATCACATTCCCGATGCCGCGATGACCCTGGCGGTGGCGGCACTGTTCGCCGACGGTCCCTGCACCCTGCGCAACATCGGCAGCTGGCGCGTCAAGGAGACCGACCGTATCGCGGCCATGGCGACCGAGCTGAGAAAGCTGGGCGCAACGGTGGAGGAGGGCGCGGACTGGCTGCGCGTGACCCCGTCCGTCGTGCTGCGCCCGGCCGTGATCGACACCTACGACGACCACCGCATGGCCATGTGCTTTTCTCTGGCAGCGCTTGGCGGTGTGACGGTGCGCATCAACGATCCGAAGTGCGTCAACAAGACCTTCCCGGAATATTTCGAGGTGCTGTCCCGGATTTCGCATTGACGCAGGCGCGAATTCCCCAATAATGGGCGCTATGGCGACTCGAACCGAAAAGACCGTAGACGAGTTCATCGCGCGCTGGCAATCCGCCGGCGGCTAGGAGCGAGCGAACTATCAGCTTTTCGTGCACGAGTTGTGTACCCTGCTTGAACTGCCTACGCCGGACCCCGCACGCGAGGACACGCGCGACAACGCCTACGTGTTCGAGCGCCGCATCACTTTCCGCCACGGCGACGGCACCGAGTCTCCGGGTTTCATCGACTGCTACCCGCATAGCAGAGTCGCCCACAGCGTAAATCCCCATGCGACTTACCAGCGATGCCTGAAGAAGCCCGTCGATATTGGCTCGCAGGCCGATTGTCGAATGAATCGCAGGGATGATTACGCCTTGTCAGCGCATCAGCCGATGTATGCGTTACACTCATTTATGAGCACTTCCCCACTCGCACCCCGAAATGAACCGCGCCACAATTCCCGTTGAGATCGATAGCTTGAGCGGTCGCAATTTGCGACCGATTGTTGAACAGAACCGTAGGCGCTGCGTGTCAACGTCGCAATCAGAGGTGATATAATTTGTCATGTCTGCTCCTCGGCTAATAAAGGTGGTCGATGAGGTTCACGCAATCCCCACGCGTAGAGGAAATGGCAAGGTCCGGGTCGAAACGTGGGTGGACAAAGCGGGGAATGTCGTTCGGTACAACCTGGCATATATCAATCATTCGATCTTTGCCGGAGACAATGGGCGAGTGCTGGGTTATGACAGCCGGCATGGCAGCCATCATCGGCATTACCTAGGGACTGTGACCGAGATCGCATTTGAGAGCTTCGAACAAATCGAAGTTCTGTTCGAGGGTGAGTTGCATCAACTGCTGAAACGAGGTTCCATATGAAGCAAGCTTTGGTGAAGATTGAAAAGCTCGATGATTTCCTCGGCCGGGCGCGCAAAGTGGCGCGACTCGCAGATGCCGGCGTGCCCATTCCAGAAAGTTTCGTAATCAGTTTCGAAGATCCGGCGGATATGCTCGCCGTCTTGAGCCCGGCGCGGCTGGCATTGTTCAGAGTCATCAAGCAAAAACCCGGATCGATCGCATCGATCGCGCAGATGCTGAATCGTGACCGCAGCGCAGTGACGCGCGACGTTGCCGCGCTCGGTAAAGCCGGCTTGGTTACCGTTACCGAAAAAATCCATCCGGGTCACGGACGGATGAAAGAAGTCCGCGCCCGCGCCAAAGCGATCAAACTTGAAGCGCTCGTGGCTTGATGGGGCGGACAAATCGAGTCCGGAACCAATTTCTCATCCAGTCACAATTCGTGACCGGATCGAAAGAAAAGGACCTCAGGTCATCACACACTGTGATGAGTTCACGGATGTGCATCCTTAAGGTCACAAACTGATTGATGAGAACGTGAGAGGGAAAGCCTGATGGCAACGCTGATACCGAAGCCGGAGAATTTGGCTCCCTTGATAAGGCTCATTCGAGGCGAGAAAGTGCTCCTCAGTCAGCAACTGGCCGAGCTGTATGGAGTCAGCGTCAAGACGCTCAATCAAGCCGTGCGGAGGAATCTTGACCGGTTCCCGGCCGATTTCATGTTTCCGTTGTCGGATCAGGAGTTTAGAAACTTGAAGTCACAAATTGTGACTTCAAGTTGGGGCGGTCTTCGCCGTGCTACGCCGCTTGCCTTTACCGAGCAAGGTGTCGCCATGCTCTCCACTGTGCTGCGCTCGCCGCGCGCGGTGGAAGTCAATATCGCCATCATGCGCACTTTCGTCCAATTGCGGCGCCTCATGGATTCCAATCGCGATCTCGCGCGCCGGATCGAGGCGCTGGAGAAACGCTACGACGAGCAATTCGCGTCAGTGTTCGATGCCATCAAGCGGCTGATTGCCGAGGACTACGGTCGCAAGACGAAGCCCAGGCGTGGCATTGGCTTTCTTGGCTGAACGCCGAATATTTTCCCTGCGTCACAAACGACAATAACTCCGCATCGAGGCTTTAATCTTGAACGAAGCAAATACGGCAGTTCCGGTCATCGCCATCGACGGCCCCTCGGCCTCGGGCAAAGGCACGATCGCGGAGCGGGTGGCCAGGGCGCTGGGTTTTCACTACCTGGACAGCGGCTCCCTGTATCGTCTGGTGGCGCTTGCGGCGGTGAAGGAGGCGACCCGGCTGGATGACGAAGCCGCGCTGGCCCACCGCGCGCGCCATCTGCATGTCACGTTCGAAGGTGGAGAAATATTCCTTTTTGGCCAGAAGGTTACAGACGCCATCCGGAGCGAAGAGTGTGGTAAAGGGGCCTCCAGGGTGGCCGCGCTGCCGGCGGTGCGCGCGGCCCTGCTGCAGCGCCAGCGGGACTTTCGCGTCGCTCCCGGACTGGTGGCGGAAGGCCGCGATATGGCCACGGTGGTGTTTCCGCACGCGATGCTGAAGATCTTTCTTACGGCGAGCGCTGAAATACGCGCGGAGCGCCGATATAAGCAGTTGAAAGAAAAAGGAATCGATGCTAATATTCGAACCCTTTTGCAGGAACTGCGTGAACGCGACGAGCGCGACAGTGCGAGAAGCGTAGCGCCTCTGCAAAAGGCGGCCGATGCCCGGGAACTCGATAGCACCGGTCTAGGCATAGAGGAAATAGTGCGCCAGGTACTTGATTGGTACCGGCAAAGTGCAGCAAGGGTGGCGGGTTCAGAACACTGATTCTGGCCCGCTTTATGTTTAATCAACCCCGTCCGCAGGGGCGGTGAAATCAGGTAAATATATCCAATGTCCAATCTTTCCCCCGCAGTCGCCATCAACGAGAACAGTTTCGAAGCGCTATTCGAAGAAAGTCTGACGCGCCAGGAAATGCGCATCGGCGAGGTGATCACAGCGGAAGTAGTGCGCGTAGATATGAATTTCGTGGTGGTGAACGCCGGACTCAAGTCCGAGAGTTTCATCCCCGTCGAAGAATTCCGTAACGATGCCGGCGAGGTCGAGGCCAAGGTCGGCGATTTCGTCAGCGTCGCCATCGAAGCCCTGGAAGACGGCTTCGGTGAAACCCGTCTGTCGCGCGACAAGGCCAAGCGCCTGTCGGCCTGGATGGATCTGGAGAAAGCCCTGGAGACCGGCGAGCTGGTTTCGGGCGTGATCAGCGGCAAGGTCAAGGGCGGTCTCACCGTCATGGCCAACGGCATCCGCGCCTTCCTGCCGGGCTCGCTGGTGGATATCCGCCCGGTCAAGGACACGACGCCGTTCGAAGGCAAGACCATGGAATTCAAGGTCATCAAGCTCGACCGCAAGCGCAACAACGTGGTGGTGTCGCGCCGCGCCGTGCTCGAAGCGAGCCAGGGCGAAGAGCGGCAGAAGCTGCTGCAGACCCTGTCCGAGGGCACGGTGGTGAAGGGCATCGTCAAGAACATCACCGACTACGGCGCGTTCGTCGACCT
>CAYNVY010000247.1:0-6320 GCA_964400745.1 uncultured Enterobacteriaceae bacterium | reverse complement strand
GCCGCTGGTGATCGGGCGCGGCGCCGTAGTCGGCATGGGCGCGGTGGTCACCAAGAGCGTGGCGCCGTATGCGACGGTAGTCGGAAATCCGGCGGCGCCGATGAAGAAGTGATGCCCGCGGGCTGGCGCGGGCGGCGTGACGCGCGCCGTCTGCCGCAAGCGCAGGCCGCTTATATCTTGCGCTGCAATTCCATCAGTTTCGCGTATTTGTGGAAGCTGTTGCCGCAGCCGATGGCGATGTGCACCAGCCCCGCTATGCCGTCGAGAAAACCCAGGCGCAGGAAATAGAATTTGACGAAGCGCAGCGCCGGCGAGAGCACGAGCTGCGCCGGGCCGGCGCGCTTGCCCGCTCGGAACAGGGCCTCGGCCTGCATGCTGGTATAGCGGTTTTGCTTGTCCAGGTAGCCGGACAGGTTTTCGGCGGAGTCGTGCAGCAGGTCGCCCTCCAGGCGGGCAGCCGGCGCGTCGGTGAGCACCTTCTCGTGCACCGGATCGTCGCTCCAGCGCGCATTGCGGCGGTCGAACAGGCGCAGGCTCCAGTCCGGATAGCCTTCGCCATGTCGCAGCCAGCGCGCCATGAAGCGATTGCAGCGCGGCATGGCGTAGGCCTGCGCGGCAGGCGCGCCCAGCGTCGCAACTATGCTCATCTGTAAGCGCTCGCTTACTCGTTCATCCGCGTCCAGGCACAGTACCCAGTTGTGGCGCGCAGCTTCTACCGCGAACTGCTTTTGCCGCCCGAAGCCCTCCCATTCAGTCCTTTGCAGCACGCGCGCACCGTGACGCGCGGCGAGTTCGGCGGTGCCGTCGTTAGAGGCGGCGTCGACTACGAGCAACTCGTCGGCAAACGATGCGCTCTCCAGACAGGCGCCCAACTGCGTCGCCGCATTCTTGGTGATGACGACCACCGAAAGCGGCTGGCGGGCTGGGGTGCCGGCTGAGTTGTCCGGCACGTCGGGCGATTCGGTGCGCATGCTGTCAATATTACATTGAGACGCGGTATTCCCGGCGCCACAACTCGAACATGACCAGCGCGAACAGGCGCTCGCTGTTCATTCTGCCCTTTTCCTGTCCGGCCAGCAGTTGGCGCACCTCGTTCCGGTCGAACAGCGGATTGTCCGAACTCAGCAAGGTGTCGCGGAAGAACGTGTTCCAAGGCTCGGACTGCAGCCAGGAGGCGAGCGGAATGGAAAATCCCTGTTTGCGCTGCCGGTCGAATTCCGGCGGCAGGATGCGTTGCGTCAGCTTCTTCAGCAATATCTTGCGCTCCGAGCTCGTCGCCTTGAGCCGTGTCGGCACCTTGCTGAAGGCGAACTCGATTACGCGATAATCCAGCAGGGGCGCGCGCACCTCCAGCGAGTTGAGCATGCTGGCGCGATCCACTTTTACCAAAATATCCTCTGCCAGGTAGTTGCCGAAATCCATGCGCGTGGCGCGCTGCAGCAGATCGACGGATTCGGGAATGCTCTGTTCGCGGATGCGCTCGGCCTCCAGTGCCCAGGTGCCCTGTCCCGCCATCAGCCGCCGCCGCGCCCCGCGGTCGAATTTGGACAAGATCAGAGGCAGGCCGGTCAGGAAGTCGGCTCCCGCCGCCTCTATCCAGTGGCTGCCTTTGGCCCCGGCGGGCAGCAGAGCTACGGCCGCATCGGCCAGGCCCCGCCTCAGGCCGGGTGGAATGCCGCCCAGTTTGCGCTGCAGCCAGAGCAGGCGGTCGTAGTGGGGATAGCCGCCGAACAGTTCGTCGCCGCCGTCGCCCCCGAGGGCCACGGTGCAATGCTCGCGCACCAGGCGGCTGACGAGATAGGTGGGAATCATGGACGAATCGACTATGGGTTCGTCGAACTGCCGCGCCAGCAGAGGCAGCAGATCCACCGTGGATTCTGCGGCGACGAGTTCCACGTGCTCGGTGCCGAAGTGCCGCGCGATCAAGCGCGCATGTTCGGTTTCGTCGAGCGCGCCGAAGCCGGGAAAGCGCACGGTGAAGGTCTTCACCTTGGGCGCGGCGCGCACCGCCATGGCCGTGATCAGACTGGAATCGACCCCGCCGCTCAGCAGCACCCCCACCGGCACGTCGGAGACCAGTTGCCGGCGCACGGCATCTTCGAGCAGGCTCTCCAGCCGGTCCAGCAGTCCGTCTTCATCCGCCTCGCCGGCGGCGGCCGAGGCGTCCGGTTGCGGCAATTTCCAGTAAGGCCAGAGCCTCGATTGGCCCGTGTTCAGATCGAACAGCAGCGCGTGCGCGGGCGGCAGCTTGTTCACCCCCTGCAGCATCGAACGGCCGCCGGGCACGAAGCCCATGGCGAGATAGCAATCGAGCGCCGCCGCGTCGATGCGGCGCGGCAGCGCCGGGTCTGCCATCAAACCCTTGAGTTCCGAGGCGAAGCGCAGCACGCCGCCGGCGAGCGCGTAGAACAGGGGCTTTTCCCCTGCACGGTCGCGCGCCATGAAGAGTTGCCGCCGGCGCGCGTCGTAGAGCGCAAAAGCGAACATGCCGTTCAGCCGCGAAAGGCAATCTGCGCCCCATTCGCGATAGGCAGCCAGTATTACTTCGGTGTCGCTCTGGGTGCGAAAAGCATGGCCCTTGGCGATCAATTCCCGGCGCAAGTCGGCGAAGTTGTATATCTCGCCGTTGAACACGATGCACAAGCCGCCGCCGGCATCCTGCATCGGCTGATGCCCGCCGGGGGAGAGGTCGATGATCGCCAGGCGCCTGTGTCCCAGGCCCACGCAGGCATCGGCCGACCACCATTCTCCGGCGTCGTCCGGGCCGCGGTGGCGCAGGGCATCGCGCCCTGCGGCCAGCCAGCCCCTGTCGGAAACGGGAGCGAGTGAAGCGACGCCTATAATGCCGCACATAGAGCCAGTCTTGAGCGCCAGTAGATGGAAGGGGCGGCGTGCCTCTCATGCGCGAACTGCCGCCGCGGAACACGCCTTATAATTCGCTGCGGCTATTCTAACAAGGCCAGTCTGATTTCCCCCCGCGCATGCCCAATATTCTGCTCATCAAGACCTCCTCTCTCGGCGACGTGGTGCATAACCTGCCGGTGGTGAGCGACATCCTTGCGCGCTTTGCGCGCGCGCGCATCGACTGGGTGGTGGAGGAAGCCTATGTCGATATCGTCGCCATGCACCCGGGTGTGCGACGGATCATTCCGGTGGCGCTGCGGCGCTGGCGCGGCAACCTGCTCAAGCCCGGGCACTGGCGCGAGTTGGGACAGTTCCGCCGCGCGCTTGCGGGCATGCGCTACGACTGCGTGCTCGATACCCAGGGCCTGATCAAGAGCGCGCTGCTGGCGCAGTCCGCATCCGGCACGCGCCACGGGTACGACAAAAGCAGCGCGCGTGAGCCGCTGGCGGCGAAGTTTTACGACACCGTGCACTCGGTGCCGCGCGATCTGCATGCGGTCGTGCGCAACCGGCGTCTCGCCGCATCGGCTCTGGGCTACGCGCTCCCCGATGTGCTGGACTATGGCATCGCGCCACCCTCCGGCGCGCAGCCGATAGCGCCTCATTCCTACTGCGTGCTGCTGCACGCGACCAGTCGCGCCGACAAGCTCTGGCCGGAGCCCTCCTGGGTCAGGCTGGGGCAGGAATTCGCGCGCCGGGGCTGCGCCTCGGTGCTGCCCTGGGGCGACGCCGCAGAGCGCGAGCGCAGCGAGCGCATCGCGCGGGACCTGCCGCTGGCCGTGGTACCCGCGGCGCAGGGCATCCCGAGCATGGCCGGCCTACTCGCCGGCGCGCGGGCGGTGATCGGCGTCGATACCGGACTGACGCATCTGGCGGCAGCCCTGGGCAGTCCGGTGGTCGCGCTCTACTGCGGTACCCGCCCGGGTCTGACCGGCGTCTATGCCGGTCCGGGTGCGCCGGTGCGTAACCTGGGAGACACGGGTGTCGTGCCCGAGGTGGCCGAGGTGTTGACCGCCTCGCATGAAGTCATGCGCAAGGAAGCGGCATGATCTGGCGCCTGGGCTATCGCCTGCTGTTGTGGCTGCTATTGCCCTGGGTGTTCATGCACCTGTGGTGGCGTGGACGGCGTCAGCCGGCCTACCGGGAGCACATTGCGGAGCGTTTCGGCTGGTATGAGGCAAGCCCGCAACGTCCGGTGATCTGGCTGCACGCCGTATCGGTGGGCGAGACGCGCGCCGCTGAGCCGCTGGTGCGCGCGCTGGCGACGCGCTATCCGGGGCATGAACTGTTGCTCACCCAGATGACGCCTACCGGGCGCGAGACTGCGCAGCAGCTGTTCGGCGGTTTGGCGACCATCGCCTATCTGCCCTACGACTATCCCGGCGCCGTGGCGCGCTTTCTCGATCAGTTCAAGCCGCGCCTGGGCATACTCATGGAAACCGAAATCTGGTTCAACCTGGTCGATTCCTGCGCGCGCCTGGGCATCCCTTTGGTCCTCGCCAACGCGCGTCTGTCGGAAAAATCCGCGCGCGGCTACGCGCTGGCGGCGCCGCTCACGCGCGCGGCGCTCGCGGGCCTGGCTGCGATCAGCGCGCAGACGCGCGAAGACGCCTGGCGGCTGGAGCGCCTGGGCGCGCGCGATGTCGAAGTGACCGGCAATCTGAAGTTCGACGTCACCGTCGCGCCGCAATTGCTGGCGCTGGGCGCGCAACTCAAGCAATGGATAGGTCCGCGCCCGGTGCTGCTTGCGGCGAGCACGCGGCAGGGCGAGGAAGAACTGGTGCTGGACGCATTCTCGCGCATGCGCTTGCCCGGCCTGTTGCTGCTGCTGGTGCCGCGCCACCCGCAGCGCTTCGACGAGGTCGCGACGCTGCTGAGCAAGCGCGGCATGCGTTACCGGCGCCGCAGCGAAGCGCGCGCCGTGCCGCAGGACTGCCAGGTGCTGCTGGGCGACAGCATGGGGGAGATGCCGGCTTACTACGCCGCCTGCGATCTGGCGTTCATCGGCGGCAGCCTGTTGCCGTACGGCGGGCAGAATCTGATCGAGGCCTGCGCGGTGGGCAGACCGCTGCTCTTCGGCCGGCATATGTACAACTTCGCCCAGGCCTCGAGCCTGGCGGTGGAAGCGGGCGCCGCGATCGAAGTGGCCGATGCCGCGATGCTGGGTGAGTGGGCAGGGAAATTGCTGTCGGATCGGGCGGCCATGGCCCGCATGGCGCAGGCGGCGCTCGCATTCAGCCGCGCGCATCAGGGCGCAACCGCGTGCAATCTGGCGATCTGCGAGCGCTTGCTGCCCGTGCCTTACTAGGGCGGTTCTTTCCTAGGGAAGCGCTGAGCAAGTCCCAAACTTCGCTAACAGATATTCAGCGCTTCCTCTGAAGTGGGGGATATACGCCCCGCAGGTCTCGATCCCCCTTGAGGGGAAAGTCCCCTCGGGGGACAAGGGGGCGTCGCCCCCTTGTTCACTATCTCCCTAGTCGGTACCCAGCAGCCGGTTCACCGCTTCCAGGTCTTCTTCGGTCAGGGTGCCGGCGGCGGCCTTCAGCCTGAGGCCGTTCAACAGCGTTTCGTAGCGCGCACGCGAAAGATCGCGCTTGGTCGAAAACAGCTGCTGCTGCGCGTTCAGCACGTCGATGTTGATGCGCACGCCGACCTCGTAGCCGAGCTTGTTCGAGTCCAGCGCGCTTTGGCTGGAGATGAGCGCCTGTTCCAGAGCGCGCACCTGCGCCATGCCGTTGGTGACGCCGAGATAGGACTGGCGCGACGACAGGGCCGCGCTGCGGCGGGCGTTTTCTAGATCCTGGCGCGACTTTTCCAGATTCGCGACGGCTTCGCGCACGCGCGAAGTGGTTCCGCCGCCCGCGTACAGCGGCAGGCTCAACTGCAGGCCGAGCGTGGCGCCGCGGGTATCGCTGCCTGTGCCGGTCAGGATGTTGCTGGATGAGCCTGTCTCGCCGTAGGTTCCCACCAGGTCGAGCGTGGGAAGGTGGCCGGCTTTCGTGCGGCGTACTTCGCGCGTGGCGATTTCCACTCCAGCCTCCAGAATGCGCACCGCGAAATTCTGCTTTTCCGCGCTGTCCACCCAGGGCTCCATCGCATTGGGTTGCGGCGGGTTGAGCTGCGCGCTGGGTTTGAGCGGCGCAAATGCGTCGGGGAATTTGCCTATCAGTTGCTGCACCACCCGTTTCTTGAATTCCAGATCGTTCTGTGCCGCGATTTCCTGGCTGGTGGCGAGGTCGAAACGCGCCTGCGCCTCATGCGTGTCGGTGATGGTAGCCGTGCCGACCTCGAAATTGCGCTTGGCCTGCGCCAGCTGCTCGGAGATCGCGGTCTTCTGCGCCTGGATGAAGGCGAGCGAGTCCTGCGAGGCGAGCACGTCGAAATAGGCCTGCGCCACGCGCACGATCAGGTCCTGG
>CAYNVY010000246.1:514-6328 GCA_964400745.1 uncultured Enterobacteriaceae bacterium | reverse complement strand
AAACTGTAAAGGATGTGTCCGGTATAAACTGTAAAGGATGTGCCACTACGCACACTCGGTGTTGATCCACGCACTTCCTGCGAACAAGTGCCGTAAGTCACATTTCGTCTGTTCAATCCAGACAGGCGGCCCCATTCTTAGGGACAGTCATCGTGACTGCCCATTGCGTTAGCACGGCAGTTTCCTCAATTCCTCACTCGACGGCAACATTAGAACAAACATCATTGCTGTCATCGATGTACTTGAATAGCGGCATTCAACCTATGGTGCCAGAAATTGAACTTGATGAGTTTCTGCTCCCATCCATAGCATATCTTCTGCCCCGGGCACTTCTTATAGCCCAATCAGCCATGGTGGCACTGTCTAAGAAAAGCACAACCCCGCCGTAGCGGGGTTGTGTGCGTGCTACTGAATTGGACTAGGCGGCTTACTGTTTCCTGCACTTTGCGAATCCGAGTCCAGCTAGACCGAGGGCGAGGAGCCAGATGGTGGCGGGTTCTGGGACAGGAGCAACAGGTATCAAGCCGGCAACATATTTACTTGTTCTATCTACTAAGACGTTTGGATCGCCTGCATGATACCAAGCGAGCAAGAAATTGACTTCAATGCCGTTAAAGATTTCAACGGGTATCTTGCCTTCGAAAATTGCGTCATAAATACCGTAATCATTACCAGCATATTTGGGTATCCAACTCCAAGGAGCCACCTGCAACCTACTAATATAGCTGTAACCGGGTGCGCCACCCCATGGTTGTTCTGTGACGCCTCCCAGATAATTGTGATTTACGTCAATACTGTAAAAGACAATGCCCGGACCCCTTGGTCTATTGTTAGCTTCATTGTATAGATCGAAAGGTGCATCATAAATATCCATTCGCCAGTACACGTAATTGCTGTCCTGCGCGAGATATACGGATTTGATATCTGTACCCAGGCCCCCCGTAGAATCACCTGAAGGATCACTCAGAATAGGAGAGATTCCGTCCCAGTCACTGGCATTTCCGTCAAGCGTAATTGTTCTAGCGGGCAAAGGAAAGAAACCTGCAGACGCAAATCCGCTGCACAGGAAGAAAAATAAACTTATGGATAGAATCAATGGCAGTTTCTTCATGGAATCTTCCCTTAGAGGCCGATGGATGCGCAGGAGATCAGTAACGGTTTTCGCACCTCTCGTTAAGACCAGGCGTCAAGAGGTCTTCTGTTTCCTGCGTCTTGCAAATCCCACTCCCGCTAGGCCGAGGCCGAGAAGGGTGAGGGAGGCAGGTTCGGGAACGGTGGTTGTGGGGTCGGAAGTTCCAACATAGATTTGCCCGGTGAGCACTTCCTCAAATCTTCCCCAGTAACCCACGGTCGGCCAAGTTCTTCCATTGTTGTACCCTTCGTAACTATTGGTGCCATTCGCTATAGGCCCCTCTCCGTAGATGGTTTGAATGAAAGACCCACGGCTAAGATCCGAATTCAACCAGTAGTAGTCAGCTCTTAACCCGCTGATCCATTGCCCGTTGCTGTCTTGCGAACGGAAATAGACTTCAGGGACGATCTCGGCAAAAGCACTTACTCCGATTCCTTTATCCCAATAGAAGCCGAGCCAATCGCTTCCCCATCTGTTCTTGTAATCGAGGCTTATACTGTACCAACCGTCTGCGAGATTGACGGCTCCTGACGCAGTCCCAGCCCCTCCCGAGTTAAAAGTCGCCACGTGGCTGGCGTTTATGTCAAGGCGGGCATAATCATCCGCACCGATCCCGTATTGAATCGTGGCAGCGTCTGCTGCCGGTGGGGCAAAGCTGATTCCAGCGCCAAATAACAATGTTGAGAAGATTAGAGCACTTTTCATAATTAGAGTCTTCATGACGATTCCTCTTCCAAGAAGTTCTTCACAAAATCCACCAATCCGTCTTTCTAGGTTGTGCGTCAAGGTATTCACAAGCATAAACCGAGCCTTAGATAAGCCCCTACAGCAAAAACAGGTATTTAGCGACGCTGTTTTGCTGCGCGAGTCGCAGTGGGATGAGCAACTGTAAAATCTACTGACGTTTTTTGTGGGTGCGGAGTGATTTCCATTAAGCCTGCGTCCGCGCCTCCTTGACAAGACAGAATAGCAATGTTCCTTTTTTGGACAACGAGGACACTGCGGTGCAAGAGGCGAGTACATTCCAGAATGGCGGTGGTCAGCGCTGCGTCGCCAAGGAATTTGTGCCAATCGTCGATGATGCGGTTCGACGTGATGAGGGATGAGGAGATGAAGGTGTTCAAGGTATAAGGTAGGGTGATGATTTGATCAAGATTATCAAAGTTATCAATTCATTGTAAATTGACGAAACTTAATATAATCTAACGCAATGGACCCGATCAAGAACCCCTACGCGCCCGGTGCCGGTACCCCACCGCCAGAACTGGCGGGGCGCAATGAATTGCGCGAGGCGGTTCGCATCGCGCTTGAACGAGTGCGGGCCGGCCGGCCTACCAAGAGCATCCTGATGGTAGGGCTGCGAGGTGTCGGGAAAACAGTATTGCTGGATCGACTGCGCGATGATGCCGAGGCGGTGGGAATTCAGACACTCCGCGTTGAAGCGCCCGAGAGTCGCTCACTGCCGGCCATTCTGGCCCCGCAGCTGCGGCAGGCCTTGTTGCGGCTGTCCCGGAACGCGCAAGCGAAGGAATTCGCCCAGCGCGCCTTGCGCGGACTTGCCGGCTTTGCCAAGGCGCTCAAGGTGAAATACCAGGACATCGAGGTGGGATTGGATTTTGAACCTGAGCCTGGGTTGGCGGACAATGGCGACCTCGAACACGATTTGCAGGCGCTGTTGGAAGTGACGGGAGCTGCGGCGAAGCACGCCGGTACGGCGTTGGCCATGTTCGTGGATGAACTCCAATACGTTGCCGAGGAAGAACTAGCGGCACTAATCACAGCATTGCACCGCACCGCCCAGCGCAGTTTGCCTGTGGTGCTTGTCGGCGCAGGCCTGCCCCAGTTACCCGGCAAAATGGGTCGGGCCAAGTCCTACGCCGAACGTCTGTTCGATTTCCCGCAAATCGGGCCACTCCCACATGACGCAGCACGCCTGGCAATCGCCAAGCCGGCACTGGATCAGGGCGTGATCGTGGAAGAAGACGCGCTCGATCGAATCATAAGAGAGACACGCGGTTATCCTTATTTCTTGCAGGAATGGGGCAAGCACGCATGGGATGCGGCCGATGTTTCTCCGATCACCCTTCAGGACGTCGAACGGGCTACCGCAAGCGCAATCGCTGCATTGGACGAAAGCTTCTTCCGGGTTCGATTCGACCGCCTGACCCCGCTGGAAAAGAAATACCTTCGGGCCATGGCCGCGCTCGGCCCCGGTCCACACCGTTCCGGTGACATCGCCGAACAGCTTCGCCGCGAAGTCACGTCACTCGGCCCAACCCGAAGCCAGTTGATCGCCAAGGGCATGATCTGGAGTCCGAACCATGGCGACACAGCATTCACTGTGCCCTTGTTTGACGAGTTCATGAAGCGAATCATTCCCGGTGACGACTGGAAGAACTGAGTTGCAACTGTCCGCGTGCGGCGTTCTGGGTAGCGCCGGACCGGCGCGCCCTGTGCGCGGACTAGCATGAGCATCCTGAACTGGCTCAGCCGCAAAGGCGAGGCGCGGCGGCGCGCTCCGGATGCCGACGTGCGTCTGAAGCACGCGATCGAACTCGCCGTCATCGGCATCGACGCCCGCCTGCGCCTGGTGAAAGGATACGAAAGCCGCCTGCTGCCGGCGGTGGAAAGCGCGCTGGTGCATTGCAACGCGCTCGCTGCCGCCATTCCCGGCCCGCTCGATTTTCTGCCCGACGCCTGGGCCAGGAATCCGGGCGTGCGCGCGCTGTTCGTGCGGCCGACCGAGATCGACGATCTGCTGGGGCGTTCGCTGGAACTGCTCGCCTTTGCCGAACAGCGCACCGAACCCGGCGCGGACGAGTTGTGCGCGGTGATTTCGCTCATGCGCACCGAGCAGAAGGTGCTGGGCTGGGCCAGCCAGGGCGAGATCCTGCACAAAGATGTGCCGCAGCGCACGGTAAGCTTTTCCCGTCATCGACTGCTGGCGCCCAGCGAGAGCGAGGCGGACTTGCGCCGCGATATCGGCTGGCGCGCGTACGAACACCTGGTGGTGGAAGCGCTGGGGCATCTGTTCCAGTCCGGCGCGGCCGAGCGCCCGACGGGGAGGGCGGCTGCCTTGCTGCGCGAGCGCCTGCAGCTCTTGCAGGGCGCGCGCGCCGGCCTGGAAGCGCTGCACCATCCGCCCGAGGCAGACGAGTCCAGGTTTCACGCCTTGCGCCAGCAGCTGGTCGAAAACGGGCGGCACCTGGAGTCGCTGCATCGGCGCGCGCGCAGCCTGGAGGAGCGGCTGGAGCGCGTGATCGAGGTGCTCGCAAGGCCGGAAGAGGTCATCGCTTTCGGCCGAATAGAAGACCGGCTGACCTCGCTCAACGTGGTCGCGGGCGACGAGGCCGAGGTTGCGGCCGAACTGAGTCTGGCGCAGATCGCGGTGAAGGGCGCGCAGACCTATGCGCGCACCACGGCCATCGTACGGCTCAGCCGGCGGCAGCTGAAGCCGAGGCGCATGGATTTTTCCGCGGCCGAGGGCTGGCTTTGAACCGCGGCGCGATACGGATTCTCTAGCGTTTCTTCAGTCCCAGGTGCGACAGATCGGCCAGCGCGGCCTGCATCTTCGCCGCCTTGTGCTGCCGCGCGTCGCCTTCGGGCGCGCCAGTCACGTTGCGCACCGGAATCACGCCGGCCCAGACCGGCAGCGCGTAATCGGCTTCGTCGTCCACCGGACCGCCGCTGCGGATCTTGGCCGAGGCTTCCTCCAGATGCATGCCCAGCACCGTGGTCGCCTTCAGTTCCTTCGCGTTCACCGGGCGTAGTTCCTGCCAGCGGCCGGAATAGAGACGCTCGACGAAGGCTTCCAGCCGCGCCAGTTTGTCCGCCGGCTGTTCCACCTTGTGCGCCCGGCCGAAGAGCATCGCCGAGCGGAAGTTGAGCGAATGGTGGAAAGCCGAACGCGCGAGCACCAGGCCGTCCAGGTGGGTCACCGTCAGGCAGCAGTCCGCCCCGGTCTCCAGCGCGCGCAGCATGCGACTCGCGGAGGAGCCGTGCCAGTACACGGCATCGCCTTCGCGCCAGTAGGCGGTGGGCGTGACGTAGGGCTGGCCGTCTATGGCGTAGCCGACATGGCAGATGAAGCCCGCGTCGAGGACGGCGTAGACGGTGGCGCGGTCGTAGTGGCCGCGTTTGGGCAGGCGCTTCACTTTCGAGCGCGCGCTGGGTACGAAGGCATCGGTCATGGTTGGATCTTTCAGGTTAGGTCGGTCTGCCGATGTTACCGGAGGCCGCACTCCGGAGCAAAGCTTGATCAGGAGCAAGTGCGCAGCCGGCCGCCTGTGCAACAATTCGCCCTTAGGGTACGGCTCGATCCCGCAAGCGAGGAACAAACGAGGAACAAGCGAGGAAAACACGCATGAGTACGAATGCAGCACCCCAGGTGCTGGGCATCATAGGCGGCAGCGGCGTCTACGACATCGACGGCCTCGCCGGCAAGCGCTGGGTCAGGGTCGCCTCGCCCTTCGGCGAACCCTCGGACGAACTGCTCTGCGGCGATCTGGGCGGCCAGGCGATGGTGTTCTTGCCGCGCCACGGCCGCGGACACCGGATTCCGCCCTCCAAGACCAATTTTCCCGCAAACATCGACGCCATGAAGCCCCCCGGCTTGACCACCACCTTTTCGCTCAGCCCCGCCGGGCCCCTCCCCAACCCCCCGCACCCCGGCAGTTTCCGCC
>CAYNVY010000246.1:0-504 GCA_964400745.1 uncultured Enterobacteriaceae bacterium | reverse complement strand
TGCGCGAGCACCTGCATCCGGGCATGTTCGTCATCGCGGATCAGTTCATCGACCGCACCTTCGCGCGCCACAAGAGCTTTTTCGGAACCGGAATGGTGGCGCATGTCTCGATGGCGCATCCGGTATGCAGCCGCCTGGGCGATCACCTCGAAACCGCGGCGCGCGAAGCGGGCATCAACGCCGTGCGCGGCGGCACCTATCTGGTGATGGAGGGCCCGCAATTCTCCAGCTACGCGGAATCCGAGCTGTATCGCACCTGGAACTGCGACGTCATCGGCATGACCAATATGCCCGAAGCCAAGCTCGCGCGCGAAGCCGAACTCTGCTACGCAACGGTGGCCATGGTCACCGATTACGACTGCTGGCACCCGCACCACGACGACGTGACGGTGGACGCGATCGTCAAGGTGCTGCTGGCCAATGCGGAGAAGGCGCGCGCGCTGGTGAAACAGGTGGCCCCGATAGTGAAGCAGGACCACGCGGCCCCCGGCTGCAGCCGCCGCC
>CAYNVY010000245.1:0-6393 GCA_964400745.1 uncultured Enterobacteriaceae bacterium | reverse complement strand
TGCCTGGGGGCGGTGCTGTTCCTCGGCGAGCGCATGACGGGCGCGCGCTGGGTCGCGGTCCTGGTCGGATTCGCCGGCGTCCTGCTGGTGGTGAATGCCTTCAGCGGCGGCTTTTCCGGCATTTCGAAGGGGATGCTGCTGATGCTGGCCTCGGTGCCCTTGTTCGCCGCGTCCTTCCTCGTCGCCAAGGTACTTACGCGCCGCGAGCGCTCCGACATCATGGTCCTCTGGCAGCACCTGCTGGTGTCGCTGGGGCTGCTGCCGTTTGCGCTTGCCTCGTGGACGATGCCCTCGGCGAGTCAGTGGACCCTGCTGGTCATGTGCGGATTCATTGGTGCCGGCGGGCACTACTGCCTGACACGCTCGTTCCGCGTCGCCGACATCTCTGCGGTGCAACCGGTCAAATTCCTCGAACTGGTATGGGCGGCGATTCTCGGCTTCTTCATGTTCGGCACCCTGCCCGCCGGCTGGACCCTGGCCGGGGGTAGCGTCATCCTCGTCAGCACCCTGTGGCTCGCGCGGCGCGAATCATCGGCGTCATCGGCCGCCAGCCGATGACGCCGATGGAATATCTGCTCAGTGAATTTCCGGATCCGGCGTCTGCGCGCCGGCTTCCAGAAAGTCGAAATCGCAGCCCTCGTTCGCCTGGCTGATGTGCTGCGAGAACGCCGCGCCGTAGCCCCGCTCGTAGCGCGGCGCCGGCGCCTTCCAGGCGGCTTTGCGCTTCGCCAGTTCGGCGTCGCTGACTTTGAGATTCAGTCTGCGCGCGGGCACGTCGAGTTCGATCAGGTCGCCTTCCTCTACCAGCGCCAGCGGCCCGCCGATGAACGACTCCGGCGCGATGTGCAGCACGCAGGCGCCGTAGGAAGTGCCGCTCATGCGCGCGTCCGAAATGCGCACCATGTCGCGCACGCCCTCTTTCAGCAGCTTCTGCGGGATCGGCAGCTGGCCCCACTCGGGCATGCCCGGTCCGCCCAGCGGTCCCGCGTGCTTGAGCACGATCACCGAGTCCTTGTCTATGACGAGGTCGGGGGCGTCGATGCGCGCCGCCATGTCGTTGTAGTCGGCGAACACCACGGCCTTGCCGGTGTGCCGGTGCAGGTTCGCATCGGCCGCGGGCGGCTTGATCACCGCGCCGTCCGGGGCGAGGTTGCCGCGCAGCACCGCGAGGCTGTCCGACTTGACCAAAGCTTTGTCCACCGTGCGGATGATGTCGTCGTCGAACACTTTCGCGTCGGCGATGTTCTCGCCCATGGACTTTCCGTTGACGGTCTTCGCATTCGCCTTGATCAGGCTGCCCAGGTTCTTCAGCACCGCGCGCAGGCCGCCGCCGTAGTAGAAGTCCTCCATCAGGTATTTGCCCGAGGGGCGGATGTTGGCGATCAGCGGCGTCTTGCGCGCGAGCGCGTCGAACATGTCGAGGTCGAGCTTGACCCCGGCGCGGCGCGCGAGCGCGATCAGGTGCACGATCGCGTTGGTCGAGCCGCCGATCGCGAGCACCGCGGTCACCGCGTTGTGGACGGCGTCGGCATCGAGTATGTCGCGCGGTTTGAGATCCTCCCACACCATGTCGACCGCGCGTTTGCCTGTGAGCGTGGCCATGGCCGCGTGGCGTGAGTCGGGCGCCGGGATGGACGCCGCGCCCGGCAGGGTGAAGCCCATGGCTTCGGCGGCGCTGGTCATGGTGGAGGCCGTTCCCATGGTCATGCAGTGGCCGGGCGAGCGCGCGATGCCCTGCTCGATCTCCTGCCAGTCTTTTTCGGTGATGTTGCCGGCGCGCAGCTCGGCCCAGTACTTCCAGGTGTCCGAGCCCGAACCCAGCGTGGCGCCGCCCCAGTTTCCGCGCAGCATGGGACCGGCGGGCATGAAAATCGAGGGCAGGTTCATGCTGATCGCGCCCATCAGGAGCGCCGGCGTGGTCTTGTCGCAGCCGCCCATCAGCACCGCGCCGTCCGCCGGATAGGAGCGCAGCAGCTCCTCGGTTTCCATGGCGAGGAAGTTGCGGTACATCATGGTGGTCGGCTTCTGGAACGGCTCCGACAGCGACATCGCCGGCATCTCCACCGGAAAACCGCCCGCCTGCCACACGCCGCGCTTCACTTCCTCCACGCGCTGCTTGAAGTGGGTGTGGCAGGGGTTGATGTCGCTCCAGGTGTTGATGATGGCGATCACCGGCTTGCCGGCGTAGTCGCTGCGGTCGTAGCCCATCTGCGCCGTGCGCGAGCGGTGGCCGAAGGAGCGCATGTCCTTGGCGCCGTACCAGCGGTGGCTGCGCAGTTCTTCCGGTGTCTTCTTTTTCACTTGGGGTCCTTTGCTGAAGTGTGGCTGAAGTGTGGTATGACGTGTGGTATTGCGTCGAGGCTTGATACCGCATATTGTAACTGTCCGCCGTGTATCGAGGATGCGTGCGGTTTCGGCGGGCGCAATGGCTCTGGTCTCTTTGGGCTTGCGGCAATAGGCAAGAAAATGCCTGTGTAGCCTTTGGAACGATTCGGTCATGCCTGAAATCTCCCGCTTCCTCGGCATTGTGATAACGATGTATTTCAATGATCACAATCCGCCGCGCTTTCACGTACGCTACGAGGAGTACCGCGCACTCATCGGAATCGAGCCGCTGGAGCTACGGGAAGGGCAGCTGCCGCCGCGCGTGCTCGGTCTCGTCATGGAGTGGGGCGAGATGCATCAGCCGGAATTGATGCAGAACTGGACGACGCTTGCCAAAGAGGGTAGTTTCAGGCGCATCGCTCCGCTGGTTTGAGGAGATTGAAAATGATATGGGTGACCGATGCCAAAGCGTTGCCGGACTACCGGCTGTGGGTCCGTTTTTCCGACAACACCGAAGGCGAAATTAGCTTAAAAGATTTCATCGCCTCGGATGCGCGGCCTATCGTTGCCGCGCTTCGCGATCATTCGGCGTTTTCTGCCACCCGCGTGGAAATGGACACGGTAGTTTGGGCGAATGGCTTCGATCTTGCGCCGGAGTTTCTCTACGCGCGGGCGAAAGCTCGCGCGGCCGCCTAAGTGCCACAGGCTGCGCTCGACTAAGCGCAGGGAATGGGCAAGATTCAGATATTCGAGTCAGACATCCGGTAGTAGCATCCTACGCATGCCCTGATACAGGAAAAGCGCGCAGACATTGCCGCACTCTGCCGTCGTTATCACGTCCGGCAGCCGGAGGTCTTCGGCTCGGCCGCGCGCGGCGCGGACCGCTTTAGCGATGGCCGGTCACAAGGTATAAACTGCAAGGCATGGTCAAGCCGGACTGGATGAAACTCGCCCGGGGTCTCGCTCCGGCAAACTGGAAAAAAATCGAGCACCCGATGGGGTCGGAGGAGGAGGCGCGCGAACTGCTGGCCTCGCTTCCCGAATGGGACCACCTCGCCAGCCTGAACGAAGTCGTGCACTGGCTCGAGTCGCTGGCGGCCGAACCGGCGTTTTCGCCCGGCCGGCGCGCGCGGCTGGTGATGCTGCTCGACCAGACCGTGCGCCCGCATTGGCGCGCGCTGGCGCAGGAATACCTCGCGCCCGGCGGCGAGCCCCGTGAAGGAAAAGACGGCGATCCCAAGCTGCTCGTCCGCTTCGGCTGTCTGGCGAGCGCGCTCGCAGTGTCTTATCAAAGGGTGTTCGCCGAGGACATGCCGCGCTCGGACTGGGTGCAGCGCAACGCCGCCTTGCTGCTCGCCCGCAGGGCGCGCGTCCTCACGCAGCGCGCCGTCCTGCGCCGGATGCAGCGCGAGCCGGTGGATGCCGAAGTGTGGCGCACGCTCAACGGCGTGCTCGAGCTGGCGCGCCGCCTCAAGGTCGATCGCACCGTCCTTGCCGCGTATGAAGGCGAAAAGAAGCTCACCTCCGTGCGCCAGGAATACCTGCGCGCCGCCTTGTTCAGGATCGCCGCTCCGGACAGCGTGAAGGTGCGCGACATGGAACTGCTGTTGCGCATCGCCGGACGCTTCGCCGGATCGGTGCAGCTGGTGGAGTCACCGGGGCCGGCGTGCGCGTACGGCATTGACCCCGGCAAGGCGGCCGGACCGGTCGCGCTCGCCCGCCTGGAGCGCCGGGACGGGGTATGGTTTCTCGACACCGGCAACTGCATCGCGCAGATGCAGACCTTCGCCGACGAGAAGCACGGCGACGCAGGCGCCACGACCGATACCCACTTCGGCGGCGTATTCACCGCGCGCGAGCGCAGCCGCATGCTCAAGCACGCGCTCGCCTGCTGGGGGCCGAATCCTCCGCAGCGCAAGGCGAGCCGGATCGCGATCGGGGAATCGGTGCAGGTCACCCATGGCCTGGCCATGGCGCTGGAACTTTGCGGCATCTACGACCAGGGCGGCTTCAGCATCCAGGACAGCGGCCTGCGCATCCAGTTCGACGACAAGGACGGCGCGCAGAAACTCGCGGCAGAGCGCATCCGGCGCGAGCGCCAGGCGACGCTCAACGACGCGAGCACTAGCGGACTGGGTCTGACGCTGCCGCGCGCCGACACCTCGTGGGCGCGCATCGGCACGCTGGTGAGCGTTTTCGTCGAGCCCGGCCCGGACTGGGCGGTGTGCGCGGCAAGGCGCGTCGCGGTCGGAGACGAGACTTTGTCGCTAGGCCTGCAGGTGCTGGCACGCAGGCCGCGCAGCGCGTGGCTGCGCGTGCTCGAGCACGAAAGCGAGGGCGTGTGGGACGAGTCGAAGCGCTTCGAGCGCAATTTCGATTCGCGCTTCCTTCGCGCCCTGCTGCTCACCGATCTGCCCCGGGCCGAGGACGCCTTTGGCGAAATGCTGCTGCCCGCCGGGCGCGCCGGGCCCGGGGTGGGTTTCGACCTGCCGCTGCCGGGGCTGGTGCTGCGCCTGTCCGTCGCCGAAGTGCGCGAGTCGGGCGAAGACTATGTCCGGGTGCGCGTGCGCTGGAAGCAAACGTCGGTGGCCCGGGCGCGCACCTAGACCTATACCCAGACCCAGACCCGGCACGCGCGCCGACTCGTGCCCTCGGTCGCGCACCTCTTGCGCCCGCTATCCGCTCCAGCCGATGGAGCGCGAAATTTTTTCGGCGGTCTCTTTTACCAGGTGCGACCAGCTGGCTTTCATGCGTTCGGCCGGCGCCGATACCGACAGGCCGGCGACCAAGGTGCCGTCGTCGTCGCGTATGCCGGCACCGATGCAGCGCACGCCGAGTTCGGCCTCCTCGTGATCCGCCGCGTAGCCTTGCTTGCGCACCTTGTCCAGTTCCTTTTCCAGCGCGCCCACGCTGGTGAGGCTGTTGCGCGTATGGCCTGGGAGCCTGGTGCGCCTGGCGTACTCGTGCAGGCCTTCGGCGCCGTCTTCGAGCAGGAACAGCTTGCCTACCGCGGTGATGTGCAGCGGCGCGCGCCCGCCGATCACATTGACCACACGCATCATGGCGCGGCCGCTGGATGAGCGTTCGATATACACGATCTCGTCCTCGCGCCGCACCGACAGGTTGACCGCCTCGCCCGTGGCCGCGTGCAGTTCGCGCATGAACGGCAGCGCATGCTCGCGCACGCTCACGCGGGATTTGGCCAGATTGCCGAGTTCGATCAGGCGCATCCCCAGTCGGTAGCTGCCCTGCTCGACGCGCTCGACCATGCGGTCGTTGATCATGGCGGTGAGAATCCGGTGGGCGGTGGAAGGATGCAGCTCCGCCGACTGCGCCAGGTGCTTCAGCGTCGCCGGCGCGGGGGCCTGGGCGAGCGCATCGAGCAGGCGCATCATGCGGCCTATGACCTGAATGGAGTTCTTGGATTCGGTTTCTGCCATGAAATGTCGCAGCGTCGCTGAATATCGAATTACAGGATTCTATACCACAATGCGAAATTCAGAGCACTGCCGCTGTGGTATGATTTCACACGTAATTCCCGGCAGTTTCGCCGCATCCGCGCCGCACCGGCCGGCACTTTTCCCCGCGCCCGGCGCGCGTTTTTTTCGAGGACGAGCATGAGCATCCCCCATGACAAGGCCGTAGGCCAACCCGTGGTTCCCCTGTGGGTGAACGGCAAGGCGCTCGCTTCGACGAGCCTGCGCTCGGGCGAGGTGACCAATCCCGCCACGGGCAAGGTGAGCAAACGCGTCCCCTTCGCCAATGCGCAGGACCTGGACGCCGCGGTCAAGGCGGCGAGTGCCGCGCTCCCCGCCTGGAGCAGTTCGCCGCCCTTGCGGCGCGCGCGCGTGATGCAGAAATTTCTTGCGCTGATGCAGGCGAATCAGAAGGAACTCGCGCGGCTCGCTTCCGAGGAACACGGCAAGACTCTGCCCGACGCCCTGGGCAGCGTGCAGCGCGGCATCGAGGTGATCGAGTTCGCCTGCGGCATCCCGCACCTGCTGAAGGGCGAATACACCGAAGGCGCCGGCCCCGGCATCGACGTCTATTCGATGCGCCAGCCGCTCG
>CAYNVY010000244.1:0-6394 GCA_964400745.1 uncultured Enterobacteriaceae bacterium | reverse complement strand
CGCTGCGGCCGGGGCCTGGATACGACCGGGCTCGGCCGTCTGGAACACTACGCCAAGACCGTGGGCCTGGCGTTTCAGGTGGTGGACGACGTGCTCGATTGCGACGCCAGCACCGCCACCCTGGGCAAGACCGCGGGCAAAGATGCCGCGCAGGACAAGCCGACTTATGTCAGCATACTGGGGCTGGCGCGCGCGCGTGCGCTGGCCGAGGAGTTGCGCGCCGAAGCGCACGCAGCGCTCTCGTCCTTCGGCGCGAAGGCCGCGCGCCTGCGCGAGGTGGCGGACTTCATCGTCCTGCGCAAATTCTAGTTTTCCGAAAAGGTAAAGTGAACAGCAAATCCGCCCATGAACTGCCGGGCATACAGGAATACGACCCGACGATGTACGCGCTGCTGAATTCCATCGACAGTCCGCAGGACTTGCGCCTGCTCGGCCGGCACGAGCTCGGGCGGCTGGCCGAGGAGTTGCGCGCCTACATCATCGAATCGGTGAGTCAGACCGGCGGGCATCTGTCGTCCAACCTCGGCACGGTGGAACTCGCCATCGCCCTGCACTACGTGTTCGATACGCCCGGCGACCGTCTGGTATGGGACGTGGGGCACCAGACCTACGCGCACAAGATCCTCACCGGCAGGCGCGAGGCCATGGCCAGGCTGCGCATGCACGGCGGCATATCGGGCTTTCCGCGGCGCACCGAAAGCGAGTACGACACCTTCGGCACGGCGCACTCCAGCACTTCGATCTCGGCCGCCCTGGGAATGGCACAGGCGGCCAAGCTGCACGGGGAGAACCGGCGCGCGGTCGCGATCATCGGCGACGGCGCCATGTCGGCCGGTATGGCGTTCGAAGCGCTGAACAATGCCGGCGTCATGGATACCGACCTGCTGGTCGTTCTGAACGACAACGACATGTCGATCTCGCAGCCGGTGGGGGCGCTCAACAAGTATCTGTCGCGCCTGCTCACCGGCGGCCTGTACGGCGTGGCGCGCAAGGTCGGCGAGAAGGTGCTGGGCAAGGTGCCGCCCTTGTGGGAACTCGCATTGCGGGTCGAGGTACATGCCAAGGGCATGGCTTTGCCGTCCACCCTGTTCGAGGAATTCGGCTTCAACTACATCGGCCCGATCGACGGGCACGACCTGGACGCGCTGATTCCGACCCTGAAGAATATCCGCGAGTTGAAAGGCCCGCAGTTCCTGCACGTGGTCACGCGCAAGGGCCAGGGCTACAAGCTGGCCGAGGCCGACCCGGTGCTGTATCACGGCGTGTCGAAATTCAAACCCGCGGCGGGCATAGTCGGCGCGAAGGCCGGCGGCAAGCCTACCTATACGCAGATCTTCGGCGACTGGCTGTGCGACATGGCCGCGCTGGACAAGCGGCTGGTGGGTATCACTCCGGCGATGTGCGAAGGCTCGGGCCTGGTGCGCTTCGCGCGCGAATATCCGGGACGCTATTTCGATGTCGGCATCGCCGAGCAGCACGCGGTGACCTTCGCTGCCGGCCTCGCATGCGAGGGCATCAAGCCGGTGGTGGCGATCTATTCCACCTTCCTGCAGCGCGCCTACGACCAGCTCATCCACGACGTGGCGCTGCAGAACCTGCCGGTGGTGTTCGCGCTGGACCGCGCGGGGCTCGTCGGCGCCGACGGCGCCACCCACGGCGGCGCGTTCGACCTCGCCTATCTGCGCTGCATTCCCAACCTGACGGTGATGACGCCTTCGGACGAGAACGAGTGCAGGCAGATGCTTTACACCGCGTTCCAGCTGGATACGCCGACGGCGGTGCGCTATCCGCGCGGCGCCGGGCCGGGCGCGGCGGCGAGCAAGGCGATGCAGTCGCTGCCGCTGGGCAAGGGCGTGGTGCGCCGCCAGGGCGCGAAGGTCGCCATCCTCGCTTTCGGCAGCATGCTCAAACCGGCGCTAGAAGCGGCGGGGGAACTGGGCGCGACCGTGGCCGATATGCGCTTCGTGAAACCTTTGGACGAGTCCCTGGTCCAACAGCTCGCAAGGGAGCACGAACTGCTGGTGACGGTGGAAGAGGGTGCGCTGATGGGGGGCGCGGGCAGTGCGGTGGCGGAGTGCCTCGCCGCAGCGGGGGTGGCCAAACCGGTGCTGCATCTGGGGTTGCCCGACCGTTTCATCGATCATGGCGATACCGCCCTGCTGCTTGCCGAAGTCGGCCTGGACAAGGCGGGATTGCTGTCCGCCATCCGGGCGCGCATCCAAGTTTGAGCGGCAGGGTTTGAGCGCAGGCGCCGGCGCCGTGCCGGGGGTGGCGGCTGGCGCCATGTTAAAATGTACTCGTGGCTTCGGCGCTTGCGCTGCGGCAGTTTTCTGAAGGATTCCCGCATGAATACCCGCGATCCCGCCGCCATTGCCGACGTGCAGAACTCCGAGGACACGCGCCGGCTGGCCATAGATCAGGTCGGCATCAAGTCCATACGCCATCCGGTGAAGGTGAGCGAGCGCTCGGGCGGCGTGCAGCACACCATAGCCAGCTTCAACATGTACGTGCGCCTGCCGCATCATTTCAAGGGCACGCACATGTCGCGTTTCGTCGAGATCCTCAATGCGCACGAGCGCGAGATATCGGTCGATACGTTCAAGCGCATGCTGGGCGAGATGATGGTCAAGCTCGAGGCGCAGTCGGGCCACATCGAGATGAATTTCCCCTATTTCGTGAACAAGTCGGCCCCGGTGTCGAAGGTGGAGAGCCTGATGGATTACGACGTCACCTTCATCGGCGACGTCGAAGAGGGCAGGCAGCGCTTCACCATGAAAGTCCTGGTGCCGGTGACCAGCCTGTGTCCCTGCTCGAAGAAGATCTCGGCTTACGGCGCGCACAACCAGCGCTCGCATGTGACGGTCACCGTGCGCATCAATAATTTCGTCTGGATCGAAGATATCGTCGACGTGGTCGAGAAGCAGGCTTCGTGCGAGCTGTACGGCCTGCTCAAGCGGCCGGATGAAAAGCTGGTCACCGAGCGCGCCTACGACAACCCGAAATTCGTCGAGGACATGGTGCGCGACGTCGCCGCCATTCTGAACAAGGACGATCGCATCGACTGGTATGTGGTGGAATCGGAGAATTTCGAATCGATTCACAACCATTCCGCCTACGCCCTGATCGAAAAGGACAAGCAGCGCCAGGCTCCGACAGGCGGTTGATGCAAGGCTTGCGCGGACGGCGCCCCGTCCGCACGGATCGCGAGTTGCGCACGAACAAAAAGCGCGTTCGCGCGCAATTCGCGATCGTGGATATAAAACTCCCACGCTATGGCTGTTGCCTGGCGCCTGGCGCATGAATATGCCGCCAGGCATGCAGCGGTGTTTCAGAAGCGCCTGGTCAGCGTCATGCTCTGGCCGTCGCGCTTCATTTCCATGCGATTGAGGAAACTCATGCCGAGCAGGGTCACGCCCATGGCGTCGGTTTCGCTCACGACGGCATCGACGTTGTTGATCTCGATATCCCCGACTCTCACCGTATCCAGCTTGACCTTGAAGGCGGTGGCGAGGCCGTTCGCTGTCTGCAACTGGCCGCGCGGCCCCTGCAGGTAGTTGATGCCCAGACGCCTGGCTTCGGAGGCCGACAGGGAAACGAAGGTGGCGCCGGTGTCGACCAGAAAGCGCACGCTGCCGCCGTTGATCGTACCCATGGTGACAAAATGCCCGCGGGCGTCGGCGGCGAGGGTGATGTTCTGCCTGCCCTCGCGCGGAGCGGAGGAGTAGGCGCGCCCCATGGTCAGGGTGCGTTTCTGGCCGTTGATCTCGAAGGTGGCGGCGTCCTTTTCGGTGGCCGTCAGCACCACGCCCTCGGCGGTTTTCTGTCCGGGCGCGAGTGTGCGCGGCGGCCCGCCGTCGATGACCACGATGGCTTTGGCGCCTATCAGCCCGACCAGCGTGACCTCGGTTGCGCAGGCCGGCGCCGCGAACAGCACAATCGCGGCCAGACTCAGGCTAGAATTCCTGCAGCCAGCTATCCAGGACTTGCTCATGAAACCGGTTGCCATATTTCGCCATAACCCTACCGAAGGTCCCGGCTATTTTGCCACATACCTCGAACAGCGACACATCGACTGGAAGCTGGTGCGTATAGACGAGGGCGATGCGGTGCCTGCGTCGGCGGCGGACTATTCCGGGCTGGTTTTCATGGGCGGCCCGATGAGCGTCAACGACGATCTGCCCTGGATTCCGGGGGTGCTGCAACTGATCCGCGGCGCGCTCGAAGCGGGGGTGCCGGTGCTGGGGCATTGCCTGGGCGCGCAGTTGATGTCCAGGGCATTGGGCGGCAGTGTGGTCGCGAATCCGCAAAAGGAAATCGGCTGGGGCCGCGTCGATGTGGACGAGAGCGATCCGGCGCGCGCCTGGTTCGGCGGCACGCGGGGCTTTCTCTCTTTCCACTGGCACGGCGAGACCTTCAGCATTCCGCCCGGGGGCGTGCGCCTTGCATCCAGCCCGCAGTGCGCCAATCAGGCGTTCGCGCTGGGCAAGCACCTGGGCCTGCAATGCCATGTCGAGATGACGCCGGAGATGATACGCAGCTGGTGCGAGTCCGGAAAGCGGGAGCTGGAACGCCCGGCCTGCGCGACGGTGCAGACGGCGCAGGAGATCGAAAGCCACATGCCCGCGAGGCTGGCGGTCCTCAACGCGGTCGCAGAAAGGCTTTACGATCGCTGGATCGCCGGCCTCGAAATTTGAAGCCGGGCTTGCGCCCCGCCGCCGCTAGTCCCTGAAATTCTGGTACTGCAGCGGGATGTCGGTGATCGATTTTTTCACCAGCTGAATCGCCGCCTGCAGGTCGTCCTTCTTGGCGCCTGAAACGCGCACCGCCGTCCCCTGGATGCTCGCCTGCACTTTCAGCTTGTTGTCCTTGATCAGCTTGACGATCTTCTTCGCCTGATCCGACTCGATGCCATTCTTCACCTCGACCGCCTGCTTGCGCTTGTCGCCGCTGATTTTCTCGCTGTCCTTCGGTTCGAGCGCGCGCACGTCCACGCCGCGCTTGGCGCATTTTCCGGTGAACACGTCCATCACCTGCTTCAGCTTGAACTCGTCGTCGGCATAGAGCGTGAGGGTGAGCTCGGACTCTTCGATGCGCGCGTCCGAGCCCTTGAAATCAAAGCGATTCGTTATCTCCTTGTTCGCCTGTTCGATCGCGTTTTTCAGCTCGACCTTGTTGACCTCGGACGTGATGTCGAAGGAAGGCATGATCTAGGACTTCTTCGAGCGCTTGCGCAGGTTCGCCGCGATGCGCATGCGCAGCGCATTCAGGCGGATGAAGCCCTCGGCATCCATCTGATTGAAGGCGCCGCGGTCCTCTTCGAAGGTGGCGATGGCGGTGTCGAACAGGGAGTCCGTCTTCGAGTCGCGGCCGACGACGACCACGTTGCCCTTGTACAGCTTCACCCGCACCCAGCCGTTCACGTTGGCCTGCGACGCGTCTATCATGGTCTGCAGCATGCGCCGCTCCGGGCTCCACCAGTAGCCGTTGTAGATCAGGCTGGCGTAGCGCGGCATCAGGTCGTCCTTGAGGTGGGCGACTTCGCGGTCCAGGCACACCGATTCGATGGCGCGATGCGCGCGCAGCATGATGGTGCCGCCGGGGGTCTCGTAGCAGCCGCGCGATTTCATGCCGACGTAGCGGTTCTCCACCAGGTCCAGCCGCCCGATGCCGTGCTTGCCGCCCAGCGTGTTCAGCGTTTCGAGGACTTTCGCCGGCGACAGCTTCTTGCCGTTGACGGCGACGATATCCCCCTGCTTGTATTCGAGGTCGACATATTCCGCCTTGTCCGGCGCGGCTTCGGGCGAAACGGTCCAGCGCCACATATCGGCTTCCGGTTCCTTCGCCGGGTCTTCCAGGACGCGCCCCTCGAAGGAAATGTGCAGCAGGTTCGCGTCCATGCTGTAGGGCGAGCCGCCCTTTTTCTTGCCCTCAACGGAGATGCCGTGCTTCTCCGCGTACTTGAGCAGGCTTTCGCGCGAGCCGAGTTTCCATTCGCGCCAGGGCGCGATCACGCGGATATTGGGGTCCAAGGCGTAGTAGCCGAGTTCGAAGCGCACCTGATCGTTGCCCTTGCCGGTGGCGCCGTGGGACACGGCATCGGCGCCGGTGAGGCGCGCGATCTCCATCTGCCGCTTGGCGATCAGCGGCCGCGCGATCGAGGTGCCGAGCAGGTATTCGCCCTCGTAGATGGCGTTGGCGTGGAACATGGGGAAGACGAAGTCGCGCACGAACTCCTCGCGCAGGTCGTCTACGAAAATCTTCTTCACGCCCAGCTGCTTCGCCTTCTTTCGCGCCGGTTCCAGCTCTTCGCCCTGGCCGATGTCGGCGGTGAAGGTGATGACTTCGCATTTGTACTCGTCCTGCAGCCACTTCAGGATGACCGAGGTGTCCAGCC
>CAYNVY010000243.1:0-6443 GCA_964400745.1 uncultured Enterobacteriaceae bacterium | reverse complement strand
TGCAGCACCGGGCCGCAGTAGCAAAGCCGGGTCACGCCCTGTCGGTTGAGCAGGTGCGCGTCGATGCGCGCCACCTGCGGCGTGATGTCGGCGCGCAGGCCCATGGTGCGCCCCGACAACTGGTCCACCAGCTTGAACGTGCGCAGATCCATGTCGTGGCCGGTGCCGGTCAGCAGCGATTCGAGATACTCGAGCAGGGGCGGCATGACCAGTTCGTAGCCGTGCACGCGGAACAATTCGAGCAGACGCGCGCGCAAGGACTCGATGCCGCGCGCCTCCGGCGGCAGGATATCCTCGATATATTCGGGCAGTACCCAGTTACGCATGAGCGGGGAAAGAATATGCGCGAGAGCGAGGGAGGGCGGCGTCAAGGCGGCGGCGCCGCCTTCTCCGCCCGGAATTCTCTTGCGCCCTCATTTTGAAAGCAACAACAGCAGCAATCCCACCAGCATGGACGACAGGCCGAAGAAACGGATCTGCCCGTCGCTGAACTGTGTGATGCGGCGGAAGGTCTCGCGCCATTGCGCGGGAAACAGGAACGGCAGGATGCCCTCGATGACCAGCATCAGGGCGAACGCCATGAGGAACGTGGTTGCCATCCCCGGCTCATCCGTTGGTCTTACTTGCTGCCCTTGCCCGCGCCTTTGAGATACTTGAAGAACTCCGAATTCGGTTCCAGCACCAGCACGTCGCTGCGGTTCTTGAAGCTCGAGCGGTAGGCCTCGAGGCTGCGGTAGAAAGCGTAGAACTCGGCGTTCTGTCCGAACGCCTGCGCATAAACGGCGGCCGCCTTCGCGTCCCCCTCGCCTTTGACGCGCTGCGCTTCCTTGTAGGCGTTGGCGATGATCACCTCGCGTTCCTTGTCCGCCTCGGCGCGAATGCGCTCGGCCTCGGCCGAGCCCTCGGAGCGCAACTGGTTCGCCACGCTCTTGCGCTCCGCATCCATGCGCTTGTACACCGATTCGCTCACTTCCTGCGGCAGGTCCACGCGCTTCAAGCGCACGTCGATGATCTCCACGCCGATCTTCTTCGCGTCCTGATTGGCGCGCTCGCGCACGATGTTCATGATTTCATCGCGGTCCTCGGACACCACTTCGTGCACCGTATGCTTGCCGAACTCCTCGCGCAGCGTGGCGTTCACGGTCTGCGAAATGCGCGTCTGCGCCTGCGCTTCGTCACCGATGCTGATGTAGAACTGGCGCGCGTCGTTGATCTTCCATTTGACGAAGGTATCCACCAGCAGATTCTTCTTCTCCGAAGTGATATAGCGCTCGGCGTCCGGGGTGTCTAGCGTCAGAATGCGCGCGTCGAAATAGCGCACGTTCTGGATCAGGGGCCACTTGAACTGCAGCCCGGGCTTCGTAATCACTTCCTTCACCTCGCCCAGCTGGAACACGATGGCGCGCTCGCGCTGGTCCACCGTGAACAGCGAAAGGCTCGCCAGCAGCACGAGCGCCAGCGCCACCGACAGCACAACTCCCGATCGATTGCTCATCATGGCCGACTCTCTCTTTCTCTCGAGCGGAGGGCGTCGCGCGTGCGCGCGGCCGGATCCGGATTGGGTGTGGGTTCGACCAGCGTCTGCTTGGAGGCGGAGGACGCCGCGGTTTCGGGAAGCGCTCCGGCCGACATCTGCATGATCTTGTCCAGCGGCAGGTACAGCAGGTTGCCGCCGCCTTTGGCATCGAGCAGGATCTTGCTCGTGCTCGAAAGCATCTGCTGCATGGTGTCGATGTACATGCGGTCGCGCATCACCTGCGGCGCCTTGTTGTACTCAGCCAGCACCTGCTTGAACCGGCTCGCCTCGCCCTCGGCGTTGGCCAGCACCCGCTGGCGGTAGCCCTGCGCCTCTTCCTGCAGACGCGATGCCGCGCCGCGGGCTTTAGGCACGACGTCGTTGAAGTAGGCCTGGCCCTCGCTCTTTTGCCGCTCCAGATCCTGCTTGGCCTTGACCGCGTCGTCGAACGCCGCCTGCACCTGCTCCGGCGGCTGCGCGTTCTGCATGGTCACGCGGCTGATCGCGATGCCGGTCTTGTAGCGGTCGAGTATCTCCTGGATCCGCTTTTGCGCCGCGAGCGCGACCTGCTCGCGCCCCTCGTACAGCACGAAGTCCATCTTGCTCGATCCGACCACCTCGCGAAACGATGTTTCGGCCGCCTGCAGCACGGTCTCGTCCGGCTTCTTGTTGTTGAACAGATAGTCCAGCGGGTCCTTCAGCGTGTACTGAACGGCGAACTGGATGTCGATGATGTTCTCGTCGTCGGTGAGCATCAGCGATTCCTTCAGCACCTTGGTCTTGACGGTATTGCGGTAACCGACCTCAACCGTGCGTACCGTGGACAGGTTGACGATTTCGTGCGTCTGCACCGGAAACGGCAGGCGCCAGCGCAGGCCGGGGCTGGTGAGATCGGTCTGCTTGCCGAAAGTGAACACGGCGCCGCGCTGCTTCTCGTCCACGATATAAAAGCCGCTCGCCAACCACAGGACCGCGACCAGCACCGCCAGCAGGCCTACGCCACCGCCGATCTGGCGCATGCTGGGCGGGGGTGACGAAGGCGCATCGCCGCCTCCCCGCTTGCCGAACATGCCGTTCAGCTTCTGATTGAAGTTGCGCCACAGCTCTTCCAGATCCGGCGGACCCTGGTTGCTGCCGCCGCCTTTCTTGCCCCACTGCGGGTCATTAAGTGACATACGTATCCCTATCGTGCTGCATGGTTTCCGGGCTGGTTGTTGTGGACTTCTTAGCGGCTGCTACTTCGGTCAGGGCGTCCCTGAGAAAATCCAGGCCTTCGCCGGTCTTGGCGCTCAAACAAACGCGGGTGATTTTACCATATTCATCGCGGTCCGAACCCGGCGGCACGCCGGTAAGATCGATCTTGTTCCACACCTGAATCTGCGGTATCGCCTCTGCGCCGATTTCAGCGAGCACCTTGTTGACTGCTTCGATCTGCGGCTCGCGCACGCCGCTGGACGCATCCACCAGGTGCAGCAGCAGATCCGCCTGTATGGTCTCCTCCAGGGTGGCGCGAAACGCGGCGACCAGGCCGTGCGGCAGATCCCGGATAAAGCCCACCGTATCCGACAACACCAGGTTGCCGGTTCCCGCCAGATACATGCGGCGCGTGGTGGTGTCGAGCGTGGCGAAGAGCTGGTCCGCCGCGTAGCTGCCTGCGTGGGTAAGCGCGTTGAACAGCGTCGACTTCCCGGCATTGGTGTATCCCACCAGCGATACCGATAAAACCTCGCCGCGCGCGCGCGCGCGGCGCTGCACGTCGCGGCGGCGCTTGAACTCGACCAGCTTGTCCTTCAGCAGCTTGACGCGCTTGGCGAGAAGTCGCCGGTCGATTTCGATCTGGGTTTCGCCCATCCCCCCCATGAACCCGCGTCCGCCGCGCTGGCGCTCGAGGTGGGTCCAGCCGCGCACCAGGCGCGTCGACGCATATTCGAGCTGCGCCAGTTCCACCTGCAGTTTGCCCTCGTTGCTGCGCGCGCGCCGCGCGAAAATGCCGAGAATCAGCCCGGTGCGGTCGAGCACCGGGCAATCCAGTTCTTTTTCCAGGTTGCGCTGCTGCGCCGGCGACAGTTCGTGGTTGAACACCACCAGCACGGCATCGTGCTCGCGCACGGCGGCTGCGATTTCCTCGACTTTGCCCGATCCTGCATACAAGGCGGTGTCGGGCCGCTGGCGCTTGCCGGTGATCACGGCCTGCGGCCGCAGGCCGGCGCTCTGCGCGAGCAGGCGCAACTCCTCCAGGCCCTCGGCGTAGCCCTCGGTGCCGAAATCCAGGCCGACGAGGACGGCGGCGTTCGCGCGCGCGGGACGCTCGGCGCGCTCAGACATCGCGCGTGCCGGCGGCGTGTCGGCAGGGCTCAGTTATCGGAAGCAGAATGTTCGTAGGATATCGTCACTGCGCGCGCCGGCACCACGGTGGAGATCGCGTGCTTGTAGACCATCTGGGTAACGGTGTTTTTCAGCAGCACCACATACTGGTCGAAGGATTCGACCTGGCCCTGCAGCTTGATGCCGTTGACGAGGTAAATCGAGACCGGCACGTGCTCCTTGCGCAGCGTGTTCAGAAACGGGTCTTGTAGCAACTGCCCTTTAGTACTCATGGTGTCCCCACGCTTGGTTGTTGAACTGTCACTCTAATTGATTTCTCTGGCTTTTTCCACACTCGAATGAACATGGGGACGGCCTAGGTTCTTTTCAAGTACGGATTGGTGGATGTCTTGAACTGAACCTTCAGCGGCGTGCCCTGCAGCGAGAATTCTTCGCGGAAACGCCCCTCGAGATATCGGCGGTAGCCCTCCGGCACCGCGTCGAGCGCATTGCCGTGAATGATGATCAGGGGCGGATTCATGCCGCCCTGGTGCGCGTAGCGCAGCTTGGGCCGGGTAAGGCCCCGGCGCGGCGGCTGCTGGCGCTCGACCGCGTCGATCAGAATACGCGTGAGCCGCGGCGTCGGCAGTTTCATCATCGCGGCGCGATACGCTTCGTCGATCGAGGGCAGCAAACCGGCCAGGCCGCTGCCTTCCAGCGCCGAGATGAAATGAAAGCGCGCGAAGCCGAGAAACGCGAGCTTGCGCGAAAGATCGCGCTTGACGCAGTCGCGCCGGTAGTCGTCCAGTCCGTCCCATTTGTTCACCGCCACGACTACGGCGCGCCCCTTCTCCACCACGTAACCGGCGATGTGCGAGTCCTGGTCCGAGATGTCGGCCTGCGCGTCGAGCACCAGCACCGCGACGTTGCATTGATCGACCGCCTGCAGCGTCTTGATCACCGAAAACTTTTCCACTGATTCGAACACCTGGCCGCGGCGGCGCAGACCGGCGGTGTCGACCAGGGTATAGCGCCTGCCGCCGCGCTCGAACGGCACGTCGATGCTGTCGCGCGTAGTGCCCGGCTGGTCGAACGCGATCACCCGGTTCTCGCCCAGGAGACTGTTGATCAGCGTGGACTTGCCGACGTTGGGGCGGCCGATGATCGCAATGCGCGGATGGTCCGGCGACTCCGGGTCCTGCTCGCTCTCCGGCGCGAAGCCCTCGAGCGCCAGATCGACCAGGTCGTTCACGCCTTCGCCGTGCGCCGCGGAAATGGCGTAAGGCTCCCCGAGCGCGAGCTCGTGAAACTCGGCCGTCACCACGCCGATATTCATGCCTTCGGCCTTGTTCACGGTCAGCAGCACGCGCCGGCCGGTCTTGCGCAGCATGTCGGCGATGTGGCGGTCCTGTCCGGCTACGCCCTGGCGCACATCGACCATGAACAGGATCACGTCGGCCTCGGCGATGGCCTGCAGCGTCTGCTTCGCCATCTCGTGCAGGATGCCATCCTTGGCCACAGGCTCGAAGCCGCCGGTATCGACCACGAAGAATGGCCGGTCGCCGATGCGACCTTCACCGTAGTGTCTATCCCGCGTGAGGCCGGGCATGTCCGCCACCAGCGCATCGCGGCTGCGCGTGAGCCGGTTGAACAGCGTCGATTTGCCGACGTTGGGTCGGCCGACGATAACGATGGTCGGTTTCATCGGAGCCCGGCCCGAGGCGAGCGCAAGCGGAAAACGGAGAAATCCATGCTTGCCCCCGCGTGCCGCTCGTCGCGGCTATTGCGCGCTGAAGGCATACAGCCCGCCCTTGCGGGTCTGTATCAGAAAACCGCCGTCGGGAAGCGCCACCGGATTACTGACGACCGGGCTGCCGTCGGTCGCCGCGCGACCGACGAAGGCGCCCGAATCGCGGCTCAGAAAATGCACATAGCCTTGTACGTCGGCCACGGCGACCTCGCGCCCCAGGGGCAGCGGCGCGGACAGGTTGCGCAGGCGCAATTTGTCCTGCTTCCATAAGCTGTTGCCGCCGACCCGGTCCAGCGCGTGCACCGCACCCTTGTCGTCGCTGGCGAAGACGTAGCGCGCATCCATAGCCAGCCCGGAAGTGCTCGACATGTCGCGCCCCCAGATCGATTGTCCGTTGGCCAGATCGAAGCAGCCGATGCGCCCCTGATACGCGACCGCGCAGACTTCGCGCTGGGTCACCACCGGCAGGCCGATGACGTCGGTGACCCGCTCCAGTTCGGTCGTGCCGCGCGGCAAGGCGACGGTGGCCTCCCAGCGCACCGAGCCGTTGTCCAGGCTGATTGCCACCAGCTTGCCGCCGGCGAATCCGGCGTAGACCACATTTCTGGCGATACTGATGCCCGCCGGCGTGCGCACCGTGAGCGCCGGCGTCGCGCGCTGGTAGTACCATTTGCGCTTGCCGTCCCGCGCATCCAGTCCGAAGATGCGCCCGTCAGAGCTGCGCACCACGACCACGTCGCCCGCCACCTGCGGCGCCGCCAGCACTTCGCTGCCGATCTGCGTTTTCCACAGCGGTGCACCGTTTATGCCGAAGGCCAGCACGTCGCCCTTGCCGCTGCCCACCACGAGCAGGTTGCGGTCGGCGCCGACGCC
>CAYNVY010000242.1:0-6511 GCA_964400745.1 uncultured Enterobacteriaceae bacterium | reverse complement strand
GCATCAGCAGACGCGGCAGCCACGTCGAGAATATCGGAACGTAGGTGATCAGGAATAGCAGCCCGAGCATGAGCACGATGAAGGGCACGGTGCCGCGCACCACCACCGCCAGCGGCGTGCGTGAAATGGCCGCGATCACATACAGGTTGAGGCCGACCGGCGGCGTCAGCAGCGCGAGTTCCATGTTGATGACCATGATCACGCCGAAGTGGATGGGATCGATGGCCAGCGGCTTGAGCATCGGAATGATCACCGGCAGCGTCAGCAGCATCACCGAGAACACTTCCAGAAACATCCCCAGGATCAGCAGCACGATATTGACGATGATCAGGAACTGCCAGCCTTGAATGCGCCATTCGGTGACCAGTTCCACCGCGCGCGTGGCGATGCCGGTCTCGGTGACCCAGTGGCCCAATGCCAGAGCCACAGCAATGATGAGCATGATCGCCGCGGCATTGCGGATCGCTTCGGCCAGTACCGGCAGCAACTCCCGCGCCCGCATTTGGCGGTAGACAAACAGCGACAGCACGATCGCCACCACCGCCGACAGCGCGGCCGATTCGGTCAGCGTGACGATGCCGCTGTAGAGTCCGCCGAGCACGATTACCGGCACCATGAATGCCGGAATCGCGTAGACCGTTCGGCGCATGCGTTCGCTCAAGGGCATGGCCTCGCCGCGCGCATAGTTGTGGCGGCGGCTGTACCAGAAAATATAGCTTGCGAGCAGCGCCGCCTGCATCAGGCCCGGGATCACCCCGGCGAGGAACAGGCGCGGTATCGACTCGTCCGCTAGCACGCCGTAGACCACGAAGGCGAGGCTGGGCGGAATCAGGATGCCGAGCGTGCCCGAGGAACCGACGATGCCGGCGGCGAAATGCGGCTCGTAGCCGCGCGCCCGCATCGCCGGCACCAGGATGGTGCCCATGGCAATGGCCGTCGCGACCGAGGAGCCGCACATGGCGGCGAACACCGCGCAAGAAAAGACGCATACCAGCCCCAGGCCGCCGCGCACCTGTCCGACCCACGCCTCGGCCGCCCCGATCAGTGCCTTAGCCACGCCGCCTCGCTCCATGAGCGTGGCGGCCATGACAAAATAGGGCACTGCCAACAGCGTCTGCGAGTTGAGTTCATCTATGAGCTTTTGCGCGAACGAGAGCAGCTTGCCCTCGAAACCGAACATGACCGCCCCGGTCGTACCCATGGCGAGGTAGATCGGCACGCCGAGAATCAGCAGAGCGAGGAACTGGAAGAGAAAGACATAGGTCACGGCTTCACCCCTTCTTTCTCATCGCGCCCATACAGCGCTTGGCATAGGCCACGGACATCAGCAAGGTACCCACCGGCAGGGCCGCCGTATAAATCCACAGCGGAAATCGCAGGCTGGTAGTCGAGACGTCGCCGTAGGACCATGTTTGCCAGGTGATCGCGGTGCCGTAGCCGACGAGCAACAGCGCGAACGCGAGGCCGAGCAGTTCGCCGAAAATGCTGACCCAGCGGCGAAAGCCAGGCGCGAACATGGCAACGAACAGGTCCGCCCTGACGTGTCGGTCTGCCGCGGTGACGAGGCCGAGCGCAAGGAACACCGCCCAGATCACGAGATAGACCTGCACCTCGTCCGCTGCTTCCAGCGTGAGGCTGGGGATGAAATAGCGCACGAATACGTTGTAGGAGCAGACGGCCAGCGCGGCAAAGGCGAGACCGCCGACGAGCAGTTCCTCGACCCGGGTCCAGATCGAACGCGGTACTGCGTGCGTCGAGAGTTCCGCCTCGGCCTTTTCGGCGAGCGCTTCGGCCAGTACTGCCTGCTTCGGTGCGCTCGGCAGCTCGCTAGCGGCCATTTGCGCACCGCCTGAATTGCTTGGGCAAATACGTGGGCATGGGCTCAGTACTCGACTTTGGCGGCGCGCAGTTCTTCGAGACCCAGATGAACCGCATCGACGTCGATTTTCATTTCCTTCACCAGGTCGTTCTGCACCACCATCAGGCGCTTCCTCGCAGCGACGATCTCGGCTTTCGACGGACTGGCGATTTTGATCCCGTTCTTGATCAGGACCTCGCGCGCATCGATCTGCGCCTGAGCGGCCATTTTGCGCTGCTCGCCGACCACCGCGTCCCAGGCCGCGACCAGCGCGTTCTGCACCTCCTTCGGCTGCTTGTTCCAGAAATCCAGACTCACCATGGGCACGTACTGGCCGAAGTACTGGTAATCCTCGAAACTGTATTTCAGACCCGAATCCCACAATTTGGCGGTAAACGAACTCTCGTGGGTCGTGGTCACGGCGTCAACCACGCCTTGGCTCAGCGCCAGCGGCAGGTCGGGCCAGGGAATCAGCGTCGGCGAACCGCCCAGCACCTTGATCCGCGCCGCGTTGGCGCTGCCGCCGGGAAAACGGACTTTCATTCCCTTGAGGTCATCGTATTTCGCGATCGGCTTGGAAACGCTGTAGAAATGCTGAAATCCCAAGTCCTGCCATTTGCCCAGGATCTTGACCTTGAGCCGTTCTTCCATGCGCTTGCTGATGAACTGGCCAAGCTTGCCGTCCATGATCTTATGCACCGTGTCCGCATCCACGCCGTAGAACATCGGCAGCATCTGGATCGCCGCGTTGGGTTCGATCCCGTCGAGTTGCCAGGTGCCGGGAATGCCCATCTCGATCGCGTTCTGGCGCAGCGCCTTGGGAATGTCGCGGTCGCGGAACAGCTGCGCGCTGGGATAGATCTCGACCACGATTTTGTCGCCTATGCGTTTTTTCAGCTCCGCCGCGAACATTTCCGTGCCCTTGTTGCGCACGTGCGTCGCATTCGTGTCCACCGATATGCGCATCTTCTCCTGCGACAGCGCCGCGGTATGCGGCAACAGCGACAGCGCCAGGCCGGCGAGTACTAGGGACAGGCGGATTCGGAACGTTTTCATAGGATCTCCTCGTTTGGGTTTCATGCTTTATTGTCGATTTATGGGTCGATCTATCTGCTGCTGCAAGCTTGGTCCGGGGACAATATACACATGCATTGTGTTGCGCAACAGCCGGAATATTGGTGCGCCGCGCAATGGTCTGTGCGCGTCGGTTCAGGCAGGCATCGGCGCACCTTCTGCCACGGTCCGCAGATCGGCGACGTTCTCCAGCGCCGAAAGCCGTGCGTAAAGCGCCACGGCGTTCAGCTGCGGAACATCGCGCACGCAGTCGAGAAACTTTGTCCTGAGATCATCCTCGGTCAAAGGCAATTTTGCATTGCCCCGGGGGAAGCGAATTTCGCCGCTGTCTATGGTTCTGCCATCGACCAATCGAATTTCCACCCGGTCGGTGTAGGCGAATGACGGGTCCACCGTGCACAGACGCTCGGTGGTTGAAATGGAAACCTTGCTCATCAAGCCGCGAATCTGCGCGTCGTTGACGAACTCGTCGGTGAGTTGGGCCAAGCCTACTGAGCGTGCAACCAGCGCCGATGCGACACCGAACTCCAGGCTGAACTTCGCCTCCAGCCCGGTTACGGGCGCGTGGTTGCGCAGCATCGAGGCTTGAGCGACGCCTATCCACGCATGCACAGATTCCACTTTCGCCGGTTCAATGTTTTCGCGCCGGGCGCAGTCGATGACGGCGTCTATCGCGCGATGGGTGGAATAACACACCGGGTACCTCTTGATGCTCAGGCCGGAATCCAGAATCCGCAGCGTCTTGCCCAGGGTATCAGCCGGTCGGTCGGTATCGACCTTGCCGTTGGGTGAGAGCGCGGCAAGGAACCCCGCATGATGCTCCAGCACGTCCGCGGAGGCGGTCATGCCCAACATCGCCAGGCGCACCGCCTCGATCGCCGAGCTCGCCGCGCGCCCGGCGTGGAAGGGTTTGGTCATGGTGCCGAAATTGGCCACCAGTCCGCCCGCCATGCTCGCGGCGATCGCGAGCGCGTTGCGGCAAGTGGCCACGTCGAGCTTGCGCAGACAGGCGATCGCCGCCGCGCCACCGACGGTGCCGAATACGGCGGTGGGATGCCAGCCCTTCAGGTGGTGGGAGTCGGCGTCGCGGCCTATCAGTTCCGCCCAGACTTCGTAACCCGCCAGGTAGGCGCGCATCAGGTCGGCGCCGGATGCGCCTATCGCCTCCCCTTCGGCCATCAATGCGGGGACCAGCACCGTGCTCGGATGGCCGGACAGCGCGACGTCGTCGTAGTCCAGCGCGTGCGCCGATGTGGCGTTGATCAGCGCGGCGTCGGCGGCGAAGGCGCGTCCCTGGTCGAGCAGCACGCTCGATTCCGCGGCCTTGGACTGGCGCGCGGCGACGTGCCGGCGCACGATTTCGACGATCGGTTCCTTGCGCCCGGCAAGCATGGTGCCGATGTTGTCGATGACGCCGGTGCGTATGATCTGCGCCGCGGCGGCGGGCACCTTGGCGGTTGCAGAGGCGTGGACAAAACGTGCGAGTGTTTCAGTCAGTTGATTCATGCTTCACGGTCCTTGCTGGATATTGGTTGCGGCGTGCTTGCGGCGGACTTCGCTCAATACGAGCGCGGCATGCCGAGAATATGTTCGCCGATGTAGCCGAGCACCAGATTGGTGGAGATCGGCGCGATCTGCATCAAGCGCGTCTCGCGCCACTTGCGCTCTACGTCGTACTCGCGCGCATAGCCGAAGCCGCCATGGGTCTGCATGCAGGCCTCGGCCGCATGCCAGGCCGCCTCGGAGGCGAGCATCTTGCCCATGTTGGCATCGTCGCCGCAGGGCAGCCCCGCCTGAAACATCGCGGCAGCCTTCCTGAGCAGGAGGTCGGCCGCTTCGATCTCGGCATGCGCCCGCGCGATCGGAAACTGTATGCCCTGGTTCTGGCCGATGGGCCGCCCGAACACGACGCGTTCCTTGGCGTACGCGACCGCGGTCTTGGTGAACCAGCGCCCGTCGCCTATCGCCTCCGATGACACCAGGATGCGCTCGGCGTTCATGCCGTCGAGTATGTATTTGAAGCCCTTGCCTTCCTCGCCGATCAGGTTCTCCGCCGGCACCCGCGCGCCGTCGAAGAACACTTCGGTGGAATTGTGGTTGACCATGGCCTTGATCGGCTTGATCTCCAACCCCTTGCCGCGGCATTCGCGTATGTCGAGCAGGAACACCGACAGGCCCTCGGTTTTCTTTTTCACCTGGTCGGCCGGCGTGGTGCGCGCGAGCAGCAGCATCAGGTCCGAATGCAGCGCGCGCGAGGTCCACACCTTCTGCCCGTAAATCCGGTATTCGTTGCCCTCGCGCACCGCGCGCGTCTTCAGTTGGGTGGTGTCGGTGCCCGTGGTCGGTTCCGTCACGCCGAAAGCCTGCAGCCTGAGTTCCCCGCTGGCGATCTTCGGCAGGTACTGCGCCTTTTGCGCCGGGCTGCCGTGGCGCAGCACCGTTCCCATGATGTACATCTGCGCATGGCAGGCGCCGGCGTTGCAGCCGGAGGCGTGTATCTCCTGCAAAATGACCGCCGCGGCGCGCAGCGGCAGCCCCGCCCCGCCGTACTCCTCGGGAATCAGCGCGGCCAGATAGCCCGCCTCGGTCAACGCCTTGACGAACGCGTCCGGATACGCTTCGCGCTCTTCCAGTTCGCGCCAATACGCGCCGGGGAAATTGGCGCAGATGCGGCCCCCGCCCCTTGAGGCCCGTCCACTCCCTCGCCCCCACCCTCACGCGTTGGCGGGACCGGATCGTCGCCTGGCACCACGCCCGCGCCACGAACGGGACCGCCGAGCCGGTCAACAACCTCATCAAGCGGGTCAAGCGCGTGGCATTCGGGTTCCGGAAGTTCCGCCACTACCGGATCCGATCCCTGCTCTACGCCGGCCGACCCAACTGGGACCTACTCGCCACCGTCACTCCCCGCTGAAATCCGAAGTGCCCCTTTGCCTTGTTCAACAGTGTCCTGATCCATCGGGACCATGTCGGTGGGCGGCCCGTGGTCCTGGCGTCCGGCGCGCCCGGTCGGGGTCCGTGGTACCAAGGTCGTGTGTCGATGGCCGGTGGTGTGTGATGGCGAGCGAGGCGTTCGAACCGAGGTTCGCGGAGGTGGCGGCCCGGCACGGCGGAGCGGTGGATCCGTCTGATGAGCACGCCCGCCTCGCGGTCTACCGGGCGGTGTTGACGGAGGACGGACAGCGGTCGGCGCTGCTCGGATGTCTGGCTGACGAGCCCGACGTGTCACTGGCGACGAGCATGCTGGCTGAACTGCTGGAGATCATGCAGCCCAGCGAACGCGGTGCGGCGCTGTCCGTTGCGCCGCCATCAGGCTCGGACTTCCTGAGCCAGCGTGCGCAAGAGCTCGAGCTCCTCGAACGAGCGGGGCGGCCATCGGTCGATGACGAGGTCATCGAACTGGTGCTTGCTGGGTCGGACTGGTTGCAACGCCGGGTGGCCGTCGACGCACAGGCAGCCGCTATGCGATCGGCGCTCGCCGATCGAGGTCGTACCAGGAAGGTGCGGACCCGGGCTGCCCGCAGTGGTGCTGCGGAGGCCTGATCAGCCCGCGGCGCGCATGCGGAGGCGGCGGACGTC
>CAYNVY010000241.1:0-6515 GCA_964400745.1 uncultured Enterobacteriaceae bacterium | reverse complement strand
GATGTTTTGTCGGCCACCTCCTCGCTCAGCTGGATGACGACGTTGTTGCCCCAGGAATACTGCCTGCTGCGCGCGGTCAGCAGCCGGAAGGGGAAAGCCTTGGTCGTGCCGCCCATCCGCAGCAGCGATTTTTCCCACAATCCCGGGAAGTCCTTCCAGACCGGCAGCGTCTGATACTCGGCGAGTTGCTCGTTCCACCATTGCATGTCGTTTTCGTGCAGCCGGTTGCCCAGTTCCTTGCCGATGCGATACAGGCGCTCCTGATACGGCATCTCGAAGCGCAGGCCCTGCGCCACCATGGTCGGATACAGATACCAGTCTGCGTGCGCGAACGGCTTGGTGGCGAGACCGTTTTCCTTCCACCAATCGAGTCCGTGCGACTCCTTGCCTTGGGTCAGATCGGCGCTGGCCGCCTTGCACACCGCATCCCAGATCGCATCGCGCCCGTGGGCGGTTTTGGTGTCCAGCGAAAAATCCCAGCTCTCGCCCTTCAGCGGCACCCCGGCCGATCCGCGGTTGATCGAGGCGTTGTACTCCTCCAGCAATCCGGTGCGGCGCGCGAGTTCGGTGGCGATGTCGGTGAAATCGCGCGCTTCGCCCTGCGCCGCGACCACCGGCTGGCGCAGTGCGTAGCCCTCGTGCTCCCAGAACTGCTCGATGTACTTGGAGCCGCCGATGCGTATCAGCTGCAAGCTCTCCAGGTCGGTCGCATCCGGCAGCAGGATATCGGCCATGTGGTTGGTTTCGTCGCGCGTGTAGGCCATCGCGACCACGAAGGGAAAGCGCGCCATGGTCGCCGCTACGCCCTTGGTGTCCCAGAACGAAATCGCCGGATTGGTGCGGTAGACGAACCACACCTCGGGCAGGGTCACCGTCGGCAGGCCCTTGGGCGTCTCGTTCATGAACATCCACGAAAAATGCGTGGGCCCCAGCGCCTGGCTCCACGGCCCGTTGGCGGCGAGCGGCACCATACTCTTGTAGGCATTGCGGATATTCGGCCGCGCGCTCCAGTTCGCCCGGTCGGTCGGATTCATCGGATAGTGCATGAAACCGTCCGGTCCGGGCTTGACGCTTTCCAGCCGCTCCGCCAGCGGGCGGTTGAGCCGCACCGTCGTTCCCAGCGTGCCGCCGGGCACTTCCAGGCCGCCGACCAGCACGGCGAGCAGGGTGCGCGCCCAGACGCACTCGAAGCCGCCCCAGCCGTTGTTCACCGTCTTGCCCAGGCTCACCGAAACCGGACGGTAGGGCAGCGTCTTGCCTTCGATCTCTATCGTCGCCCCGACCTGCGCATGGTCGATGAATTCGTTGGCGATGCGGCGCATGGTCGCCGCCGGCACGTCGCAAATCCCGGCCGCCCACTCGGGCGAATACGGCCGCATGTGCGCCACCAGTTTGGCGAACGAGGGACTGCCCTCGAGCATGCCCTGCGCCAGCACTTCGCCGTCGGCTCCGATCTCCACCGCGTCGCAGCTGAAGCTGCCCTCCAGCGCCGGATCGCAGCCGGGCGTGTCATGTGCCACCGCGGCATTGCGCCGCAGATCCCACAGCAGGGGTTTCTTCGTCGCCGCGTCGCGCAGGAAAAATCCGTTCGCGCCGACCAGATAGGGCGAATTGGAGTGCGCCTTCAGGAACACCAGATCGAGCCGCTCGCGCGCCACCTCGTGCAGCAGCACGTGCGCCAGCGCATAGAGGAAGGCCGGATCGGTCTTGGGTCGGATCGCAACCCATTCGGCCGAGCAGGCGCCGGTGACCGACAGGTGCGGTTCGACCTGCACCCGCTTCATGCCGCGTTCGCGCGCGTTGGCGTGACGCCATACGCCGACCACGCCGCCCGAGGCCTCGACATTCGCACCGCAGGAAATGACGTAATTGCACATCGGCGTATCCGGGCAGACGGTGAATGCGCGGTGCCAGAATTCGCCGTACAGATGCTCGGAGTGGGTGCATTTCACCCCCTGCCCGGAACCGAACCCCATGTCCACCGGGCCCCAGGCGGCGAGGAACGCGGGGAAGGTGCCCATATAGGACTGCGGTGTGCCGCCGCCGCCGAAATTCGCGGCGACCTTGGGATAACCGGAATCGTCGAGCAGCCCGGCCTGCATGATGACCCGCAGTTTTGCGGAGATGGTGTCCAGCGCCTCGTCCCAGGAGATCGGCACGAAGCCCGGATCCTCGTTTCTGCCTTTCTTCGGGTTGGTGCGCCGCATCGGCGTCAGCACGCGGTTCGGGTTGTAGGTCTTTTGCACCAGACCGTAGGCCTTGACGCAAACCTTGCCGCCACCCGGATGCACGCCGCAGGCGGCGAAATTCGGTTCCACCTCGGTGGCCACGCCGTCGGTCACTTTCACCGTGAGCAGATCCGGGCCGGCAACGCATTGATAGCAGTAGGTGGCGCGTTTGCCCGAGGCTGCCAGCGCCGCGTAGGGCTTCTCCGGCGCGTTCACAGCGGCACCGCCGCAGGCGCATCAATGCGTCCGACGCGCCCGGTTGCCTCAGTTCTACCCGCCGCTAGCGCACCTGCAAGATTCGTTTGCATGGTCCTTCCTCCTTTGGATGCCGGCACGGCATCAGTGCGCCGCGCTCGCCGAAATCATAGCTGCCCATGCGCGCACAGTGCTTGCCAAATGCACCTTTGAATTTCGAATGTTTGGCATATAATTTCTTATTCTTTAAACTTTTAGGTGAAAAATGCCACAAATTCAGATCGACAAAACCGACCGGAAAATTCTGGACATCCTGCAGAAGGAAGGGCGGCTGAGCAACATCGAACTGGCCGAGCGCGTCTCGCTCTCGCCTTCGCCCTGCCTGCGCCGGTTGAAGCGGCTGGAGGAAACCGGCGTGATCCGCCAGTACGTGGCGCTGGTCGATTCGCTCAAGGTCGGGCTCGGCCTGCTCGCCTACGTCTCGGTCAAGCTGGAAAAGCGCGGCGAAGGCGCGGTCAAGGCCTTCGCCCGCGCGGTGCAGAACTGGCAGGAGGTCGTGGCCTGCTATTCCATGACCGGCGATCTCGACTACCTGTTGCGCGTGCATGTGGAGGACCTGGAACATTACTCGCGCTTCGTCATGAACTCTCTGCTCAAGCACCCCGGGATCACCGAAGTAAAATCGAGCTTCGCGCTGGAGCGCGTGAAGGACACCACCGCCCTGCCGCTGTCGCATCTGGCCTAGAGCCAAAGCCGCATGCGGCGCTACAAACCAAGGTAAGCCTCTTTCACCTGCTCGTCCGCGAGCAAGTCGCTGCCGCTGCCCGAGAGCACCACGCTGCCCGTCTCCAGCACGTAGGCGCGATCGGCGACCGCGAGGGCCGCGCGCGCATTCTGGTCGACCAGAAAGATGGTGGTCGACGCGGCTTTGAGCGCGCGCACGCAGGCGAAGATCTCCTCCACCAGCTTAGGCGCAAGCCCCATGCTCGGCTCATCCAGCAGGAGCAGCCGCGGCAGCCCCATCAGCGCCCGGCCCATGGCGAGCATCTGCTGCTGGCCGCCGGAGAGCGCGCCCGCCGGTTCGCGGCGCTTCGCCTTCAGCACTGGAAACATCGTGTACACGCGCTCGATTCCAAGCGCCGCTTCCGCCTTGGAACGCAGGTAGGCGCCCAGGCGCAGATTGTCCTCGACCGACAGCGGGCCGAACACCTGCCGCCCTTCCGGAACCTGGATGATGCCCAGGCGCACGCGCTTGTTCGGCGGGGTGGCAGTGATATCCGCGCCTTCGAAGCGCACCCGCCCTGCGCTCACCGGCTGCACCCCCGAGAGCGCGCGCAGCAGCGTCGTCTTGCCCGCGCCGTTGGCGCCGACCAGCGCCACCAGCTCGCCCTCGCCCACCTGCAGGTCTATGCCTTTCAAGGCCAGAATGCGGCCATACTGGCTGCACAGCCCCTGGACCTCGAGCATCACCGGCGCATCTCCACCGCCACCGCGACCGTGCTCGCGACCTCGCTGCCGTAGGAGCCGTCGTGCGGAACGCTGCTGCCGAGATAGGCCTCGATCACCTTCGGGTCGTTGCGTATCGCCTGAGCCGGTCCCTCGGCGAGCTTGCGCCCGTAATCGAGCACCAGGATGTGGTCCGAAACCCCCATCACCAGCCGCATATTGTGCTCGACCAGCACCACGGTCACGCCGCGTTCGGTGAGCCGGCCGATCAGATTCTCCAGCTCCAGCGCCTCGGTCGGATTCAGCCCTGCTGCCGGCTCGTCCAGCAGCATCAGCTTCGGCTTGGTTGCCAGCGCGCGCGCGATCTCAAGCCGCTTCAGCGCGCCATAGGGCATCGAATCGGCGGCAGTGGACAGATAATCCTGCAAACCGACGTAGCGCATCAATTCGGCCGCCTCTTCGCGACTGGTCTTTTCCGCGCGCTGCTGCCGAGGCCCGCGCAGCAGCGTGGAAACCAGCCCGCAGCGCTCGTGCATGTAGCGCCCCACCATCACGTTCTCCAGCGCGCTCATGTTGAAGAACACCTGCAGATTCTGGAAAGTGCGCGCGATGCCGCGGCCGGCGTACTCATGCGGCGCGCGGCCGGTCAGGTCGTATTCTTCGAGGGCAATATTGCCGCCCGAGGGCTGATACACGCCGGTAAGCAGGTTCAGCAGCGTGGTCTTGCCGGCGCCGTTGGGGCCGATGATGGAGTGCACCGATCCCCGCTCGATGTCGAAGCTCAGATTCTCGACCGCGTTCAAGCCGCCGAACTTCTTCGTCAGGTCCTGCACGCGAAGCAGCGTCATGCTTTGCGCTCCCCGCGCGCCGCCTTGCCCTGCCGGCGCAATTCGAGCAGCCGCGCCAGGCTGGGCACCACGCCGCGCGGCAGAAAGATCATGGTGCCATCATCACCGCGCCGAACACCATCATTTCGTAGTCTTTGAACAGGGTCAGCAACTGCGGCAGGGTGGTCAGGACCGCCGCGCCGACCACGGCGCCGAACGTCGAGGCCATGCCGCCGAACACGACCATGGTGACCAGTTCGATCGAATGAAAGAACGCGACCTTGCCCGGGGTGACGAACCCGGAGTAGTGCGCGGCCAGGCTGCCGGCGACGGAGGCGAACACCGCCGAAATGACGAACACCATCACTTTTTGCTTCGCCGCGTCGATGCCCACCACCTCTGCGCCGACCTCCGAACTGTGCAGCGCGCGCAGCGCGCGACCGGCCGAGGACTCGATCAGATTCAGCGCGAGCCAGACCGCGAACAGCAGCAGCGCACCGACGATCCAGTACCAGACGCGCTCGCCCTTCAGCGTCATTTCGCCGATGCTGAAGGGCACCACCGAGAGTCCGTCCGGACCGCCGGTAAACTTGTCCTCGGTGGTGATGACCATGAAGATGATGATCCCCATGCCCAGCGTGGCCATCGCCAGGTAGTGGCCTTTGAGCCGCAGGATGGGGCGCCCGACCAGGAATGCCAGCGCCGCCACGGCCAGCGTCGTGCTCAGCAAAGCGGCGAGCGGCGGCCAGCCGTAGCGCGAGGCGAGGATGGCCGAGCCGTAGGCCCCGAGGCCGAAAAAGCCGGCATGGCCCAGGCTGATCTGCCCGGCGTAGCCGATGAGCAGGTTCAGCCCGACGCAGACGATGGCGTTCAGGCCCACCAGGATGGCGATGTCGTAGAAATAGCTGTTGCTGAGCCCTAGCGGCAGCAGCGCGATCGCCGCAGCCAGCGCAAGCAGCCCCCCGGTGCGCGGCGAGGCCAGACGCTGCAACACGGGGCGCGACGCCATCTAGACCCGCTCGCCGCCGCGCTTGCCGAACAGGCCGCTCGGCATGAAAAACAGCACGGCCAGGATGATCACGAACGCGATCGCATCCTTGTAGGCCGACGAGAGGTAGCCGGCGCTCATGGTTTCGGCGATGCCCAGCACCAGGCCGCCGACCACCGCGCCCAGTCCGCTGCCGAGGCCGCCGAGTATCGCTGCGGCGAAACCCTTCAGGCCCAGCATCACGCCGACGTCGAACGAAGTCAGCGTGATCGGCGCGATGAGGATGCCGGCGATCGCCCCCAAAGCGGCCGACAAGCCGAAGGAAAGGAACAGGATCATGCGCACGTTGATGCCCGCCAGTTCCGCCGCGAGGCGGTTGTGCGAGGTGGCGAGCATCGCCTTGCCGATCAGCGTGCGTCCGAAAAACCAGGACAGGGCAAGCACGATCGCAAACGTGACCCCGAGCACCCACAGGCTCTGCGGCAGGATGGTGGCGCCCGCGATCGCTATCGGCGTATCGCCGGTGAAGGGTTTGAGCGCGTGCAGGTTCTTGTCCCACACCAGCATCGCCAGCCCGCGCAGGAAGATGGATGCGCCGATGGTGATGATGATCAGCGTCACCACCGAGGCGTCGCGCGCGGGCTCGACCGCGAACTTATCCAGCAGCAGGCCGACCAGCGCCGCCGCCGCGATCGCGAGCGGGAACGCCCGCAGGTAGGGCAAACCGCCCGCGCTTAACGACCCCGTCCCCATGCCCCCCAACAACCCCAAATCCCCCCGGGCGCAATTTAAGATCTGGGCGGCCATTGAAATGGATGCGAACCCCACCCC
>CAYNVY010000240.1:0-6556 GCA_964400745.1 uncultured Enterobacteriaceae bacterium | reverse complement strand
TTGGAGAAAAAATGTCCAAATCACCCGTACGCGTGGCAGTCACCGGCGCAGCCGGTCAGATCGGTTACAGCATTCTGTTCCGCATCGCCTCTGGCGAAATGCTGGGCAAGGACCAGCCGGTCATCCTTCAGATGCTCGAAATTCCAGACGAAAAAGCGCAAAAAGCCCTTACCGGGGTAATGATGGAACTCGCAGACTGCGCCTTCCCGCTGCTCGCCGGCATGGTTCCGGCCTCCGACCCGATGGTGGCGTTCAAGGACGCCGATTACGCCATCCTAGTCGGCGCCCGCCCCCGCACCGCCGGCATGGAACGCAAAGACCTGCTCGAGGCCAACGGCGCGATTTTCGTGCCTCAGGGTAAGGCGCTCGACGCGGTCGCCAGCCGCAAGGTGAAAGTGCTGGTCGTGGGCAATCCGGCCAACACCAACGCGCTGATCGCGATGAAGAACGCCCCCAGCCTGTCGCCGCGCCAGTTCACCGCCATGATGCGCCTCGACCACAACCGCTCGCTGTCGCAGATCAGCTCCAAGACCGGCAAGCCGGTCACCAGCCTGCGCAAGATGACGGTATGGGGCAACCATTCGGCCACGCAGTATCCGGACCTGTTCCAGGCCGAATGCGACGGCAAGAAGGTCTGGTCCCTGATCAACGACCAGGCCTGGCTCGAAACCAACTTCATCCCGACGGTGCAAAAACGCGGCGCGGCGATCATCGCCGCGCGCGGCCTTTCCTCAGCTGCGAGCGCGGCAAGCGCGGCCATCGACCACATGCGCGACTGGTCGCTGGGAACGCCCGAGGGCGACTGGATCACAATGGGCATCCCCTCCGACGGCAGCTACGGCATTCCCGAAGGCGTGCTCTACGGCCAGCCCGTGACCTGCAAGAACGGCGATTTTCAGCTCGTCAAGGGCGTCGAAATCAGCGATTTCGCCCGCGCCCGCATGGACGCCACGCTCAAGGAACTGCATGAAGAGCGCGACGGCGTGAAGCATCTGCTCGGCTGATCCGAGCCGAAAATGAAAGCCTGACCCGGAAACTACTGTGTACGTTTCCGGGCCAGTTCGCACCAGCGCCACCCATGGCTGTCCGAAAGCAGCGGATGAGCGCGCGCAAGCATACCGGCGTTGCCCCGCTCGGCGGTCCGCCCATCTTCCTCCACATTCCCCGTTGCGCGATGCAAGGCCAAAACGCCGTGCCGGTCGCTTTCGCGCGCACGGCGCCGGCACGATTGTCGCCGGCGCAACAGTTCCGGCGCAGGAACGCTGGTCAATGCAATAAAAGGAGCAAAGGTTTGATGTGCATTAAACTACGCTCGGCATAATCTTCGTATCCTTCGCGCTCTTGGCGCTACTTGGAAAGGTCAATATGGCTGAAAAACCGACGTCGGCAGGAGCAAGATTCCGCAGCGCGATGCAGCAGGAGAAGCCGCTGCAGGTGATCGGCGCCATCAACGCCTACCACGCGCGCATGGCCGAGCGCAGCGGCTTCAAGGCGATCTACCTTTCGGGCGGCGGCGTGGCGGCGGGCTCGCTCGGGCTGCCGGACCTGGGCATCAGCAATCTGGACGACGTGCTCACCGACGTGCGCCGCATCACCGATGTCTGCTCGCTGCCGCTCTTGGTGGATGTCGACACGGGCTTCGGCTCGAGCGCCTTCAACGTCGCGCGCACCGTGCGCTCCCTGATCAAGTCCGGCGCCGGCGCCATGCACATCGAGGATCAGGTGGGCGCCAAGCGCTGCGGCCACCGGCCGGGCAAGGAGCTGGTGTCGCAGCAGGAGATGGTCGATCGCATCAAGGCGGCGGTCGACGCCAGAACCGACCCGGATTTCTTCATCATGGCGCGCACCGACGCGCTCGCGGTCGAAGGGCTGGACCGCGCGATCGAGCGCGCCGTTGCCTGCGTCGATGCCGGCGCCGACGCGATCTTCCCGGAAGCCATGACCGAGCTTTCGATGTACCGCCGGTTCGCCGCCGCGGTGAAAGTACCGGTCCTCGCCAACATCACCGAATTCGGATCGACGCCCTTGTTCAGCGTCGATGAACTGCGCTCGGCGGACGTCTCGATCGTACTCTATCCGCTGTCGGCATTCCGCGCGATGAACAAGGCGGCGCTCAACGTCTATCAGTCGGTGCGCCGCGATGGCACTCAGAAGAATGTAGTCGACAGCATGCAGACACGCAGCGAGCTGTACGACTATCTGGATTATCACTCGTACGAAACCAAGCTGGACCAACTTTTTGCAAAGGAGAAATCATGACCCAGGGGCAAGAGGCAAGCGCGACTCCGGTCGCGCCGAAAGCGAAGAAATCGGTCGCGCTGTCCGGCGTGACTGCGGGCAACACCGCGCTGTGCACGGTCGGCCGCTCCGGCAACGACCTGCACTACCGCGGCTACGATATCCTGGACGTCGCCGACACCTGCGAGTTCGAGGAGATCGCCTATCTGCTGGTCCACGGCAAGCTGCCCAACCGCGCCGAGCTCGAGGGCTACAAGCTGAAACTCAAGTCCCTGCGCGGACTCCCGGCCAACGTCAAGGCGGCGCTGGAGTGGATGCCGGCCTCCGCCCATCCGATGGATGTCATGCGCACCGGCGTGTCGGTGCTGGGCGGCGTGCTGCCGGAAAAAGACGATCATAACCATCCCGGCGCGCGCGACATCGCCGACCAACTGATGGCCTGCCTCGGCTCGATGCTGCTCTACTGGTACCACTACAGCCACAACGGCAGGCGCATCGAAGTCGAGACCGACGACGATTCCATCGGCGGGCATTTCCTGCACCTGCTGCACGGCAAGGAGCCTTCGGACATGTGGGTCAAGGCGATGCACACCTCGCTCATCCTCTACGCCGAGCACGAGTACAACGCCTCGACCTTCACCTGCCGCGTGATCGCCGGCACGGGTTCCGACATGCACAGCGCCATCTGCGGCGGCATAGGCGCGCTACGCGGCCCGAAGCACGGCGGCGCCAACGAAGTCGCATTCGAAGTGCAAAAGCGCTACGAGAACGCGGACGCCGCCGAATCAGACATCGTCCAGCGCGTGGCTAACAAGGAGGTGGTCATCGGTTTCGGGCACCCGGTCTACACCATCGGCGACCCACGCAATCAGGTGATCAAGGAAGTCTCGAGAAGGTTGTCCAAGGCGCGCAACGACATGAAGATGTTCGACATCGCCGAGCGCCTCGAAACGGTAATGTGGCGCGAGAAGAAGATGTTCCCCAACTTGGACTGGTTCTCCGCGGTGAGCTACCACATGATGGGCGTGCCCACTTCCATGTTCACGCCGATCTTCGTCATTTCGCGCACCAGCGGCTGGGCCGCGCACGTGATCGAGCAGCGCATCGACGGCAAGATCATCCGACCGACCGCCAACTACACCGGCCCGGACGATCTCAAATTCGTGCCTATCGAAAAACGCAAGTAAGCTCGCAGCCCGCGGCGGCGCAAAGAACCGATTTCGGTTATCTTTGCGCCGCCGATGTTTTTCCCGCGGCACCCAATTTCATATTAAGAGGAACAGCATGTCGTCCCATATCTCCAACGTGCGCCCGAAACCCGACCAGGTCCTGACGGACATCGTCGACTACGTCACCCGCTACCAGATCAAGAGCAAGGTGGCCTACGACACCGCGCGCAACTGCCTGATCGACACCCTGGGCTGCGGCCTGGAGGCGCTCTCCTATCCGGCCTGCACCAAGCTCATGGGCCCGATCGTTCCCGGCACCGTGGTTCCCAACGGCGCAAGAGTACCCGGCACGCAGTTCCAGCTCGACCCGGTGCAGGCGGCGTTCAACATCGGCTGCATGATCCGCTGGCTCGATTTCAACGACACATGGCTGGCGGCCGAGTGGGGCCACCCGTCGGACAATCTGGGCGGAATCCTCGCCACCGCAGACTGGCTGTCGCGCAATGCCATCGCGGCCGGCAAGAAGCCGATTGCGATGAAGGATGTGCTGACCGGGATGATCAAGGCGCATGAGATCCAGGGCTGCATCGCGCTGGAGAATTCGTTCAACAAGGTCGGCCTCGATCACGTCGTGCTGGTCAAGGTCGCATCGACCGCGGTCGTGGCGCAGATGCTGGGCCTGAGCCGTGAGGAAATCATCAACGCCGTGTCACTGGCCTGGGTCGACGGGCAGAGCCTGCGCACCTATCGCCACGCCCCGAACACCGGTTCGCGCAAGTCCTGGGCAGCGGGCGACGCCACCAGCCGCGCTGTGCGCCTGGCGCTGATGGCGAAAACCGGCGAGATGGGCTATCCCTCGGTGCTGAGCGCCAAGACCTGGGGCTTCTACGACGTGCTGTTCAAAGGCAACGCCTTCAAATTCCAGCGCCCCTACGGCAGCTACGTCATGGAGAACGTGCTGTTCAAGATTTCATTTCCGGCGGAATTCCATTCCCAAACCGCGGTCGAGGCGGGAATGACGCTGCACCAGGAACTGAAGAAGCTGGGCAAGACCGCCGAGGACGTGAAGAAGATCACGATACGCACGCATGAAGCCTGCATCCGCATCATCGACAAGAAAGGCCCCTTGAGCAATCCGGCGGATCGCGATCACTGCATCCAGTACATGGTCGCCGTGCCCCTGATCTTCGGCCGCCTCACCGCCGAGGACTACGAGGACAAGGTCGCTTCGGATCGGCGCATCGACGCCCTGCGCGCCAAGATCGAGTGCGTCGAGGACCCGCAATTCACCAGGGACTATCACGATCCGAAAAAGCGCTCCATCGCCAACGCGCTCACGCTCGAGTTCAACGACGGCAGGAAGTTGAAAGAGGTGGTGGTCGAGTATCCCATCGGCCACGCGCGCCGGCGCGAGGACGGCATCCCGCTGCTGGTGGAAAAATTCAAGACCAACCTCGCGCGCCGCTTTCCGGCGAAGCAGCAACAGCGCATCCTGGACGTTTCGCTCGATCAGAGCAAACTCGAGGCGATGTCGGCTTGCGATTACGTCGACCTGTTCGTAATCTGATTCGTAGCGCGTGAAGGGAAAATCGGGGACAGACCACGTTTTCCGTTCCTGCAATATGGAGTTGGCCCAGTGAACGATGTCGGAAAACGTGGTCTGTCCCCGATTTTCCTGCGTTAAAATGCTTCTTTTGGAGACAGCGATGCCACACAACCTGCACAACACATTCAAGGAATTCAAACTCGCTTCCGGCAAGACCGGAAAATTCTATTCCCTGCCCGCGCTGGAGAAAGCCGGCCTCGGCAAGATTTCGCGCCTGCCGGTATCGATCCGCATCGTGCTCGAATCGGTGCTCCGGAATTGCGACGGCAAAAAGGTCACCGAGGAACACGTCAAACAACTCGCCGGCTGGCAACCGAACGCCGCGCGCGCGAACGAAATCCCGTTCGTGCTGGCGCGCATCGTGCTGCAGGACTTTACCGGCGTGCCCCTGCTCGCCGACCTTGCGGCGATGCGCGGCGTCGCGCACAAGATGGGCAAGAATCCGAAACTGATAGAACCGCTGGTGCCGGTGGACCTGGTGGTGGACCACTCGGTGCAGATCGACAACTACGGCAGCAAGAACGCTCTCGACCTGAACATGAAGCTGGAATTCCAGCGCAACCAGGAGCGCTACCAGTTCATGAAATGGGGCATGCAGGCCTTCGACACATTCAAAGTCGTGCCCCCCGGCGTCGGCATCGTGCACCAGGTGAATCTGGAGTACCTCGCGCGCGGCGTGCACCAGAAGAACGGCGTCTACTATCCCGACACCCTGGTCGGCACCGACAGCCACACCACCATGATCAACGGCATAGGCGTGGTCGGCTGGGGCGTTGGCGGCATCGAGGCCGAGGCCGGCATGCTCGGGCAACCGGTGTACTTTCTCACGCCGGACGTGGTCGGCGTGAACCTGAAAGGCAAGCTGCGCGGCGGCGTCACCGCGACCGATCTGGTACTCACCGTCACCGAGATGCTGCGCAAGGCCAAGGTGGTCGGCAAGTTCGTCGAGTTCTTCGGCGAGGGCGCAGCCAGCCTCTCCCTGCCCGATCGCGCGACCATCGCCAACATGGCGCCCGAGTACGGCGCCACCATGGGATTTTTCCCGGTGGACGACAAGACCATCGCCTATTTCGAAGGCAGCGGCCGCACGGCCGCCGAAATCGACGCGTTCAAATCCTACTTCAAGGCGCAAGGCCTGTACGGCATTCCGAAGCAAGGCGCGATCGACTACAGCCAGGAACTGGAACTCGACCTCAACAGCGTCGCGCCCTCGCTCGCCGGTCCCAAGCGGCCCCAGGACAGAATCGAGCTCGGGAAGGTGAAATCGAAATTTGGCGAACTCTTTTCCCAGCCTGTCGCCGACAACGGTTTCGCGAAAAAATCCGAAGATCTGGGCAAGCGCTTCATGGCACTCAGCGGCGTCGAAGTCGGTTCGGGCGACGTGCTCATCGCCGCCATCACCTCCTGCACCAACACTTCCAACCCGAGCGTGCTGCTGGCGGCCGGCCTGCTCGCGAAGAAAGCGGTGGAGCGCGGACTCACGGTCAAGCCGCACATCAAGACTTCGCTCGCCCCCGGATCGCGCGTGGTCACCGAGTACCTC
>CAYNVY010000239.1:0-6599 GCA_964400745.1 uncultured Enterobacteriaceae bacterium | reverse complement strand
ATGCGCCACCACGTTGATCTCTACCAGGATCTCCGGCTTGGCCAGGCGGCTGACTTCCACCAGCGTCGACGCCGGGAAGTCGCCGGTAAAGAACTCCTTGCGCGCGCGCCAGACCTCGGTGTTATGCTCGATGCGGGTGACGAAAATCTGCATGCTGGTGATATCGTTCATCACCCCGCCCGCCGCCGTGATCATGTGGCGGATCTTGGTAAAAATCTTCTTCGTTTGCTCGTACTCGCCCTGCGCCGTCACCGTCTGCCCGTCCTTTTCGCGCCCGGTCATGCCCGACACGTACAATATATCGCCGACGCGGATGCAGTTGGACCATTGCCCGGGTGGCGGCTCCGGCACTTCGGGGTTGTAGATTCTTTCCTTTTTCATTTTCTGCTCCTGTTGGTTGACGATGCGCCTGCACTTGTCCACGAGTGCCGTCGCGACTATCGGCGAAATATTCCCGGTCGACACGGCGCAGCCTGTCCGTGGTGGGAACGGTGTAGGCGACATCCCTGGTGAGCGGCGCCTACGCGTTGACCGTCCGCCCGCCGCCGACGTGCGCCCATTCCTCGCGCGCCGAAACCGAAAGCATGTGGTCGAATGAAGCTTCGGTCGTGCCGTCACCCGTGGAATATTACACGCGGGCGAAGTTTAGCGGCGAGGCTTACACACCTTTCGAACGTGTTTTGACATGGAAAGGAATATTCCTTACCATATACGGTCAACGCGCTAAGGAACCGACTATGTCTCGCATTCACGAAGTGGCCACTATCACATCTAAAGGTCAGATCACGTTACCCAAGTCGATCCGCCAGGCGCTGGGCGTCGACTCGGGCGGCAAAGTGGCCTTCGATTTCAATGGCAAGGGCATCCTGGTTACGCGCGCGGAGCCGGGCGAACATACCGATCCGGCCATCGCCCAGTTTTTGGCATTGATCGAGCGCGATATCGCGGACGGCAAGAACGTCATGGCCCTGCCTCCGGCGCTGGCCAAGAGCCTGCAACAGGCCAAGAAGCGCCGGGTTGACGTCAAGGACGAAATCGAAGGCGACGTAAGCTTGTGAAGTCCGGCGATTGGACGCTGCTATTTCATCGTTGCGTGCTCGAGCAGTTGGAGCGGCTCAAAGCGGCTTCCGACAAAGCCATTGCCGGCGATCCTAAGAACGCGCAGGAAAATGCCAACGTCAAACTCTATGCGGCATTGGCAACATTGATACTTGAGACCGTCCCGAGCGATCCGGCGAGAGATGAATACCGGCAGGGCAATACCATGGGGCCGGCTTTCCGGCATTGGCGACGAGCCAAGATCGGGCGTCGGTTTCGTTTGTTTTTTCGTTACGACTCAAGCACCAAGGTGATTGTCTACGCTTGGGTGAACGACGAGGATACATTACGCGCTTCGGGAAGCAAGAATGACCCCTACGCAGTATTCAAGAAGATGCTCGGTCGCGGCAATCCGCCGGATGACTGGAATGCGCTGCAAGGCGAGTCGACTCCACAAATAATGGACAGGCCCGTTAAGCGTCGGTAGCACCAAGTGTGTGCTGCTGCACAACAGCACATGGGCTTCCTCGAGTAAGCGCGGCCTCGGAGGCGCCGTAAGCGGAATTCCAACTCACCGGTCCTATAGGAGAGCAACGGCCTGCGCTGCAAGCCATTGTTTTTATTGGTGGGCCCACCTGGACTCGAACCAGGGACCAAAGGATTATGAGTCCTCTGCTCTAACCAACTGAGCTATAGGCCCTTACCGTATCGGAGTTGTTGCGTCCGCTCGTTGCGCGCACATACGCAACACCAACTGAGGAAAACGCGGATTCGCGGACCCCGGCATTATAAGCCAGAGCGGGCTCCGGCCGCGCGACTGCGTGAGTTCAGTGGCCGCCCCAGTCCATGACGAGGTTGCCCTGGGCGTCGAAGGGCATCTCCCGCAGCTCCGAGACGACTTCGAGCCGCGGATCGGCCTCGACTTCAGCCAGCATCGGCGCAGACGCCCACAGGGTTTCGAGCTCCAATGTGTTCTTGATCCACGCGAGGCGCAGTTGCATCGGATCGAGCACGCCGCTGGTGTCGTAGGCGGTCTGCAGGGCTTCGCGGTCCTGCTCGTAGGCGATCGGAATCCGGGCGTATTCGGGCGCGCCGCCGGTGATGCAGTTGATCATGGTCGGGCGCATGTCGATCTTCTGCACCAGGCGCGTGGTAGTGAAGTCGGCGAGCCCGATGCCGGTGGCGTTGCCCTTGGCCTGCGGCGTCAGGTCGCGCACGAAGATGCGCATGACTTCGGGCTCGGTGAGCGGCGGGCTGCCGCGGACGTAGCGCCGGCCGGTGACGTTGGGGTCCATTCCCGGCCCGCTGATGTTCTTGCCCATTTCGTCGATGACGAGCACGTCCATCTGCTTGAAGGGGAGCCTGCCGATGCTGGCCTTCGCCTTGGGCAGGAGCGCCTTTTCCTCATCCCAGAGGGTCGCCGCGTCAAGCAGGTGGAGCGAGGCTGTCTGGTCGTACTGGTTCTCGATGATGCCCACGCCGAAGAGCAAGGGCAGCGCCTTGTGCACCACCGGATAGATCGCGCGCAGCATGGTGCCGTAACCGTTCATCCGGTTGCTCAGGCGATGGGCCATGACCGCGCCCTTGTGCTTGGCCATGCCGATCACCAGCATCTTGACCACGCCGCTTTCGATCTCGAAGTCGAAATCGCTGTGCGGTTTGATGCGGTTGACGGCGATGACCTTGTCGGCGCGCGTGCAGATGTTGGCGTCGACGTAGACCGGCGTGCCCAGATGGGTGCGCCCGACCTCCTTCACCTCCATCGACGAGACGATGGGCGCGCCGACGAACTCCTCGGTGATGCCGAGGTGGCGCAGCATTTCGACCTGCCCCTCCGCCGTGCCCCCGCCGTGCGAACCCATGCAGGGCACGACGAAAGGCTCGGCCCGCAGGTCCTTCAGGCGCGACACGATGACCTTGAGTATCCGGGCCTTGTCGCGGATGCCGCGGCTTCCGGCGGTGATGGCGACGCGCTCGCCCGGCTTCACCTTCTGCGCGAGGTTGAAGCCGTCGAGCAGCGCGTGCATTTCGCCTTCGATGTCCGCCAGCCTGGGGCTCGCGATCTTTTGGCGCAGTTTGAAGATTGGCGGCAGGGGGTCCATGGCGCTTCTTTCACTCATAGGCGCGACGCCGGCGCCTTCTCAGACTTCATTGTCGAGGAAGCTGCGCAAGCGCTCCGAGCGCGAGGGATGACGCAATTTGCGCAGCGCCTTCGCTTCGATCTGGCGGATGCGCTCGCGCGTGACGTCGAACTGCTTGCCGACTTCTTCCAGCGTGTGGTCGGTGTTCATTTCGATGCCGAAGCGCATGCGCAGCACCTTGGCTTCGCGCGGGGTGAGCGAGTCCAGCACTTCCTTGGTCGCGTCCCTCAGGGATCCGTACACGGCGGCGTCCACCGGCGCCATGGTGGCCGCGTCCTCGATGAAATCGCCCAGGTGCGAATCGTCGTCGTCGCCGATCGGCGTTTCCATCGAGATCGGCTCTTTCGAGATCTTCAGGATCTTGCGGATCTTGTCCTCGGGCATTTCCATCTTCAGCGCGAGCGTGGCCGGGTCCGGCTCCTGCCCGGTCTCCTGCAGGATCTGGCGCGAAATGCGGTTCATCTTGTTGATGGTTTCGATCATGTGCACCGGGATGCGGATGGTGCGCGCCTGGTCCGCGATCGAGCGCGTGATCGCCTGGCGTATCCACCAGGTGGCGTAGGTCGAGAACTTGTAGCCGCGGCGGTATTCGAACTTGTCCACCGCCTTCATCAGGCCGATGTTGCCTTCCTGGATCAGGTCGAGGAACTGCAGGCCGCGGTTGGTGTATTTCTTCGCGATCGAGATCACCAGGCGCAGGTTGGCCTCCGTCATTTCGCGCTTGGCGCGGCGCGCCTTGGCCTCGCCGGTGGACATCTGCTTGTTGATGTCCTTCAGGTCCTTCAGCGGTATGCCGATCTTCGCCTGCAGGTTGAGCAGCTTCTGCTGGTTTTCCATGATCGCCGGCTGGTAGCGCGCCAGCTGGGTGCTGTAGGTGTGGCGCGAGCCGATTTCGTTGCCGACCCATTTGAGGTTGGTTTCGTTGCCCGGGAAAACCTTGATGAAATGCGGCCGCGGCATGTTGCTCTTGGTCACGCACAGCTGCTGGATATGCCGCTCGTACCGGCGCGCTTCTTCCACCAGCCCGCGCAGGGAGTCGCACAGGCGCTCGACGATGCGCGCCGAAAAGCGGATGTGCATCAGCTCGGCGGAAATCTTGTCGCGGATCTTCAGGTACTCCTTGCTGCGCGATCCGTGTTTGACCAACGCCACTTTCTTCTTTTCGAACAGGCGGTGGATGACGGCGAAGCGCTCCAGCGCGTCCTGCTTCAACTGCTGCAGACTCGCCGTGATCGCCGCGTTCTGCGCTTCCTCGTCGAGCTCCTCTTCTTCCTCGACCTGCACCTCGGCCATTTCGGCGATCGGCTCGTTCTTGGCGTTGGGATCGATGAGGCCGTCGACCAGTTCGTCGACGCGCATCTCGTCGCGCGACACTTTGGCGGCGAGCGCGAGAATGTCGGCGATAGTGGTCGGGCAGGCGGAAATCGCCTGGATCATGTGCTTCAGGCCTTCTTCGATGCGCTTGGCGATTTCGATTTCGCCCTCGCGCGTCAGCAGTTCGACCGACCCCATCTCGCGCATGTACATGCGCACCGGATCGGTGGTGCGGCCGAATTCGGGATCCACCGTGGAGAGCGCGGCCTCGGCCTCTTCTTCCGCGTCTTCGTCGGGGACGGCCGCGGGCGCGTTTTCCGAAATCAGCAGCGTTTCAGCGTCGGGCGCAACGTCGTAGACCTGGATGCCCATGTCGCTGAAGGTGGTGATGATGGACTCGATCTGCTCCGCGTCGACCAGATCGTCCGGCAGGTGGTCGTTGATTTCGGAGTAGGTCAGGAAGCCCCGCTCCTTGCCCAGCTTGATCAGGTTCTTCAGCCGCGTGCGGCGCGCCTCGGCGTCCTCGGGCTTTTGTTCGGCCCGGTTACGCAGTTCCTGCCTTTGCTTGGCCGAAAGCTTGACCGCCTGCTGCTTGGCGATTTGCTTGGCGATCTGCTTCGCCGACTGCGTCGGCGTCGCGGGTGCCGCCGCTACCGGCTTGGCGTCCTTGCCCTTGGGCGGCGCTACGCCCTTGCCGTGCGCATGCGCTTTGCCGGCAAGTGACTTGGCCTGCGGCTTGGTCTGCGGCTTGGCATGCGGCTTCGCCGCAGGCTTTGTCTTCACCGCCGGATGCGCCTTCTTCGCCGCCGGCTGGTTGCCTTTCCTGGTTGCGGGTTTGGACGCAAGCGGGGGCTTTTTCTTCGGCGGCGGAGCGCTCTTGTGCTGCGCCTTCGGCTTGCCGCCTTTGGTGCTGGAGGCTGCGGCGGGTTTCTTAGCCTTGATCTGCTTGGCCTTGGCTTGATGTGCTGCCATTAGCTTGTCCTAAGTCGGTGAAGTATTGGAAAAAAGGGGCGGATTATACCACAGAGCGATTTCCGCCCGAGCGCTGATCCAGCGCCGCCAGGCGCTTGGTGAGTACGTTCATCAAGGCGATATCCGCGGCACCCAGGCTGCCTTCCTTGCCCTTGCGCTGCAGATCGTTCAACTGCTCGTGAATGCGCTGTCGCTCCAGGCGCGGCAGCGCGTCGCGGAATTCGCCTTCGGCATCCTCGGGCGTCAGCGCCAAAACCATGAGCTCGGAGCGCACCTGCTTGATCAGGGTTTCGAACGGGCTGCCGCGAAAATGGTCGATCAGCATGACTTCGGAACTGCGGTCGGGATTGGCCCGCACGTACTCTCCCAGCGCGAGCAGGGCTTTTGCTTCGACGCTATCGCCGCAGACAATCTCGCCGGTCAGTTCGGCGGCGAGCGCGGGCTTCACCAGTACGCATTCGAGCAGGCGCAGTTCGAAACTCTTGACCGAAGCGCGCTCCGACCTTGCAGGCGCAGGGCGTTGCCAGTGACTCTGCGCCGGCTGGCTGCGGCGAATCTCGCACAGGCGCTCGACCTCCTGCTGGGTCATGCCGGAGATGTCGGCGATCTGCTTCAAGAGCTGCAGCTGCAGGCCCGGGGCCGCCACGCTCTTGAGCAGAGGCTTGGCTTCGTGCACCAGGCGCGAACGCCCTTCCATGGTTTTTGTGTCGACGCGCGTGCAAAGCTGTTGCAGCAGATACGCCGAAAGCGGCTCCGCGCGCCCGACCAGTTCCTCGAACGCCTGTTTGCCCTTGGCGCGCACATAGGTATCGGGGTCCTCGCCTTCGGGCAGGAACAGGAAGCGGATCGCCTTGTTGTCCAGCGTCGCGGGCAGGCTCACTTCCAGGGCGTGCCAGGCCGCCTTTCTGCCCGCCGCGTCACCGTCGAAACTGAACACGATTTCGTCCGCCTGGCGCATCAGCTTCTGCACGTGCGTGGGCGTGGTCGCCGTCCCCAGCGTCGCGACCGCGTATTCCACGCCGTGCTGCGCCAGCGCCACCACGTCCATGTAGCCCTCGACCACGAGCGCGCGCCCGGCTGCGCGTATCGCCTGGCGCGCCTGCGGCAGGCCGTAGAGCTCGCGCCCCTTCTCGA
>CAYNVY010000238.1:0-6744 GCA_964400745.1 uncultured Enterobacteriaceae bacterium | reverse complement strand
TCGGCATGGATTTCCGTGTTGATCAGGCCCGGGCTGATGGCGTTGACGCGTATGCCCTCCGCCGCCACTTCCTTCGCCAGGCCGATGGTGAAGCTATTAATCGCGCCCTTTGCTGCGGCATATGGGATCCACCTGCCGGCGCCGCCCAGCGTCGCGGCAAGCGAGGAGAGGTTGACGATCGCGCCGCCCTTGCCGCCGTTCTTCGTCGACATGCGTTTCACCGCCTGCTGCGAACACAGAATGGCGCCGGTCACGTTGACGTCGAGCACGCGCCGGATCGCGTCCGCGTCGTAACTATCCAGACGCCCGGCGCGGCCGGTGATGCCGGCGTTGTTGACCAGCGCGGTGATGGGGCCGAGTTCGAGATCGACGCGCTCGAACATCCGAATTACCTGGTCCTCGTTCGCCGTGTCCGCCTGCACCAGGATGGCCTTGCCGCCGCCCGAGCGGATTTCGGCCACGACCTCATCGGCGCGTTGCTCGTTCTTCAGATAATTCACGCACACGGCGTAACCGCGCTTCGCCGCGAGTTTCGCCGTCGCCGCGCCTATGCCGCGGCCGGATCCGGTAATCAGGGCCACACCCGCCATTGAAACTCTCCCCGCTTAATCGAGCGTCACGCCCAGCTCCTGGATGATGGGCCGGAACTGCGCCACCTGCTTCTTCAGTATCGCGTCCTGCTCCGCCGGCGAGGAACCGACCGGTTCGGCCGAGATCTCGGCGAAGCGCTTCATCACCTCGGGGTGGCGCACCGCTGCCGCGGTTTCGCGCGCGAGCCGGTCGATGATGTCCCGCGGCGTTTTCGCCGGGACGAACAGCCCGTTCCAGCCTTCGGCTTCGATCCGCGGGAAGCCCATTTCGCGCGCCGTGGGCACGTCGGGCAGCGTGGCGATGCGCTGCGAGCCGTTGGTCGCGAGGGCCTTGAGCGTGCCTTTCTTCACGTCGCCGATGGAGGAGGACAGCTGGTCGCCGCCGAGCTGCAGCCGTCCGGCGAGCAGTTCCTGCTTCAGCGGCGCCGCGCCTTTCAGGGGAATGTGGGTCATTTCAATTTTGCCGTCGCGCTTGATCACTTCGCCGGTGATGTGCATGTACGAGCCCGGACCGGTGGAGCCGTAGTTGTATTTGAGGCCCGGGTCCTTCTGCAGCAGCGTCACGAACTCGCGCAGGTTGTTCGCCGGCACGCTCGGGTGTGCGGTGATGATCAGCGGCACGTTGACGGCAATGGAAACGCCGGCGAAATCGGTGTCGATGTTGTAGGGCGCGCGGCCGGCGATCGCCAGCGCGACCGAGGCCAGCGGAAAGGTGATGTTGTGCATCAGGATGGTGTAGCCGTCGGGCGCCGCCTTGGCCACCACGTCGGCGCCGATGGAGCCGCCGGCGCCGGCGCGGTTCTCCACCACCACCGTCTGTCCCATGGTTTCGGTCATGCGCTGCGCCACCAGGCGCGCAACGATGTCGGTGGTGCCGCCGGGCGGGAAGGGCACGATAATGCGGATCGACTTCGACGGGTAGGTCTGCGCCAGCGCGGTGGCGGGCAGCGCGGCTGCGATGGTCAGCAGCGGTGCGACGAGCGCGGCGGTGAAAAATGTCCTGTGGGTGACGCGCATGCTTGTTTCCTCCTTGTTGTTGTTAAGGCGCGTCTTCGCGCGCCGGGTGAAGGCACGTCGTCGCGCGCCCGGTCTAAGTGCTGCGGCGATTATTCTACACGGTCGCGTACAACGCGAAGACTGGCTACCGCACTGCCTATGGCGCCGGCTAGTTGGCGCTCGACAAGGGCTGGAACCACGCGGAGACAGGGCCCGGGCACACGCACTCGGCGTTCAACCATACGCTGGGGAACCGGGTCCTGGGTTCCCAAGTAAAACCTTCGCCTCCTCAATGACCGTGGCGATGGTGAGCGTCCGGAAAGTGCGGGTGCGTATGTGCGAGCGGCTGGTGCAAGTGCGGATGGCTGTGATCGGTGCCGGGCGTCACGGGAACGTCGTGCCGGTGCTGATGGTGTTCGTCGTGGACATGGCCATGCTCGTGCCATCCCTCGATATGATGATGCGCATGTTCATGGCGCTCGGTCAGGTGCAGCCAGGTGCCCAGCGCCATCAATGCGCCGGCGACCAGCAGGGGCGCCGTCGCCGGCTCTCCCATGAACAAGGCCAGAAAGGCGCCGAAGAAAGGTGCGACTGAGAAGTACGCCCCCGTGCGCGCAGTGCCAAGGTGGCGCAGGCCGATCACAAACAGGGCGAGGCTGACTCCATAGGCCAGGAATCCCACCGCCATCGCGCCGGCCAACTGCGGCAGTGCCGGCATAGCCGCGCCCAAGGCGGTGGCCAGAATCAAATTCACCGAGCCGGACGCCAGCCCCTTCACCGACGCGATCCAGGTTGCGTCCGCAAGCGAAATCTTGCGGGTCAGGTTGTTGTCGATGCCCCAGGCGAAGCAGGCTCCGAGGATTGCGAGCGTCGGCCACCAGCCCGCGAATCGCGCCTGCCCCGGCCAACTCAGCACAAGCGCGCCTGCCACGATGGCTCCCATGCCCAAGGCAATGCGCCGGTCGAAGTTTTCCTTGAAGGCGAACCACGCCAGCAGCGCGGTGAACACGCCTTCGGCATTGAGCAGCAGGGAGGCACCGGACGCCGGCATGCCGTTCAGGCCCAGCATCAGCAGCACCGGGCCGGCGACGCCGCCAGCGAGGATCGCGCCCGCAAACCAGAACGCGTCATCCCGGCGCAGCCGGACCGCCGGCGCGCGTGTCAGGCGGCGGTATAGCGCCAGCCCGAGCCCTGAACCAAGATAGAGCAGGCCCGCCAGCATCCACGGGTTGACCGCATCGAGCAACAGTTTCGCCAGCGGCGTCCCCGCGCCGAACAGCAGCGCGGCGACCAGCGCTGCCGACGCGCCCGGATTGCGCACGCCGTTTTTCCAGTTCATAGGCTCAATATCCTGCCGGCATCTCATTCACCCGCGCTGTTTCAAGGGCGGAATCGCGTATTGGAGAAGTATAGAGCCTCGGCGATGTGCTTGCGCTTGCGAAAACGGCGGTTTCGTCTGCATTGGCAATCGCCCCATCGTTATTCCGATTAGTCATCATTAACAATGAGATGCAACTGCATATTGCGCTAGGCAAACCAATCAACGGTATGGGGATGGCGGCAAGATCCGGTTTGCAATTTCCCATTCCGCAATCTATACAGAGAAGATAACCATTCCGACGGGATGGAATAAATCACCGGCTCGGCTCTGCTTGCGAATGGCCAGGTGAGTCCACAAGAAGAAGGTCGCAAGCACGCAAAAGGAGGAATTCCATGAACGCACGTTTGAAATCCGAAGGATCGCTGGGCCCGGTTTCCTGGAAACGAGTGGCATGCGGGCTGCTGCCGGGGCTGGGATTTTCCTCGCCGGCGCATGCGGTGAGCGGCGTGGCGGCCTCGGTCGCCGGATGGTCGATCGCGCTGGTGGTCATACTTGCGGTTGCCTACTTCTTCGCCAGACGAAAGCGCTAGCCGGCAAGACCGATATTCCCGCCGCCTCGCAGCGCGACTCGCCGCCTGCTTCTGCGAGGATCGCGCGCGGCCGCTCGTACGCTTTGACGCCCCGGGCCCGCCGGGCGCGCGGCCGCGCCAGTCCGGCTGTCGGATCTCCTGTCATGCTTCCTCCTGTCGTGCTTCCTCTTTGTGCCAGGCCCGCTTGCCCGGTATGATGCGCCGGGCAGTGCGCAATAGCTGCCAGGGGCACAGGGGAGCATAGTATGAGTCAGAATTCGGAGCTGCAGCGGCAGCCCGCAAGTACGCTCAATTTCATCGGCGGCGAATTCGCCGCCGCCGCATCGGGCAAGACCTTCGAGAACCGTTCGCCGGTGGACGGGCGTCTGCTGGGGCTGGTGTCCGAGGCGGGAGCGGCTGAGGTGGACGCCGCGGTGCGCGCCGCCCGCGCCGCGCTCACCGGGCCCTGGGGCGCCCTCGACCTGGCCGAGCGTACCGAACTGCTCTACGCGGTGGCGAACGAGATCAACCGGCGCTTCGACGAATTTCTTCAGGCGGAGATCGCCGACACCGGCAAGCCGGCGAGTCTGGCGCGGCACATCGACATCCCGCGCGGCGCGGCGAATTTCAAGATATTCGCCGACGTGGTGAAAAACGTGCCGGGCGAATTCTTCCAGATGGCCACGCCGGACAAGGCGGGCGCGATCAACTACGCCCTGCGCGTCCCGAAGGGCGTGATCGCGGTGATCGCGCCGTGGAATCTGCCGCTGCTGCTGCTGACCTGGAAAGTCGGGCCGGCGCTGGCCTGCGGCAACACCGTGGTGGTGAAACCGTCGGAAGAGACGCCCTCCACGGCGACGCTGCTGGGCGAGGTGATGAACGCGGTGGGCGTGCCGAAGGGCGTGTACAACGTGATCCACGGCTTCGGTCCGGGTTCAGCGGGCGAACTGCTCACGCGCCATCCGGGCATAGACGCGGTCACCTTCACCGGCGAGACGCGCACCGGCGCGGCGATCATGAAGGCGGTGGCCGATCGCGTGCGCCCGGTATCGTTCGAACTCGGCGGCAAGAACGCCGGCATCGTGTTCGCCGACTGCGACTTCGACGCGGCGGTGGAAGGTATGGGCCGCGCCGTGTTCGCCAATTGCGGCCAGGTGTGCCTGGGCACCGAGCGCGTCTATGTCGAGCGGCCGCTATTCGAGCGCTTCGTCGCCGCGCTGAAGGCGAAAGCGGAGAGCCTGAAACCCGGGCGCTCCGAGGACGCCAAGACCGGGCTCGGACCGTTGATCAGCCAGGAGCACAGGCGCAAGGTGCTGTCCTACTATGCGCAGGCGCGCAAGGAAGGCGCGGTTGTGGTAACCGGCGGCGGCGTGCCGGAGATGGAAGGCGAACTCGCCCGGGGCGCATGGGTAGAGCCCACCATCTGGACCGGCTTGCCGGAAGACTCCGCCGTGGTGCGCGAGGAAATATTCGGCCCCTGCTGCCATGTGCGGGCGTTCGACACCGAGGAGGAAGCGGTGCGCCTCGCCAACGACACGCAGTACGGGCTCGCCACCACCATCTGGACCATGAACCTGGCGCGCGCGCACCGCGTAGCGGCAAGAGTCGAAGTCGGCATCAGCTGGGTCAACTGCTGGTTCCTGCGCGATCTGCGCACGCCCTTCGGCGGCTCCAAGCAGTCGGGCATAGGCCGCGAGGGCGGCGTGCATTCGCTGGAGTTCTACACCGAATTGCGCAATGTCTGCGTGAAGCTGTAGCCGGCCGGATGTCGGCACAGGGTCAAATCGCGGCGAAACGCTGGGCCTACGTCGCGCTCGGCTTCGGCGTGCTGGTCGTATCCTCCAGCGCCATCCTGGTGCGCTATGCGCAGGCCGACGGCGTGCCCTCGCTGTCGATCGCAGCCTTGCGCCTCGCCCTGGCGGCGCTGATTCTCACCCCGCTGGCGGCGGCCCGGGCATCGGCCGAAATCCGCGCATTGTCGCGCCCGGATCTGTTGCTGGGACTGGCAGCCGGCGGCCTGCTCGCGGCGCACTTCGCGCTGTGGATCAGTTCCCTCGCCTATACCTCGGTCGCCAGCAGCACGGCGCTGGTCACGACCAACCCGGTATGGATAGCGCTCGCCTCGATGCTGATCCTGCACGAGCGGCCGAGCGCCGGGCTGGCGCTCGCCATCGCTTTTGCATTGGGCGGCAGCAGCCTGATCTTTCTTGCCGACGGCGGAGGTGGCGGCGCTCCGCAGCCCGATCCGCTGCTCGGCAACACGCTTGCCATTCTGGGTGCGGTCAGCGTTTCCGGGTATCTCCTGATAGGAAGCGTGCTGCGCCGGCGGCTGTCGCTGCTTGCCTACGTCTGGCTGATCTATACCGGCTGCGCCGCGCTTCTGGTCCTGATCGCGCTTGTCGCGGGCGAGCCCTTGTGGGGATTCTCCGCCTCGGGCTGGGCCATCCTGCTCGGACTTGCGCTCGGTCCGCAACTGCTCGGGCATACGGTGTTCAACTGGGCGCTGAAGCACGTCTCGGCAACCTTCATCGCGCTCACCATACTCGGCGAGCCCATCGGCTCGGCGCTGCTCGCGCTGCTGCTGTTCGGCGAAAGTTTCTCCCTGGTTCAGGGCGCCGGATTTTCTGTCCTGCTCCTGGGGATATTTCTGGCGGCGCGCAACGAGACAGGGCGCGCCGCAACGGGGAGCGCAAAGGTTGGTTAGAATGGCGCCATGCTGAAGAATATCCCGATGGATCAAACCTGATGGACCGAGCATAGTGGACAAGCCATTTGAAATGGATCTGAGCCTTCAGATCGGCAAGTACGACATCCGCAAGCAACTCGGCAAGGGCGCGACCGGAACGGTCTATCTCGCAGTGGACACCTTTTCCGGCAAGGAAGTCGCGCTGAAGGTGATCGAACCCGAGGTGTTCAAGGATCCGGAATTCGGCTCGGTCTATCGCTCCCAGTTTCTGAACGAAGCCTCGCTCGCGGGCAAGTTGAAGCATCCGCATATCGTCGGCATCCTCGACGCGGTGGTGCAGGAGGATTCGGGCCACATCGCGATGGAAGTGGTCTCGGGCGGCGATCTGTCGCAGCACGTGAGCACCGACACCCTGCTTCCCGTCGCGGACGTGCTGCAGATCGGCTTCAAGTGCTGCGGCGCGCTCGCCTACGCCTTCAACGAAGGCATCGTCCATCGCGACATCAAGCCGGCGAACATCATGATCGCGCAGGGCACGGACGTGAAGATCGCCGATTTCGGCGCCGCGCTGCTGCGCAAGGC
>CAYNVY010000237.1:0-6784 GCA_964400745.1 uncultured Enterobacteriaceae bacterium | reverse complement strand
CGCCGCTGGTGCTGGTGCTGATGAGCCTGGTCTATGCGCTCTCCGCCTATCCGCTGGGCAAACTCGCCGACCGCACGAGCCATCTGAAGCTGCTCGCAGCCGGGCTCGTAGTGCTGATTGTCGCCGACCTGGTTCTGGCCCGGGCGCAGGGGCTGGCCGAGGTCGCGCTGGGCGTCGCGCTATGGGGACTGCATCTGGGCATGACCCAGGGTTTGCTCTCGACCATGGTCGCCGATACTGCGCCGGTACATCTGCGCGGCACGGGGTTCGGTTTCTTCAATCTGGCGAGCGGCATCGCGATGCTCGTCGCGAGCGTGCTCGCGGGCCTGCTGTGGGACCAGCTCGGTCCGGACGCCACTTTCTACGCCGGCTCAGTATTCGCTTTCGTGGCGCTGCTCATGCTCCTGGACCGAAGCAAGCGCTCATCTGTCGATTGAGGCATCGAGGCGCTGCGCGCGGTTTCCCGCTGACCCTTTACAAGCCCTGATATTTCCGGCAAATTCCCGGTTAGTAGTCAAGAATAAGAATCGGGAGGCCATGCAGCACGTCTTTGCGCTTAGGCGCATTCCGGCATTTTTTGTGTTTCTACTGGCGTCGATGCTGGCGTTTACGGCTGCGGCGGCTGGGCAGGAACCCGTGGACGAGCGCGAGCTGCGCCGCGCGCGCGATCTCATCCGCGACGGCAAGCCGCAGGCGGCGCTGGAGCTGCTCGAGCCGCTGCGCGCCAGGGGCGCGGCCAGCGCGGAGCTGCATTATTTCCTCGGCCTGGCAAAGCTCGATTCGGGCAATGCCGATGGCGCGATCGTCGATTTAAGGGAATCGCTGCGCATCAAACCGGCGCTGGTGCAGGCGCGGGCGGAACTCGGCCGCGCCTACCTCTACACCGGCAACTACCTGGCGGCGCATAGCGCGTTCGACCAGGTGCGGCATTCCAATCCACCGCCTGAGGTACTCGCTTCGATCGACCGTTTCGTCGAGGACGTGCATAAGGAATTGAATGCGACGCGCAAGCGCTTTCGCGGCAGCGTGACGCTCGGCATAGGGCACGACTCCAACGTCAATTCGGCGACCTCGGCACAGCAGGTCACGCTGCCTATCCTGGGCGGCATAGTCGCTACCCTGAGCCCCAGCGGCCGCGCTCAGGCGGACAGTTTCCATGCGCTCGGCGCCGAAGTCAGCGGCTTTGTGCCGCTTACCGATGCGACCGAATTCAATGCGGCGGGCGGCGTGCAGGCCAAGCTCAACCGTACGGTCGACACTTTCGACTACCTCATCGTCAATGCGGTCGCGGGGCTGAGCCATACGTTCGGCGAGAACCAGCTCGCGGCGTCGCTCGCGCTCGATACCGTGTCGCTCGACAATACCCGCGTGCGTGACGGCACAGGCTTCAATCTGGAGTGGAGGCGCATCGTGCATCCGCTCGCCGAGATCTCCGCGTTCGGCCAGTTCACGAAGTTCGACTATCCGCGGGATTCGTTCCGCGACGCGAAGCGGGAGGTGTACGGTATCGCGGTGAACCCGGTGGCGTTCGGCAAGCGCCTGTTCAACCTGCCGCCGGTCGCGAGCGTGTATGCGGGCACCGAACGGCCTACGGGCGAGGGGGTCGAGCACCTCGGGCATCGCCTGCTCGGAGCGCGCACCGCAGTGTACTGGCAGATCAACAGCCGCCTGTCGTTGTTCGGCGCAGCGAGCTACGAGCGGCGCGAGTACGGCGAGTCCGACCCGCTGTTCGCGGTCACGCGCATGGACAAGCAGGCCGACGTGAGTGCCGGGCTGATTTATACCTTGAACAAGGACTGGTCGCTTACCCCGGTGATCGGCTACACCGACAACCGCTCGAACCTGGATGTGTTCAGGTACGAGCGCACCGCCGTCACGGTGACGGCAAGGTATTTTTTCTAGGAGCCCGCCATGCGCCTGATTCTCAGGATCGCGGCCGTCATTCTGATGGCAATCATGTTAAGCGGCGCCGGGTGCGGTACGCCTCCCATGCTCGGTCTCAATGATGCCGAGAGCACGAAAACGCCATTCCAGCCTTACGCGGACGGCGCTGCAGCAGTCGGCGGGGGCAGGGCCAGTCTGATCATTCCCGGTCTCACCATGGCGCATGCGCATGTTAAGAATGACATTGGGTATTCCGGCCCATGTTCGTGCGACATAGGCTTCAACGGGATTTCCGGCCCGGGTTTGGCCGATTTTATCGGCCCGGTGCTGCGCGGTTTTTCGGTGGGGGAGGCGCCGCCTTTTCGTTTGGAGGAATTGGACTTAAAGCTGTCAAATCCTCTTTACGGCAGGGCGACCTACGGTAGCGACGGACTGGTTTCCTGGGGAATCTGGTTGGGTCCTGCGCAGCTCGGCGACGGTGAACGAACAAATGTCCAAGGAACGATAGACACAACAACGATACTGAGAGGGACAACCACGGCGCAAAGAGACGCAGGCTATGGCGGCTTCCAGTATGTGGTCGGCGCGAAGACACCCAGCCTTCCAACCACCGGCACTGCGAGATACAGCACCCTTCCCACCAAAGGCGCATTTGGTGTCGGCACTGGTCCTAGTTTCGGCGCCAATCCTAGCCTCGGCACCGACGATCCCAATGTCTACCCCGCCCTGCGCAGTGCGCTTTCGGTAGATTTCGGCGGCGACGGCTATGGCATAGGCGTCAGTATTGTCGGCGCCACAAGATCGGAATCCAAGGGGTTCGAAATATTGACCAGGGGCGGCTTGGACTATCCGGCACTTTCCGAGGTTCGCCTGCGACGAGGAACGGCGACGTTCGGCGGGAGTACGTCGGCAAGATTATTCAATACCGGGCCATTACGCTCAACCGTAGACTACGCAGGTGCAGAAGTCGAGGGATTTTTTGTCGGGCCCGAGGCGGAACGCGTCGGGCTGAGTTTTTCAGTTAAGTCCGTGTCGAACGGCTCATCACTAACGAGCCTGGCGTTTGCCGGCGTCGATGTACTTGGCGCCGTTCCTGAAGGCGCGGCCGGCAGCGCGAGTGCTACAGGGGGCGCCCGGACCGATACCGGCCCCTACTCCCAGAGCGCGCTTTCTCGCGATAGTTTGAATACGCCGTTCAAACCCAGCGCCGATGGCCCGGCAACGGTCGCGGGAGCCAGCGTCGTGATTCCCAATCTCACCATGGCGCACGCGCATGTGAGCAAAGGGACTTATGGAGTTACCGGTCCCGGCCAGGGAGATTTTCTCGGTTCGATGCTACGCGGTTTCTCGACCGCCGGTTCGCCGCCTTTTCTGCTGGAGCAGGTCAACGACGCCCTGTCCAACCCATTCCTGGGCAGGGCGGCTTACGGTACCGATGGACTGGTCTCCTGGGGAATCTGGCTGGGCTCGGCCCAGCTCGGAGACGGTGCCGGGACGAGGAATGTCTTCGGGACGAACTGGTCTGACGGTTTCCAGTATGTAATCGGCGCAAAGACGCCTAGGCTTCCCGCGACTGGCACCGTCAAGTACGGCACTCTTGCAAGCAAAGGCGAACTCAATATCGGTCAGAATTACGTTATACCGCCGCCGCGAAGCGAGCTTTCGGTCAATTTCGGCGGCGGCGACAACACCGGTGTCGGTGTCAGTATTATCGGCAGTCAGCAAGGCATTCGCGGCTATTTCAAAATACTGACCAGCGGCGGGCTCGATCAACCGGATCTCTCCGAAGTTCGCCTGCGGCGCGGCACGGCGACTTTCGGCGGAAGCAATATTCCTGTCGGAGGTTCACCCATCGACCCCTTGCAGCGGGGCGAGGTGGAGGGGTTTTTTATCGGGCCCAACGCAGAGCGGGCGGCGCTGAGTTTTGCCGTTTCATCCGCGCCGGCGTGCAGCCCGTGGTGTCAAACGTTTTCCGGTATTGACGTGTTAGGTGTGGTGCCTGATCAGGCAGCCGCGGCCGACCCGACGCCCACACCGACCCCGTCGCCGACGCCCACACCGACCCCGTCGCCTACGCCCACACCGACACCGACACCGACACCGACGCCCACCCCGACGCCGACACCGACACCGACACCGACACCCACTCCGACACCGACACCGACACCGACACCCACTCCGACCCCGACACCCACTCCGACACCCACACCCACTCCGACACCCACTCCGACCCCGACGCCAACGCCAACGCCAACGCCAATGCCTACTCCGACCCCACCGCCTGCCTCGTTCACGCCTCTCGACCTGACGGTGGGCAACATGGCAATGATCCACGTTGGACCCGGCGGCGCATCGCCTTTGACGCGGCAAACGATCACGACGGTTACGCAGGACGCCGCAGGCGTGGTGACCAGCTACTCTCCGGGTGCGCCCGATACCTATGTCATCAACACCGCGCAGGGCGCCGATGCAGGCAGCGACGCAACTATCGCCTGGGGGCGATGGGTGAACGGCACGCCGCAACTGACCGGCTCGGGAGGCGGGCCCATCGACATGACCGCGATTGGCGCCGAACAAGGCCTGCACTACGTGATCGGCAAACCGACGCCACCGACCTTGCCCGCGAGCGGCACCGCGAATTTCACGCTGCTAGGCGCGACCAAACCGACTTTCGGCGATGGCAGCGCGTCGTTTCCGGCCGGCACGCTGACCAGCACCGGCGCGGTGGCGATGGCGGTGGAGTGGGGCGGCAATGCCGGCACCAGGATAGGGCTCGATCTCACCGCGACCATGCCCAACGACGGCAGCTACCGCATACAGTCCACCGGCGGCGTCGCCACGCCTTCCACTTCCGAACTAACGACCGGCGGCAACTCGCGCTTCAGCGGCACGGTGCCGGTGAGCGTGACGGGCGCCGACCGCGCCTGCGGCGGCGCCAGCTGTCAGGCGAGCGTGCAAGGCCTGTTCGCCGGCATGAGCGCCGAACGCGCCGGCATCAACTACCTGATCGCACCCGCCGGCCCGCCGCTGGCGACGCAGGGCATCATCGGCGCGGCAGCGTTTTTGCGCTCGACACCCGCGTTCTTCCCGTTCGACATGACGCCGGGCGGCATCGAGATGATCCAGGGCGGACCAGACGGATTTCCTCTGCAGAGATGGACCGGCATCAACGCAATTACGCAGGACGCGTCGGGTGTGCTCACCGGCTATGACCGATTGGGAGACGGATTCGTCAAGAATACGGCGCAGGCAGTGGATGCCGGTGGCGATGCCTTGATCACCTGGGGGCGCTGGACCAACGGCACGCCGCAGGGCTTGGGCACCGGCGGGGGGCCATACAGTTTGACCAGCATAGACGCCGAAAAGGGCTGGCACTATCTGATCGGCAAGCCGACGCCGACCCTGCCTGCGACCGGCACCGCGAATTTCACGCTGCTGGGCGCGACCAAGCCGACCTTCGGCGACGGCAGCGCAGCGTTTCCCGCCGGCACCCTGACCAGCACCGGCGCGATCCCGATGGCGGTGGAATGGGGTGGCAACGCCGGCACCAGGATAGGGCTCGACCTCACGGTCACCATGCCTAACGACGGTGCTTATCGCCTGCAGACCACCGGCGGCGTCGCAACGCCGTCGACTTCGGAACTGTCGACGAGTGGCACAGCCTCATTTTCGAGCTTGTCGGTGCCGGTGACCACTACCGGCGGTGCGCGCGCGTGCATGGGCGGCGCCTGTACGGGAATGGTGAACGGTTTCTTCGCCGGGCCGAACGCCGAGCGCGCCGGCGTCGGCTACAAGATCGGCGATAACATGACCCTCACCACGCGTGGCATCATCGGCGCCGCCGCACTCAAGCGCTAAGCCTGCTCTATTTTTGTCGCCCCGCGACTCGCGACACCCGCGACTCGCGAACATGACCTTCCGCGCGAACTGACGTAAAATCGGCACCGTTCCGGCAGTTCTTGCCGATAGAGGTTTGAAAAGTGATTGAAGTCAACGTAAACGGCGCGGCCCAGCACTTGGCGCCCGAAACAGACATCGCCGCCCTGCTCGATCAGCTGCAGCTCGCGGGCAAGCGCGTCGCGGTGGAGCGCAACGGCGAGATCGTGCCGCGCAGCCGTTTCGCGCAAACCGCGCTCGCCAGCGGCGACCGGCTGGAGATCGTCGTCGCCGTGGGCGGCGGTTGAGCCATTCCAAAGACAACGCGGTAGTACTCCGAGAGCAAACATGAACGATCCTTTGGTCATCGCCGGAAAGCCCTACACTTCGCGCCTGCTGATCGGCACCGGCAAGTACAAGGATTTCGACGAAACGCGCCGCGCGATCGAGGCGAGCGGGGCCGAAATCGTCACCGTGGCGATCCGGCGCACCAACATCGGCCAGAACGCGAACGAGCCTTCGCTGCTCGATGCGGTGCCGCCGTCGAAATACACCTATCTCCCCAATACCGCCGGCTGCTATTCGGCCGACGACGCGGTGCGCACGCTGCGCCTGGCGCGCGAGCTGCTCGACGGCCATGACCTGGTCAAGCTCGAAGTGCTGGGCGACCCGAAGAGCCTGTTTCCGAACATGATGGAAACGCTCAAGGCGGCCGAAACGCTGGTCAAGGACGGATTCAAGGTGATGGTGTATTGCAGCGACGATCCGATCCTGGCCAAACGGCTGGAGGAGATCGGCTGCGTGGCGGTGATGCCGCTCGCGTCGCTCATCGGCTCCGGCATGGGCATACTCAATCCCTGGAATCTGCAGCTGATCCTGGAGAACGCCAAGGTGCCGGTGATCGTCGATGCCGGCGTCGGCACGGCCTCGGACGCGGCGATCGCCATGGAGCTGGGCTGCGACGGGGTGCTCATGAACACCGCGGTCGCAGCGGCAAAGAATCCGGTGCTGATGGCGCAGGCGA
>CAYNVY010000236.1:0-6811 GCA_964400745.1 uncultured Enterobacteriaceae bacterium | reverse complement strand
GCGCGATGAAGGCGCGGCTGCCGCACAGCACCGATCCGACCGGCGCGCCCAGGCCCTTGGACAGGCAGACGGACACGCTGTCGAATCCCTGCACCGCGTCGCGCGGACTGATGCCCAGTTTCACCGCGGCATTGCAGATGCGCGCGCCGTCTAGGTGGGTGGCGAGCCCGTGCCGGTGCGCCAGCCCGGACGCCGCCTCGAGGTAGGCCGGCGGCATGACGCGCCCGCCCAGCGTGTTCTCCAGCGCGAGCAGGCGGCTGCGCGCGAAGTGGAAGTCGTCCGGCTTGATCGCGCGTTCGATGTCCGCGAGCGCCAGGGTGCCGTCGGCCTGGTGCGCGATCGGTTGCGGCTGAACGCTGCCGAGCACGGCGCCGCCGCCGGCTTCGTACTTGTAGGTGTGCGCCTCCTGCCCGACGATGTATTCGTCGCCGCGCTGGCAGTGCGTGAGCAGCGCGATCAGGTTGGATTGCGTGCCCGAGGGTGCGAACAGCGCCGCTTCATGGCCGAACAGCTCGGCCGCGCGCGCCTGCAGACGGTTGACCGTCGGATCGTCGCCGTAGACGTCGTCGCCCACCTCCGCCGCGGCCATGGCGGCGCGCATGGCCGCGCCGGGGCGGGTGACGGTGTCGCTTCGGAGGTCTGTCAGTTTGCCGGCTTCTTCGCTCACGTCGTTTCCCATTATGCGTTCTCGATTCTGCGTACTCGATAGCTTTGAAATTGCGGCGCGCGCGCTTCAGCCCGCTGCCAGGCACTCCACGGCCCTCTGCACGCCTTCGCGGCCGAAGGGAATGCCCTGCACCAGCAGCGCGGCTTCGACGCCGGCGAGGCAGCCTAGGATCATCGCCGCGTTCACATCGCCCAGGTGTCCGATGCGAAAGGCGCGGCCGAGCTGCGGACCGAGGGCGCCGGCGAAGGCGACCTGGAAGCGCTCGCGCGCGACCGTGCGCAGCGCCTCGACGTCGACGCCGGGGCTCACGTCTATGGTGGTGACCGAAACCGAACGCGCCTGGGGCACGCGGCAGTGCAAGGACAGCGCTCCCGCCTGCGACCAGCACTCGACCGCCGCCTGCACCGCGCGCGCGAGCAGGGCGTGGCGCGCGTGCACCGCGTCCATGCCTTCGCGCGCCAGCAGCGCGAGCGCGGCCTCCAGCCCGAACAGCAGGTTCTGCGGCGCGGTGCCGCAGAACTTGCGGTAGCTGTAATCCGCCTTGCGCCGCCCCCAGTCCCAGTAGTAGCGCGACGCCGGATTGGTCGCGGCAAGCTTGCCCGCGCGCGCATCCACTGCGACGAAACCGAAACCGGGCGGACACATCAGCCCCTTCTGCGAGGCGCCGACCGCGACGTTGACGCCCAGCGCGTCCATGGCGAACGGCGCCGCGCCCAGAGAGGCGACGACGTCGGCCACGAACAGCGCCGGGTGGCCGGCTGCGTCGATCGCCGCCCGCACCGCGCTCAGGTCGCAGGTGGTGCCGCTCGCGGTGTCGGTGTGCACCGCGAACACGGCGACGATGTCGCGCCCGGTGTCCGCGCGCAAGGCCCGCTCGATGTCGTTCGCGTCTATCGGGTAGCCTTCGCGGTAAGGCGTGCTCACGACGCGGCGCCCGGTCGATTCGACCTGCAGCGCCCACTGCGTGGAGAAATGTCCGGTGCCCGGAATCAGCACGGCCTGCCCCGGCGCGAGCAGGTTTTCGATGGTCGCCTCCCATGCGCCGTGACCGTTTGCGATATACATGAATACGTCGGCCAGTTCGGTCTGCAGCAGGCGCCGCAGGCCGGCTTCGCACACGGCGATCATCTGCTCCAGCCGCGGATCGCCGTGATCCATCGGCTGGCGGTGCATGGCGTTGAGCACTTCCGCGGGGACGTGCGTCGGGCCTGGAGAGTGCAGGAAACGGTCGCCGGGAATCCGGCCTGGACTATTGCTATTCATCTGTGAATTCAAATCGGGACGCCGCATTGTAGGAACGGCAATTTAGCATGCTCCGCCGATGGTGGATATGGTCGAGTCGGCGGGGGCGGAGGCCAAGCCGGTACGCCGCAGCCGGGGGGGGCGCCGCCGCGCACGCGCCTGAAGCAATCTTTGCCGCTTTCGTCGCTTTTCGGTCGCCATACCGGTTTAGGTGCCGAGTACGCGCGGCTCCCCCGGATTTCAGGGGTCTCCCGGCTTGAACGGCGGCTCCTTGCCCGCGGGCACGTTTTCCTCGGCCATGGCGAGCAGCATCGCCACCGTGGTGTAGGTGCCGATCAGCGCCGTCAGGTCCACGACCTGCTGTTCGCCGAGGGTCTGTTTCGCCTGCGCGAAGGTCGCATCCGATACCCGATGTGTCGTGGCCAGTTCGGTGACGAAATCGTAGACGGCAGCCTCCTCCGCCTGCATCTCGGCCGGTCGCTTCTGCGCCTTCAGGTCGGCGATGATGGCCGGCGCGAGACCGGCTTTGAGCGCGAGCGGCGCGTGCGCGAACCATTCGACTTGCGAGCGCCACTGGCGACCGATGATCAGGATGGCGAATTCATTCAAGCGCAGGCTGAGCGACGAGTTCCAGCGCAGGTAATACAGCAGATCGAACATGCGCTGCCCGAGGACCGGGCTGCGCAGCAGCGGGTTGTAGGGCCCGGCGAGGCCGATGCTGGACACTTTCATGATCTGTTCGCCCAGCGGTTTCTGGTAGACGTGCAGCTGTTCCGTCGTAAGCTGCGCAAACCGCGGCGGTTTGGCGGGCGCCTGATTCATTTGCTCTCCCGCAGTGAAAGGGCTGTTGCAGCCGCAATGGTGCCGGCGGTGATGTTTGCAGCTTGCGCTCTCATTTGTGTATCCTCGGTTTGTCGCCGCGAACGGCCGCACGGGAAAGGGCGCGCGGCGCCGCAAGCATGCGCATCCGGCAAGTCCGGAGCGCCGCGCCGCCCAATGCGCTTTATACTCCAAAGCCGTTCAAATCGTCAGAGCCTGCAACAGGATCGAAATCGCGGGTTCGGGCAGGCCGAAACGGCGGACGCCGCGGTCAATCTCAAGGGGGGGAGGGAATGTTGAAATCATTGTCTGAATGCATCGCCGCCGGATGCGGCGGCAGGGTTGCGCGCGCGATCGCGGCCGCAGGGCTCGTTTTGTTCGGCGCGTTGGGTACCGCTGCGGCCCTGGCACAGGGCGGGCCGCCGGTGCGGCTCATCGTGCCGTTTGCGACCGGCGGTCCTACGGATATCGGCGCCCGCGTGATCGCGCCCTTCCTGACCGAACTCATGAAGCGCCCGGTGATCGTGGAAAATAGACCCGGTGGGACCGGCGTGATCGGAACCGAGCTGGTGGCGCGAGCGGCGCCCGACGGCGCGACCATCCTGTTCGGCACCAGCAGTTCCATGGGTTCGAGCCCGGCCATCATGCCCAATCTGCCCTACAACGTCCTCAGGGATTTCATCGCGGTGGGGGTCGTCGCGACCACGGACAATGTGCTGGTGGTGCATCCTTCGGTTCCGGCGAACAACGTGCGCGAGTTCATCGCCTACGCCAAAGCCAATCCGGGCAAGATCGCCTATGGCACCTCGGGCACCGGGAGCACCTATCATCTGGGCTCGGAGCTGTTTGCGGCGCAAGCGGGCATCCAGCTCACGCACGTTCCGTACAAGGGCGCGGGGCCGGCCGCCCAGGACGTGGTCGCGGGCCACATCCACATGATGATGGACGCGCTCAATTCCGCCGCGCCCAACGTCAGGGCGGGCAAGGTGAAGGCGCTGGGCATCGCCAGCCTCAAGCGCAGCCCGGAGCTGCCGGAGGTGCCCACGCTGGCGGAGCAGGGCGTAAGCGGGTGCGAGTTCTCGCAGTGGATCGCGTTTTTCCTGCCGGCCAACACCCCCAGGGTCGTGGTGGACAGACTCAACGCAGATCTGAACAGGGTGCTCGCCAATCCGGAGGTGAAGGACAAGTTCGCCAAGATCGGCCTGCAGGCGGCGCCGGGAAGGCCGGAAGAGCTCGATGCCACGCTGCGCGCCGATCTCGCGCGCTGGACAAAAGTCGCGCGGGAAGCGAATATCAAACTCGAATGACGACGGTTCAGGAATGAAGCGCAGGCGGCGCCGCAAGCGCGTCCGTGCGCGGCCGCCGGGTCAACAACAGGGAGAAACGAAATGCCGGTCGAAACTGACCCAAGTACTGCGAACGACGGCACTGCGAGTGCGGGCACTGCAAGCATAGGCACCGCGCGCGCCGCGCCCGAAACGTGGGAAGAGATCGTCGTGCGCGTGCTCAAGGCGAATCAGGTGAAGCTGATCACCTACGTGCCGGACAAGGTGCTGGCGCCGCTGATCAAGCGGTTGCACGCCGACAGCAGCTTCAGCGTGCTGTGCCCGGCGCGCGAAGAAGAAGCGGTCGGCATCGTCGCCGGCGCCTACATGGCCGGACTGCGCGGCATCGTGCTGATGCAGACCAGCGGCTTTGCCAGCATTCCGACGGTGCTCGCGTCGCTCGCCGTGCCCTACCAGATTCCGCTGCTGATGCTGATCTCCGAGCGCGGCACGCTGGGCGACCACCAGCTGGGTCAGGCCGTCGTCTGCCGCCTGTTGCGGCCGGTGCTCGAATCGCTGGGCATAGAGCACCGCGCGATCGAACGCCTGGACGACGTGGAGTTCATCGTCGATCGCATGATCAAGCAGGCGTTTGCGACCCAGGCGCCGGCGGCGATGATCCTGTCGCCGCTGCTCACCAACAGAAAGCGATGAGGACGGCCATGACTGCGACTCCATTCAAATCGGCCGAGCGCGATGCGGCAAAGCGCATGAACCGCTCGGACCTCACGCGCCGCCTGGTGGCAAAGCTCGAGCGCGAAGAGGCGGTGGTCGGCGGCATCGGCCATACCAATTTCGACCTCTGGGCGAGCGGTGAGCGGCCGCAGAATTTCTACATGCTGGGCAGCATGGGCCTGGCGGTGCCGATCGCCCTCGGCGTGGCGCTGGCGCAGCCGCGGCGCCAGGTGTTCGCGCTGGAGGGCGACGGCTCGCTCTTGATGCAGCTCGGCGCCCTGGGCACCGTCGCCATGTGCGCGCCGAAGAATCTGGCGATCGTGGTCTTCGACAACGGTGTGTATCAGATCACCGGCTCGCAGCCTACGCTGACCGCGTATCGCACCGATCTCGCCGCGATGGCCAGGGGCGCAGGTATCGTACAGAGCGCCTGGGCCGGGGACGAAGCGCATTTCGACGAACTCATAGCCCGTGCGCTCGGGGGCGACGGTCCATGGTTCATCGCCGCGCGCACCGACGACCGGCCGCCGGCCGGGGTGACCGAGCGCGACGCCGCCAGGATACGCAGCCGCTTCATGCAGGGCATAACCCTCTCCGAATAGGGGTTGTTGCCCCGTGGGCAGGGCGTTATTGCCGTGTCGCGATGGCAATTTGCAGGCGCTCGATTGGCAATTACAATACGGCCCGCGTTCTGAACGATAGGTCCGTCTCACAATTTTTCAGGGAAGCGAGATGAGCGAAATGTTTTACGAGGCGCCGAAGACGCTGGAGGCGGCCGTCGCGCTGCTCTGCGGCGCGCAAGGGCTGGCCAAGGTGCTGGCCGGCGGAACCGACCTGCTGATCCAGATGCGCGGCGGCCGCGTCGCGCCCGGATTGCTGGTCGACATCAAGGGCATCCCGGAGATGCGATCCATCGTCGCCGAGAACGGCGGCTTTCGTTTCGGCGCGGCCGTCACCTGCATGGAGCTGGTGGAGCATGCGGCGTTCGCCGCGGCCTGGCCCGGCCTCTCGGACGCGGTCAAGCTGATCGGTTCGGTGCAGGTAAAGGGGCGCGCGACCGTGGGCGGCAATGTGTGCAACGCTTCGCCTGCGGCGGACAGCGTGCCGGCCATGATCGCCGCCGGTGCGATCGCGCGCGTCGTGGGTCCGGAAGGCGAGCGCGAACTGGCGGTGGAGGACGTCGCCGCGGGGCCGGGCAAGACCGTGCTGGCGCGCGGCGAACTCGTCGTCTCCTTTCTGCTGCCGCGGCGCGCACCGCGCTCGGGCGACGCCTATCTTCGCTTCACGCCGCGCACCGAGATGGACATTGCGGTGGTGGGCGCCGGAGTCAATCTCACGCTGGACGAAAAGGGCGTGTGCAGCCAGGCGCGAGTCAGCCTGGGCGCCGTGGCCGAACGCGCCCTGCTCGTGCCCGAAGCGGCCGCGGCGCTCGTCGGCAGCAAAGTCGACGCCGCCGCGCTGCAGCGCCTGGGCCTGGCCGCGAGCGCGGCCGCCCGGCCCATAGACGACAAGCGCGGGACCAGGGAATTCCGGATCAAGATCGCCGCGGTGCTGGCGCGGCGCGCGGCGCAGATTGCGCTCGACCGAGCAAGGGGGACCAACTGATGGCCAAGCATCATGTAAGCGCGACGCTCAACGGCAACGAAGTCGAATTTCTTTGCGAAACCGGGCAGACGCTGCTCGAGGTGCTGCGCGACGAACTGCATTTCACCGGTACCAAGGAAGGCTGCGGCACGGGCGACTGCGGCGCCTGCAGCGTGACGCTCGAGGGCCGTCTTGTCTGCTCCTGTCTCGTGCTCGGCGTCGAGGCGCAGGGCAAGTCCATCGAGACGATAGAAGGCATGGCCACGGGCGAGGCGCTGCATCCCCTGCAGCGCAAGTTCCTGGAGCACGCGGCCCTGCAGTGCGGCATCTGCACGCCGGGGGTGCTGATCGCGGCGCGCTCGCTGCTGGAGCGCAACCCCGATCCGACCGAAGAAGAAGTGCGCTTCTGGCTGGCGGGCAATCTGTGCCGCTGCACCGGATACAAGAAGATCATCGAGGCGGTGCTGGATGCCGCCCAGGAAATGCGGGGGAAATGAGC
>CAYNVY010000235.1:0-6816 GCA_964400745.1 uncultured Enterobacteriaceae bacterium | reverse complement strand
GCAGCGCCCGCCCTCGCGCACCGCCTTGGTCGTCAGTCGGGTGGTATGGAGGCCAGGATTGGGTTCGGGCACGGCAAAGCAGGCTTTCTCCTCGCCCGCGATCAGCGGCGGCAGCATGCGCCGCTTTTGCGCTTCGCTGCCGAACACGACGACCGGGTTTAGTCCGAAGATGTTCATGTGCACGGCCGAAGCGCCGGAGAACCCTGCGCCCGATTCGGAAATCGCCTGCAGCATGACCGCCGCTTCCGTGATGCCCAGGCCGGCGCCGCCGAATTCCTCCGGCATGGCGATGCCGAGCCAGCCGTCGCGCGCGAGCGCCTGATGCAGTTCGTGCGGAAACTCGTGCGCGCGGTCTTTCGCCAGCCAGAATTCGTCGTCGAACTGCGCGCAAATCTTCGCTATCGCCTCGCGTATCGCCTGCTCCTCCCCGGACAAAGAGAAATTCATGCCTGCCTCCTTGCGTCGCGCGCAAACTTGTCCGCGCTGCCACCGGCGAATTCACGCCGAACGGCGGCCGGCGCATGCGCTGCCCCGGCCGCCCGGGACTGGCGGCGGCTCATGCCTCGCGCTCCAGTGCGATGCGCAATTCGGTAAGTAGTTTGGCGTGGCGCTTCACGGCGCCGTCCATGCGGTTCATCGGGCCGGCAAGGGCCACGCTGTAGGTCTCTCCGTTCACCGCCACCGGCACCGCCACCGCCATCAGATCGGCCACGGTTTCGCCCCGTGTCACATACCAGCCGCGCGCACGACCCTGTTCGAGATCGGCTTCCAGAGCCGATCTCGAGGTGATGGTGCGCGAAGTCACGCGAGGCAGCTTCATGCCGCTCAGCAGCTCATTGCGCTGCGCGGGCGCGAGGCTGCCGAGCAACGCCTTGCCGCTGGCGCTGGAGTGCAGCGGCCGGAACTCGCCCACCTTCGGGCTGTAGCGGATGCTGTGCGGACTTTCGATCACCTCGATGTAGGCCGTCTGGCGGTCCAGGCGCTTGCTCACCAGAACCGTCTCGCCGGTCTGATCGCGCAGTTTCTCCAGCAGGGGCACGAAGCGCTCCGCCAGCGGGTCATGCGTGACGATGACGCGCGCGTGCTCGAACAACAGCTTCGTGGGATAGAAGCCGCCCCGCGTCTTGACTTCGTACAGGTAGCCGCGCGCCTCCAGGGTGCGCACGATGCCGAAGCAGGAGGAAACTGGCGCGCCTATGGCGCGCGCCAGCTGCGACAGCGACAAGGGCTTTCTTTCGCGCGCAAACGCCTCGAACAGGTCGAGGGTGCGGCCGGCTGTTTTCACATTCATGAAAACATTTTAGCATATGTGAAATATATGTGAACTATTTGACGGCAACTTCCGCACGCCGTCTACAGCCGGCCGGCGCTGCAAAGGTGCCGCTTGCCGCCTCAGACCGAACGCGGTACCGTGGCGGCGAAAACATCGCGAACAAGCGACAATCTAGAGACGGACAATCAAAGGACACCCTATGCAACAAAGCATACGCCTCGAAGGCAAGACCGCGCTCGTTACCGGCGCGTCCAGCGGGCTCGGCTGGCGTTTCGCCCAGGTTCTGGCGCAGGCAGGCGCCCGTGTGGCGCTGGCTGCGCGCAGCGGCGGCAAGCTGGAACAACTCAAACAGGAGATCGAGCAGGCTGGCGGCAAGGCCTGCGCCGTGAACATGGACGTAACCGACGTGGCGAGCGTGCGCACCGCGGTGGCCGCCGCCGAGTCCGCCTTGGGAGGCATTGACATCCTGGTGAACAACTCCGGCGTCAGCAAGCAGCAGCGCGCGATCGAAGTCGAGGAGCAGGACTACGACTACGTGACCGACACCAATTGCAAAGGCGCGTTTTTCGTCGCCCAGGCGGTGGGCCGCAGCATGATCTCGCGCAAGGCTCCTGGGCGCATCATCAACATCGCTTCGGTCGCCGGGCTGCGCGTTCTGGCGCAGCTGTCGACCTATTGCATGTCCAAGGCGGCGGTGGTGCAGATGACCAAGGCACTGGCGCACGAATGGGGGCGCTACAACATCAACGTCAATGCGATCTGTCCCGGCTATATCGAGACCGGGATAAACCGCGAATACTGGCAGACCGACGGCGGGAAGAAGCTGATGAGCATGCTGCCGCGCCGGCGCGTAGGCCAGCCCGAAGACCTGGACGGAGTGCTGCTGCTGCTCGCCTGCGAGCAGTCGCATTTCATCAACGGCGCAGTGATCACCGCCGACGACGGACTCACCGTAGGCTGAACGGCCGCGCCGCGCAATCTACCGGGGGCCGCTACCTGGGCCGCGGCTGCTTTTCGATTTGGTCCGCGGCGGCGGCGTCGAGCTTGCGCAATTCCTGCAACGCCTCGGCCCCGCGCTCCGACTGCCCGGTCTGCTGATAGGCGGAGGCCAGCCCGTACCAGCACTGCGCCTGTTCCCGCTCGTAGCGCACGCACTCCCGATAGCCGGGTAGCGCGAGGTCCGGCCGCCCCTGCTTCTGGTAGGCGTCGGCCAGCGCAAGATACGCCGGTGCCGATTCGGGTCGATAGCGCAGCGCCTGGCGGTAGGCCTGGATCGCGCGCTCGGGCTGGCCCATTGCGCTCAGGCTCTGCCCCAGAGCCAGCCAGGAACCTTCCTCCTCCGGACTGATGCGCGTCGCGCGCTGATACGATTCCACCGCCGCCGCGTGCTGTTCCTGCCGCCCCAGCGCGTACCCCTGCAGGAACCACCAGTCGGCACGGCCCGGCTCGCGCTGCAGTTGTGCCCGCGCGAGCGCAAGCATGCCGGGCCAGTCCTGCTTCTTTTCAAGATCCGCGATGCGGTTCGCGGTTTCCTGATCCAGTTGACGCACGAACGCCGCGAGTAGCGGCGTCATCGACACCAGCGCGACCTGGGCGCAGGCGGAACAAAAAACAAGGCAGGCGATGAGGCCTGCCCGAACAAGGCAGGCGGTGAGGCCTGCCCGAATCAGAAAACCTGATTTCAAGAACTCAGACTTTGTTCTGGTACACGTACGCTTTCTGCTTGACGTGCGACTCGCCGTTGCGCCTGGCCGTCTCCAGGTCCTGGTCGTGGTCCCACCAGATGGCGCGGCTCTTGCTCTGCTCCGCCTCCAACTCGGGCCGTTGCTGCTTCAATTCGCGCATGAACACGGTGAATTCGGATTCGTAGTTTTTCGGCGTGCATTCGTCGATTAATCTGCTGAGCATTGATTCTTTCGTTGCCACTTGCTTTGTCATTTGTCACCCCTGTTTGTTACCCCGGTTGATGTCGATCGGTCGGATGCCTGCCGCAAATTCCCTCAGGCACGCTCAGAATTGCTCTTCGGTCAGCGCCATCACGCCCGCCGCACCCCGCACGACCACGTTGCGCAGGCCCGGCGCCTGCGCCATTATGTGGTCGGCGTAAAAACGTGCCGTCGCGATCTTCGCCTGGCAGAACGAGGCATCGCCCTCCTTCGCTGCCAGTTTTCGCTGCGCGATCAGCGCCGCGCGCGCCATCTGCCAACCGCCGCAGACGATGCCCATCAGCTTGAGAAAGGGCACCGATCCCGCGTGCACCGCCTTGATATCCGAGGCATAGGTCAGAACGATCCAGTCGACACTGTCCTCCACCGCCTTGATGCCGGCCGCCAGACTGGCGCGGATGGCGGCCATGTCCTCGCCTTCGGCTCGCGCGAGTTCGCCTTCGACCACGCGCATCGCCTGTATCGTCAATTTCGCCGTCGCCCCGCCTTCGCGCGCCATCTTGCGCCCGACCAGGTCGTTCGACTGGATCGCCGTGGTGCCTTCGTAAATAGTGGTGATGCGCGCATCGCGCAGATGCTGCGCCGCACCGGTTTCCTCGATGTAGCCCATGCCGCCGTGCACCTGAATCCCGGTCGAAGCCACTTCGATGCAGGTCTCCGTGCTCCAGCCTTTCACCACCGGGATCATCATGTCGGCGAATGCCTGGTGCTTGGCGCGCAAAGTGGCGTCCGGATCGCGATGCGCGATGTCCATCGCCGCCGCCGTCACGTATGCAAGCGCGCGCATCGCCTCGGTCTGCGCCTTCATGCTCATCAGCATGCGGCGCACGTCCGGGTGGCGAATGATGGGAACCGGCTTGCCGCCGCCCGCAAGATCCTTGCTCTGCACGCGCTCCTTGGCGTATGAACGCGCCAGCTGGTATGCACGCTCGGCAAGCGCGACCCCCTCCAGGCCCACGCCAAATCGGGCCGCGTTCATCATGATGAACATGTACTCCAGGCCGCGGTTCTCCTCGCCGATGAGATAGCCGACCGCGCCTTCCTTCTCGCCGAAGATGAGTACCGCTGTGGGACTCGCGTGTATGCCGAGCTTGTGCTCGATGGACGCGCAGTGCACGTCGTTCTTCGCGCCCAGGCTGCCGTCGGCGTCGAGCAGGAACTTGGGTACGACGAACAGTGAAATGCCTTTCACGCCTGCAGGCGCGTCCGGCGTACGGGCGAGCACCAGGTGGATGATGTTTTCCGCCAAGTCGTGCTCGCCGTAGGTGATGAAAATCTTCTGGCCGGAAATGCGGTAGTGGTCTCCCAGTCGCGCATCCGCATGGCGCACCGCCTTCGCTTTCACCTGCGCCAGATCCGACCCCGCCTGCGGTTCGGTCAGATTCATCGTTCCGGTCCAGGTACCCGCTACCATTTTGGGCAGAAAGGCTTTTTTCAAAGTATCGGAACCGCGCAGCAGCAGCGCTTCGATCGCGCCGCTGGTGAGCAGCGGGCACAACGAGAACGACAAATTGGCGGCCTTGCCCATTTCCATCACCGGCGTCGCCACCAGTTTAGGCAGGCCCTGCCCCCCGAACTCGGTCGGAAACTGCAGCGCATTCCATCCGCCTTCGGAAAACTGCTTGTAGGCGTCGACGAAGCCTTTGGGCATGGTGACGCGGCCCTGATCCCATTTCGCGCCCTCGGCGTCGCCCGTCTGGTTCAACGGCGCCAGCACTTCGGCACAGAACCTGGCGCTTTCCTCCAGTATCTGATCGACCAGTTCGGCGCTCGCATCGTCGCAACCCGGAAGCTTTGCCACCTGATCCAGCCCGGCGAGTTCCTTCAGCACGAACTGCATGTCTTTCAACGGTGCGACGTATTCACTCATGGCAAGCCTCCAACGGCGGGGCGCAAGGACATCGCCTTGCGCCCATTTCTTCTGCTAGCTGTTCAATTCCTTCACCAACTCGGGCACGACCTGGAAAAGGTCGCCGACGATGCCGTAATCGGCCACCTGAAAGATCGGCGCTTCCTCGTCCTTGTTGACGGCGACGATGACGCGGCTGTCCTTCATCCCCGCCATGTGCTGGATCGCACCGGAAATGCCGATGGCGATGTAAAGCTCGGGGGCGACGATCTTGCCGGTCTGGCCGACCTGCCAGTCGTTCGGCACGAAACCCGCGTCGACCGCGGCGCGCGAAGCGCCCATGGCCGCGCCTAGCTTGTCCGCGAGCGGTTCCAGCAGCTTGAAATTCTCCGCCGAGCCCATGCCGCGGCCGCCTGAAACGATGACTTTAGCCGCGGTGAGTTCCGGCCGTTCCGATTTGACCAGTTCGCGCTTCACCAGGCTGGACAATCCCGTGTCCGCCACGGCAGCGACCTCTTCCACAGCGGCCGAGCCGCCCGTTGCCGCTACCGCGTCGAACCCGGTGGTGCGCACGGTGATGACTCTTACCGCATCCTTGGACTGCACCGTCGCCAGCGCGGTGCCGGCGTAGATCGGGCGCACGAAGGTGTCGGGCGATTTGACATCGACGATCTCGGAAATCTGCGCCACGTCGAGCAGCGCGGCGATGCGCGGGCCGACGTTCTTGCCGACGCTGGTGGCCGGCAACAGGATGTGGGTGTAGCCGGAGGCGATAGACACCACCAGCGCAGCCAGATTTTCGGCAAGTTCGTCTTTGTACTGGGGCGCATCGGCCACCAGCACTTTTTTCACCCCGGCGATCTGCGCCGCGGCCTGCGCCGCGGAAGCGCAGGCACCGCCCGCGACCAGCACCGCGATATCGCCGCCGATTCTTGCGGCAGCAGCGACGGTATTGAGCGTTCCAGCCTTGACGGCTTGATTGTCGTGATCGGCAATAACGAGTATGGACATTTAGATCACCTTGGCTTCGTTGCGGAGTTTTTCGACCAGAGTCTTCGCATCCGGCACTTTCACGCCGGCTTTGCGCGTGGGCGGCTCTTCGACCTTGAGCGTCGCGAGGCGCGGCGCGACATCGACGCCGAGCGCGTCGGGCTTCAGCGTCTCCAGCGGCTTCTTCTTCGCTTTCATGATGTTGGGCAGTGTGACGTAGCGCGGCTCGTTCAAGCGCAGGTCCACAGTGATCACCGCCGGCAGTTTCACCGCAATCGTTTCCAGGCCGCCGTCGACTTCGCGCGTGACGTCGGCTTTGCCCTCGGCGATGGTGACTTTGGAGGCAAAGGTGGCCTGCGACCAGCCCAGCAGGGCGGACAGCATCTGCCCGGTCTGATTGCAGTCGTCGTCGATCGCCTGCTTGCCGAGGAGGGCGAAATTCGGACTTTCCTTTTGCACCACGGCTTTCAGCAGCTTCGCCACGGCGAGCGGTTGCAGTTCGGCGTCGGTTTCGACCAGGATGGCGCGGTCCGCGCCCAGCGCAAGCGCGGTGCGCAGGGTTTCCTGGCTTGCGGTCGTGCCGCAGGAGACGACCACGATTTCCTTGACCACGCCGGCCTCTTTCAGGCGGACGGCTTCTTCCACCGCGATCTCGTCGAACGGGTTCATCGACATCTTGACGTTCGCGGTCTCTACGCCCGAGCCGTCGGCTTTGACCCGCACCTTCACGTTGTAATCGACCACCCGTTTCACGGGGA
>CAYNVY010000234.1:0-6820 GCA_964400745.1 uncultured Enterobacteriaceae bacterium | reverse complement strand
ATCAGGCCCAGCGCGGCCAGCGACAGCGTGATCGAATGCGCCACGGTGAACGAGGTGACGATCCTGAACACGTCCCAGAAGGCCTCGCCGAATCGCGCCACCGGCAGCCATTGCCGCCGCTCGCGCAGCAGCACCGCCGGCAGCAGCAGCGACAGCAGGAACAGGATGTGGTCGTAGCCGATCCAGATATGCCACACGCCTTCGCGGCCGTAGCTCAGGAACTGGCGCAGAGCGGATATGTCGCCCGGAGCGAACTGCTGCCGCGATTGCTCCGGCGTGAACACCAGGCTCTGGGTCCGGCCCTGATACTCCAGGTTCAGCAAGCCTTTGTGCTGCGCGTCGAAATCGAAGAACAGCGTGTAGCCGATCTCGATCGCGCCCGGCGCCGAATCGCAGGTCGCGGCCAGGCGCAGCACCGCGTACGCGCCGTCGCTGTGCCGGTCGATCGCGTGGCCGCTGACGGTCAGCGGGCAAGCCCTGGCGTCGCCGGAAAAACTCAGGCGCGCGAGCGCGTAGGCGGCGATGTCGGCGTGGCGCGCGCGGACCTCGCCCCAGGTGATTTCGCTGTCGCCGTCGGCGTCCAGGCCGATCGCCTGCTCCAGATCGCGCAGTGCGATGTCCCATTGTCCGGTGAGCTGCGCGCCCTCGAGCTTGAGCTGCAGGTAGCTGTCGCTCGGCTTGTGCGCCTCGGCGGCGAAGCTCGCCAGCAGCAACAGCAGCGCCAGGGCGCGCCTCATTTCGATTCGGCCCCGAGCTGCTGCGCCAGCTTTGCGTACAGGCGATCCTCGTATCCGCTGGTCCGCAGCCAGTCCAGGGCCGGTTGCGCCGCCTTGGGCAGCTTCGCCGCGAGCGCCGCTTCGAGCAGGATGCGCGCGTCGCGCGGCTCGCGCTGCACGCGGTAGTTTTCCTCGGCCAGGCGCAGGGCCCCGGGCGCGTCGCCCTTCAGGTAGAGCTGAAAGCGCGCTTCCTCCTGCAAATGCAGTTTGTCGCCGCGCAGGGCGGAGTCGCGAAAGCGCTCCTGCAGCATCGCGCTGTGCGCCTGCGCCGAGGGGTGCGCCAGCGCCTGCTCGGCCAGAGCGAGACGCAGCAGCAGGATGTCGGAGCGCTCCCAGTCCTTGAGCATAGCGCGCACTTCGGCCGGCCGGCCGCGATCGAGCAGGAAATCGGCATACGCGGCCAGAATGAAACCGTCGGTTACGCCCAGCGCCAGCCCGGCCTTGAAATGACGCTCGGCCAGTTCGTCCTTTCCCTGGCGCAAGGCCATTTCCGCCAATCTGGTTTGAATCCAGAGTTTCAGGTCGGGGTCCGCGTCGGGCCGGCGCGTCAGGGCCTGGGCCAGTGCGGCATAGGCGCGCTCCGATTTCCCGCTCAGGGAGTCGACCGCGGCGGTGCAGGCGGTCGCCAGAAGTGCGCTTGCCGCAGCGGCGAGCCGGTCGCAGGCCGTGCGCGCGCCGGGATAGTCGGCCCGCACCAGCAGGATGGCCGAACGCCAGGACCAGGCCTCCGCGTTTCCCGGATCGCGTTCCACCGCCTGCGCCAGGTCGGCGAGGGCGAGGTCGAATTCATGGCGATACTGCCGCAGCAGCGCGCGCATCACCAGGATCTGCACCGGCGGCTCTGCGTCCCTGGTCCAGGGACGGATCGCGGCCTCGGCGTAGCCTACATAGCGCGGATCGCCCTCGGCGCCCGCGAGATCGAAGTAGCGGCGCGCCAGCGCCAGCGCGCGCTCCGGATTCTGCGGTTGCTCCGCCAGGGCGCGGCGCAGCTGGCGCAATTCCCTGCCGTCGGTGCCAGAGGCCTTGAACGGCAGGCGCTCCAGCACCGTGGCGTCGGACTCCGGCACAAAGACAAGGGGCGCTGCCATTAAGGGTGAGGGTGCCGCCCGCGCCGCGCCGGCAGCCAGCACGCACACAAGAACGAAAACCAACCGGAGAAAGCAAGACGAAGAATGGCGCATGTCAGGTCGGACGCATTGAAAATCGCCGGCCTGGGCCAGGCTTGGGGCGTGACGCGCAAAGTATAGCATTGATTGTTCTGGAAATTTTCTATATGCTGCGCATCGGCTTGGGCTAGGCCGGCGTTGTCAACGCCTTGCTGCTTCGGCCGTTATTGGCAGTTCCGGCATTGCGGCAACGCTGTGCTTGCACCGCAGTATCGACCTCGCTCAGATGGATGGGACGATGGGCGGAGGCGGTCGGAAAAGAGCCGGTACCTTGAAACCATCATAAAGGAATGAAAATGAGCAAACTACTGTCGATACTGGTCGCTGCTGTATTCGCCGTTTCCACCGGCTCCGTCTTCGCCGCTTCGCACGCCAAGGCAGCCGGCGAGAAGAAAGAAGAGATGAAGAAAGAAGAAAAGAAAGCCGACAAGAAAGAAGAAAAGAAAGCGGAAAAGAAAGACGAGAAAAAAGCAGAAAAGAAGTAAGCTTTTTCCCGTTGAGAAAAAGGGCAGGGTTATCCCTGCCCTTTTTCATGGCGCGCTTCGGCACCAAGCTGGCGCAGATCTACGGCCAGGGCGAATCGCCCATGACCATCACCGCCATGAGCAAGGCCATCCACGCCGCAGGCCAGCATCCGCGCTACGAAGCGCGCCTGGCCTCGGTCGGGCAGGCGTTCAGCGGCGTCGAAGTCATGGTCGCGGACGATGCGGACCGCCCCCTGCCTACGGGCGAGATCGGCGAGGTCCTGGTGCGCGGCGACCCGGTCATGGCTGGCTACTGGGACAACCCGCAAGCGAGCGCCGAAACCTTGCGCGGCGGCTGGCTGCACACGGGCGACCTCGGCAGCCTGGACGCAGAGGGCTTCCTCACCCTCGATGACCGGAGCAAGGACGTCATCATCTCCGGCAGCGCCAACATCTATCCGCGCGAGGTCGACGAGGTGCTGCTGCGCCATCCCGGCGTAAGCTAAGTCTCGGTGGTGGGCCAAAGCGACCCGGAGTGGGGCGAAGTGGTGATCGCCTTCGTCGTCGCCCGCGATTCAAGCGGTGGGCCGTTGATCCAGGCCGAACTCGACGCGCTGTGCCTGGAGCACATCGCCCGCTTCAAGCGGCCCAAAGCCTACCGCTTGGTCGAGGCGTTGCCCAAAAACAGCACCGGCAAAGTCCTCAAGACCGGGTTGCGCAAGCGGTTGCAGCAGTCCTCAATCATTCGGGATGGCGTTCGGTGCTCCTCGGTCCGGACGCTTCAGCAACAAGTCTGTGCACGTCCGATGCCGCTTAGTAACGCGTATCCGCCGGCTTCTTATCCTTGGGCCAATCCTTCGCCTTGTCGGGGAAATCCGGGCGCGGCTGGTGCGAGAAATACTCCGCGACATCGACCGCCTCCTGATCCGAAAGTCCGCCTTGTCCGAGCGGGAATTTCTCCCGGAATCCGATCGGCATATTGCGTTTGACGAAGGCTGCCGCAGTGTAGGTACGCGCCATGCCGGCGCCGATGTTGAATGAATCATCGCCCCAAAGCGGCGGATATACGAGGCGGCCGTCGGCCTGCTTCAAGCCTTCGCCGTCCTTGCCGTGGCACACCGCGCACTGCGTCGAGTACACCTGCTTGCCATGTTCCAGGTTCGGCTTGATCGCCATATCCATCTTGCCCACGCCGCGCCCGGCGACCTTGTCCTGCGGCTTGGTTTCCTTTTTCATCCATTCGAAATACGCCACCATGGCTTTCATGTCGGCTGAATCCGCCGGCAGCGGTTTGCCGTTCATGGAGCGCCGGAAGCAGCCGTTGATGCGCTCTTCGAGCGCAATGACCCGCCCGGCGCGCGGGGCGTATCCCGGGAAGAAGGCGGATACGCCGACAAACGGCGAACCATCGGCCACGGTGCCGGCGTTGAGATGGCAGCCGGTGCAATTCAGGGAGTTGCCGACGTTCTGCGGCAACAGCGCCTTGGTCTCCAGATGCAGGCGCATGCCGCGGACCAGCTGCGCGGCATTGGCGCCGGCGAGCATGTCCGCCAGGCGCGGCGTATCGAACTGGGAGGAATCCGTAGTCTTGGGATCGAGTTGCGCGCGCATCTTCTTCACCTGGGACGCGGCAACCGGCCCGCCCTTATTGTCCCAGCCGGTGCGCATGAAACTCAGTATTTCCGCGAGTTCCTGATCGGACAGCCGGGCAAAGGCCGGCATGGTGTAGACGCGCGGATGCGCAATGGTCTCGGCCGTCTTCCAGCCAGTCAGCGTGATATGCAGCAAGGTGGCCGGATCGCGGGCCGTGATAGTCGGGTTCTGCTTGAGCGACGGGAATATCCCCTTTACCCCGGCGCCATCCTGCCGATGGCAGTCGACGCAGAATTGCACATAACCCAGTCCGCCGCGCGTGGTGAACAAATCGGCGGGCAGCGTCGCCGCCGCAACGCGCATCGGCGCCGCAGGCATAGGCAGATCGTCTGCGCCCGGCGGCAGCGATTTCAGGTAGGTGGCAATGGCGGTCAAATCGCCATCGGTGAAATGCTGGGTGCTGTGATGTATCACCTCCGCCATGTTGCCGGAAACCGTGGCAAAGGCATTCTGTCCCGTTTTCAGCAACAGGACGGTGTCCTCCACCGTCCACAAATTGCGCAGGCTGAGCGCGCGCCACGCTTCGACCGTTTCGCCGGCGAGATAGTGCTTGCCATTGGAACCCGCATCGCTCATGGCCTTCTCCTGGAAAGCAATGCCGCGCGGCGTATGGCAGGAACCGCAATGCGCCAGACCTTGCACCAGATAGGCGCCCCGGTTCCATGCGGCATCCTTGCCCGCATCGGCACTGAACGGCGCATCCTGCAGAAACACCCAGTTCCAGAATGACAAGCCCCAGCGCATGCTGAACGGCCAGTGCATCTCGGCCGGCTTGTTGGACCGGCTGACCGGCGCCACCCCTTGCAGCAGAAACTCGTACAAGGCGCGCATGTCCTCTTCGCTTATCCTGGCGTAGGACGGGTAAGGCATGGCGGGGTACAGGTTGTGCCCGTCCGCAGCCACGCCGCGGCGCATGGCGCGATCGAATTGCGCAAATGAATAGTTGCCGATCCCGGTTTCGGTGTCCGGCGTGATGTTGGTCGAAAAGACCGTGCCCAGGGGCGTCGTGAGCTCACGCCCGCCGGCCATCGCCGGCCCCTTGATCGCGGAGTGGCAGGCGATGCAATCGCCCAGCTGCGCCACATATTTGCCGCGCTCGCTCAACGCCGATCCTGTTGCGGAAGGCGCGGGCGCCGACAGGGCAATATGTGCATTGACCGGCGCCGGGACGGCCGCCTGAGAGCCATGGCCAAAAAACAGGGACGCGCCAAGAATGGCCAGAAGTGATCGGGAGAGATCCATCGCAGAACTCCTTATGGCAGGCACTACCCTCCCTTTCTGTCAGCCTGCGGTTTGAATGTACCCAAGCCATTGGTCGGGCTTGTTGATGGTTGTCAAACCTTGCTCGATTTAACGATGGCGATCACACCGGTCACGCAATGCCCGGTCACCGCCCCGTCGGGGATTGCGAAGTATGCCCTCCAAGCCCGCGACCGCTCCGATCTCCGCTTCCGCGCGGATGAAAAGCGCATCCGCGCAAAATCGGGGATCTTTGACAAGCCCCGGTCCGCGTCGGCAGACGCCTGTTAAACTCTTGTTCGGATTCAACTTCCAGCTCGGGCCAAGTTGACGTTAACGTAAACGGCAACTACACTGGGTTTTTCCGGAATTCCCTCAAGCGGGGTTGCCATGACCGACCTGTCCATCAACGCCAAGCTGACCGCCTACAAGCCCAGGCACAAGGTGCGCTTCGTCACCGCGGCCTCGCTCTTCGACGGCCACGACGCCTCGATCAACATCATGCGCCGCATCCTGCAGGGCACGGGCTGCGAGGTGATCCACCTCGGCCACAACCGCTCGGTGGAGGAGATCGTCACCGCGGCGCTGCACGAAGACGTGCAGGGAATCGCCGTCAGCTCCTATCAGGGCGGGCACGTCGAGTATTTCAAGTACATGCTCGATCTCCTGCGCGAGCGCGGCGGCGAGAACATCAAGGTGTTCGGCGGCGGCGGCGGCGTCATCGTGCCGGAGGAAATCGCCGAACTGCAGGCTTACGGCGTGACCCGCATCTATTCGCCCGAGGACGGCCAGAAGATGGGCCTGCAGGGCATGATCAACGACATGGTCATGCAATGCGACCTCGACCTCGCGCAGTACGCGCCGCATGATCTGAAGGCGGTCAAGGGCGAGGATAAGGTAAAAGCGCGGCGCGCACTGGCGCAGCTCATCACCGCGCTCGAACACAGGAGCGCGGCGCCCGGCGCGGCCGCGGATGCGGGCGCGAAGCTGCGCGCGGCCGTGCTCAGGGAGGCGGCGGCGCTGGACATCCCGACTCTGGGCATCACCGGCACCGGCGGCTCGGGCAAGTCCTCGCTCACGGACGAGTTGATCCGGCGCTTTCGCCTCGACCAGGACGACAAACTCAACATCGCCGTGATCGCGGTCGACCCGTCGCGGCGCAAGAGCGGCGGGGCGCTGCTGGGCGACCGCATCCGCATGAACGCGATCAACGGCAGCCGCATTTTCATGCGCTCGCTCGCCACGCGCGCCGCCGGTTCGGAAATCTCCGAGGCGTTGCCCGAGGCCGTGGCCGCGTGCAAGGTCGCCGGGTTCGACCTCGTCGTGGTCGAGACCTCCGGCATCGGCCAGGGCGACGCCGCGATTGTGCCGCTGGTGGATCTGTCGCTCTACGTGATGACGCCCGAATTCGGCGCCGCGAGCCAGCTCGAGAAAATCGACATGCTCGATTTCGCCGATTTCGTCGCGATCAACAAGTTCGACCGCAAGGGCGCCGAGGACGCGCTGCGCGACGTGCGCAAGC
>CAYNVY010000233.1:0-6894 GCA_964400745.1 uncultured Enterobacteriaceae bacterium | reverse complement strand
GCAACCGCTACGGCCTGATTGGTGCCAATGGCTGCGGCAAGTCCACTTTCATGAAGATCTTAGGCGGCGATCTGGAGTCCAGCGCGGGCAGCGTCGCGGTCGATCGAAACGAGCGCGTGGGCAAATTGCGCCAGGACCAGTTCGCCTACGAGGGCGAGCGCGTGCTCGACGTGGTGCTGATGGGGCACGAAGAGATGTGGCAGGCGATGTCGGAGCGCGACGCGATCTACGCCAACCCCGACGCGAGCGAGGAAGACTACATGCACGCGGCCAACCTCGAGGCGAGATACGCCGAGTTCGGTGGCTACACCGCCGAGGCGAGGGCGGGCGAACTGCTGCACGGCGTGGGCATCCCGATCGAGCAGCACAACGGCCCGATGAGCGCAGTCGCACCCGGCTGGAAGCTGCGCGTGCTTCTGGCGCAGGTGCTGTTCGCGGAGCCGGACATCATGCTGCTGGATGAGCCGACCAACAACCTCGATATCAACTCGATCCGCTGGCTCGAGGGCGTGCTGAACGCGCGCAACTGCACCATGATCATCATTTCGCACGACCGGCACTTTCTGAACAGCGTGTGCACGCACATGGCCGACATGGATTACAACACCCTGCGCGTCTATCCGGGAAATTACGACGATTACATGCTCGCCTCTACCCAGGTGCGGGAGCAGTTGCTCGCGGCCAACACCAAGGCGAAGGAGAAGGTGGCCGAGCTGCAGGATTTCGTGCGCCGCTTCTCGGCCAACAAATCCAAGGCGCGCCAGGCGACGTCGCGCGCGCGACAGATCGAGAAGATCAAGTTGGAGGATGTCAAGCCGTCGAGCCGCCAATATCCCTACATCCGCTTCGAGTACGACGAAAAGGAGAAGCTGCACCGCCTCGCGGTGGAAGTGAAAGGGCTATCCAAGAGCTACGACAAGCCGCTGATCAACGGCCTGGACCTAAGCGTCGAGGCCGGCGAGAAGATCGCCATCATCGGACCCAACGGCATCGGCAAGACGACGCTGCTGCGCTGCCTCCTGGTTGAACTGCAGGGCGGCCTGAAACCGGACTATGGCACGGTGAAGTGGGCGGAGAAGGCGCGTCCGGGCTATTGCGCCCAGGACCATGCCGCCGATTTCGCCGGGGATGCGACGCTGTTCGACTGGGTCGGGCAGTGGCGGCGCGAGGGTGACGACGACCAGCTGGTCGGGGCCCCCTCGGGGCGGGTCCGGTTACCTGGCGCGGACGGGAGGAGGTGGATAAAGGGGCTTTCCGGCGGCGAAGGCCAGCGCATGGCCTTCGGCAAACTGATCCTGCAGATGCACAACGTACTGCTGCTGGACGAGCCGACCAACCACCTCGACATGGAATCGATCGAATCGCTGAACGGCGCACTCGAGCGCTACAAGGGCACGCTGATTTTTGTGTCCCACGATCGCGAGTTCGTGTCGTCGCTCGCCACGCGCATCATCGAGATGCAGCCGGGCGAAGGCAAGAAAATCGGCGCGAAGATCGTCGACTTCCGCGGCAATTACGAGGAGTACTTGCAGCAGCAGGGCGTGAACTGAGCTGACGCTATTTGTTCCCTCGCCCCGCTTGCGGGGAGAGGGCCAGGGTGAGGGGAAAGCTGGTCACGCACTTTCGCGGCCCTAAATAAGTTACTTCTTTTTCGCCTTCTTGCTGTTCTCGCGTATCCAGACGGCGAAGTCTTCCTCGCTTATAGAACCCTCTGCTACGCGCAGCATGGTAAGAACGCAGTCCGCGTCAGCCGCTTCGAGCACGTAGGCGTTCAAGAAGAGAAACAATTCGGCCGCGACGAACGCGGTGCGTTTGTTGCCGTCGATAAAAGGATGATTGCGGGACAGGCCGTAACCGTACGCGGCTGCACATGCCGCAACATCGGGTTCGCCATAGGACGCAAGGTGTTGCGCTCGCGCCAGGGCCGATTCGAGCAAGCCCTGATCGCGCAAGCCTGCGCTGCCGCCATGCGCACCGAGTTGCTCCTCGTGAATGGCGTGGATGACCGCTGCGTCGATCCAAATGAAGTGCATTACTTGGCAAGTTCGCGCAATACGTTGCGGCGGCGCTTCATGATTGCACGCGCTGCGGTCATCTGCTCTTCGAACGCCGGGTCGTAGGCGGTAAGCCGAAATCCGCCCGGGGTTTCGGTCAGGAATACGCTGTCGCCTTTCGCCAGGTTGAGCTGCGCCAGCGCCTCCTTGGGCAGGATGACGCCGACGGAATTGCCGATCTGGGTCAGTTTGAGGGTAAACATGGATGTCTCCGGCGTTATTACAGGCGTAATAATAAAGGGGTGTGGCGCAGGTTGCAAGAACCATGTTGGTCCGGCACAATCCGTCTTACGCCCGTTGAACGATCAGGAGGATCACCGTGGACACGTCGAAGGTTTCGAGCAAGTGGCAGGTCGTGATTCCCCGCCGGGTACGCGAGGCCGAGCAGATTCGCGTCGGCAGCAAGGTGGCGTTCGAGCGCACCGCGGAAGGGATACTGCTGCGCCCTGTCGGTGCCGGAACGCGCATCGCGCCGGAGGAGGCGTACGGCATCCTCACGACACGGCGCCGGGCTGCGTCGGACGCCGATGTCGCGCGTGCAGTTCGCCTGGCGGCCGTGCGCAATGAGCGCAGGCGCAGGACAGTGCCATGATCGGTATCGACACCAACATCGTGCTGCGCTATCTCCTGAAGGACGATCCGGCGCTGTCCCCGCGGGCACTGGAAATCATCGCCACGAACGACTGCTTCGTGACCCGCGCCGCGCTGACCGAAGTGGTCTACACGCTGGAGAGCTACTACCGCAGTTCGCGGGCCGACATCGGCCGCGCCCTGGACGCATTGCTCAACCTGCGGCGGGTTTCGATCGAGGACCGCGCAGTGACCGAGCGGGCGCTGTCCTGGTACAAGGGAGGAATGGATTTCGGCGATGCGATGATCGCCGCTTCGTCGCACGGGTCCGCGCGCGTCGACACCTTCGATCGCGATTTTGCCCGCCTCGCGCGCAAGCTCCGGACCGCACCTCCGGTCGAGTTCGCGGTCAAGTAGCCGGCTGCGCCCCGCCCTGCAGAAGACCTGACGTGCCGCTGTCCTGGAACGAAATCAAGAGCCGCGCGCTCGCCTTCTCGCGCAAGTGGGAAGGCGAGACCTCCGAGCGGGCCGAAGCGCAAAGTTTCTGGAACGATTTCTTCGGCGTGTTCGGCATCGAGCGCCGCCGCGTCGCCATCTTCGAAAAACAGGTCAGGCTTGCGCGGCCAGGCGAACACTTCAAGCGCGGCCGCATCGACGCCTTCTGGAAGGGCATGCTCCTGATCGAGCACAAGAGTGCGGAGCAGGATCTCGACCGCGATTTCGCCCAAGCTGGCGACTACTTCGAGGGGCTGCCGGAGCGGGACCTGCCGCGTTATATCGTCGTTTCCGACCGGCGCAGGCTTTCCGCGCCTGGCTGGACGAGCGCACCGCGGCCGACGGCTCCGACCTGGGACCGCAACTGGCGCAACTGTTCCAGGTGCTGAATCAGGCCGAAGAACTTCGTCCGAAGACGCTGGACGAGCAACTGCGCGCCTTTCCCTATGTCAACGGCAAGCTGTTCGAGGAGCCGCTGCCGCTCCTGGCAGAGAAATTCATCAAGCCGTTTATCAGTGCGCAGGAATATCTGCACGGCGAAAAGCGTTGGGTCTTGTGGTTGGTTGGAGCGTCACCGTCAGAGATAAACACACTACCGAAAGTCAAAGAGCGCGTGCGCGCCGTTGATGAATTTCGCAAAGCCAGTAAGGCAGAATCAGCACGCGCCTACCCTTACCCCACGCTATTTCGCCAAGTTACCCAACCCAAGCAGGACTATGTACTAATTCCTGGCCATTCATCAGAAAATAGAGCATTCATACCTTTTGGGTTTTTCGACAAAGATTCTATCGTCGGAAATAGCTGCTTTGCACTACCGGGCGCGTCCCTGTTTCATTTTGGCATTCTTCAATCGACGATGCATATGGCTTGGGTGCGGGCTGTCTGCGGGAGATTGGAAAGCCGCTATCGCTACTCCAAAGACATTGTCTACAACAACTACCCCTGGCCCGACGCGCCTAGCGACGTGCAGCAGCAGAAAATCGAAACAGCCGCGCAGGGCGTGCTCGACGCCCGTGCCGAGTTCCCGGACGCCTCGCTCGCGGACCTGTACGATCCGCTGACCATGCCGCCCGCGTTGGTGAGAGCCCATCACCAGCTCGACGCGGCGGTGGACGCCGCCTACGGCAAGCGAAATTTCAGGAACGACGCCGAGCGCGTGGCGTTCCTGTTCGAGCTCTACCGGAAATATACAAGCCTGCTGCCGGCCGTTGCGACTCCGGCGGCGAAGCGAAAAGCAGCAAAAAGAACTCCCGGCGTAGCGGTTAAATAGGCTGGAGAATGGCTCTGCGCCTGGCGTTTCAGGCACATCGCCTCTGGATTCCCGGTCTGAGCTGATCGCCCGGAAAAGTGGCGGTCAAGTGCCGGGGATTTCTTCTATCGTTTCCTGCAACGCGTTGTCGACCACCAGCGGCGTCTGGAAATAGCGGATGACGGGCACGCTGCCGAAGGTCTCCAGCACGCCGCGGCGCCACTCTTCGCCGTGCGCCTGCAACGCCGCGGCCTTGTTCTTCCATAAGTAGAACGCGCCGGTCTGATGTTCTTCCGGATCGTAGACGAAAGTCTTGCGGATCAGTTCGGTGTTCGCGCGCCACTTCGGTGCCACGGCGCGCATGCCGGCAACAATCTCATCCCGCGTCATGCTCTCCGGGACGTCGAACAACACATATTCGGTGATCATTCGCTGCTCCGGTCGTTGGGGCGCAGGTCGAAGCATAACCCTTCCTGGGCGCGTTCAAGCGGACGGGATAGCGGCGCGCATTTGCCCTCCGGCGCTCAATGTTTTTGAATCCGAGCCGATACTTCTAACCGGAACAGTCGTTTTCGAGGGTCACTTGAACAAACCGCAGCCTGCTGAGGACAAACACGTGCCGGTGCGCGCCAAGCGCAACCAGGAGGACAATCCGGTCGCGGAAGCGGAAGAGACGCTTCCGCATCACGCGCAGCGCCTGATGCAGTCGCGCCTCAGGGCCATGGTGCGCGCCGTGCTTAGCCCCTTCATCGCGTTTTTGCAGCGCTTGCACAAGCGTACCGGCGGCGACCAGGAATCGGGCGAGGACGAAAGCGAGGAGGGCAGAGCCGGGCCGCGGAAAGGAAGATCGGTTTCGGGGCGGGATGCAGGGTCTCACCCGGGCGAGGAGGAGGTAGCCAAGGCGCCCAAGCCGAAGTTTCGACTTCTTACTTTTCTAATATATTTCAATGTGTTGCTGGCGGGGGGCGCGATAGGCGGGGCGCTCGCCTACGAGTTGCTGGCACAGTTGCTCGAACGCCAGTCCGCGGAAAGCGTGCGCCTGCAGGTGGCCATGGCGAAACTGTCGAAGTCGACTTCGTCGAACGAGAAAGCGCTGAAGGAAGCGCTGGCCAAACGGGTCGAGGCCGAGAAGAAGCTCGAGGAGGCGACAAAGAAGCTGGAGGCGGCACTGAGCGAGACAAAGGCTGCGGCGGAAAAGCAGAAGAAATTCGACGAGGCGGCGAAACTCCTCGATTCTATACGCGCCCCGGACCGCTCCGGTGCTGCGCCGCGCCCGCCCGCATTCGGCAGCGGCGAGGGCAAGGCGCGACCGCTCAAGTCCGGCGATTGCAGCATGGCGGCAGGCGATGTCAAGAGCTTGCAGGACTGCCTCAAAGATTTCAACCGCTGATGCGGTGACGGAAAAAAAGCCCGGCGTCTTGTGGACGCCGGGCTTTCGGGTATGGCGCCGGGTAGGCGCCGGGATTCAGACTTCAGGCGGACAGCAACTCGCGCAGCACGTAGGGCATGATGCCGCCGTGGCGGTAGTAGTCGACCTCGATGGCGGTATCTATCCGCAGCAGCACTTTCACCTCACGCCGGCTGCCGTCTTTGCTCGTGATCACCAGGGTAACGTCCTGCTGCGGCTTGATCGCGCCGTCGATGCCGAGGATGTCGAATTCCTCGTCGCCCTTGATGCCTAGCGACGCGACCGTGTCCGCGCCCTTGAACTGGCAGGGCAGCACGCCCATGCCGACCAGGTTGGAACGGTGGATGCGCTCGAAGCTCTTGGCGATGACCGCCTTCACCCCCAGCAACTGCGTGCCCTTGGCCGCCCAGTCGCGGCTCGACCCGGTGCCGTATTCCTCGCCGCCGAAGACCACCGTCGATGTTCCCGCCGCGATGTATTTCATCGCCGCGTCGTAGATCGGCAGCGCTTCGCCCGAGGGTTGCATCAGCGTCACGCCGCCTTCGACGCGCGCGCCGTCTGCCTTGAGCGGCACCATGAGGTTCTTGATGCGCACGTTGGCAAACGTCCCGCGCATCATCACGTCGTGGTTGCCGCGCCTTGCGCCGTAGCTGTTGAAGTCCACCACCGGCACGTCGTGCTCGAGCAGGTACACGCCCGCGGGGGAACTCGGTTTGATCGATCCGGCCGGGCTGATGTGGTCGGTCGTGACCGAGTCGCCGAATATGCCCAGAGCGCGGGCGCCGGTGATGTTGCCGGTCGTGCCGGGCTGCATGCCGAAGCCTTCGAAGAATGGCGGCTCGGCGATATAGGTCGATTTGGGCCAGTCGTACACCTGGCCTGCGGCCGAACTGATATTCTGCCACAGCGGATTGTCCTTGCCCGGCTCCGTGTACAGGCGCCGGAAGGTTTTCGGATTCATCGCGTACTTCATGCAGGCGTCGACCTCTTCGCTCGTCGGCCAGACGTCGCCTATCCAGACGTCCTTGCCGTCCTTGCCCTTGCCCAGAGGCTCTGTCATCAGGTCGCGCAGCATGGTGCCGGCAATGGCGTAGGCCACCACCAGCGGCGGCGAGGCG
>CAYNVY010000232.1:0-6936 GCA_964400745.1 uncultured Enterobacteriaceae bacterium | reverse complement strand
AGGGCAGATCGTGTTCGCCGGCGTCGGCATTCCGCTGCTCGCGGCGACCCTGGCGCAGGGCTTGCACGCGCCCGGCCTCACCATCCTGTTCGAGGGCGGCGTCGTCGGCCCGATCATCGAGCCGGGCAAGCTGCCGCCCTCGACCAACGAGCAGCGCTGCACCAAGCGCGCCAATATGGTGCTCGCGAGCACCGACGTGCTGCTCCTGCTGCAGCGCGGCTATATCGACATCGGATTCATGGGCGGCGCCCAGATCGACCAGTTCGGCAACCTGAATTCTTCCTTCATCGGCGATCCCGCCCATCCGAAAACGCGCCTCCCCGGCACCGGTGGAGGCAACGACATCGCCAGCCTGACCCAGATGATCGTCGCGATGAAGCACGAGAAGCGCCGCTTCGTCAAAACCGTGGACTTCGTCACCAGCCCGGGTTTCCTGCGCGGCGGCGCTACGCGCAAGGACGCGGGACTTTCGACCGGCGGCATGTACCGCGTGGTGACCGATCTGGGGATTTTCGGCTTCGACGAAACGACGAAGTGCATGCAGGCCGTCGCGCTGCATCCCGGCGTCAGCGCCGCACAAGTGCAGGAGAACACCGGCTTCGAGCTCGCCTGCGCGCCGGGGATAGCCGTGACCGAATCGCCGACGGCGCGCGAACTCGACGTCCTGCGCAAACTCGACCCCGAACGACTGTATACGGCATAGCAGCCGCTGTTTCAAAAACAACAAGTTTCCTGAGAGGATACCTATGACCACCCTGCACAACACCTACGGCATCGCGGTTCGCAACTTCACCGCCTATCCGGAGATTCCGGATGCGAAGGCGCTCGTCGAATACGGCGTCAAAATGGAGGAGATGGGGTTCGACTCGCTCTGGGTGTGGGACCACATCCTGCTCGGCGTCGAGCCCAACTTTCCGATCATCGACTCGCTCACGCTGCTTACCGCGATCGCCGCGCGCACCAAGAAAATCAAACTTGCGACCGGAATTCTGGTGCTGCCGCTGCGCAACCCCGTGGTGCTGGCGAAGCAATTGTCGAGCATGGATCAGCTCTCCGACGGACGCCTGCTGCTCGCCATGGCCGCAGGCTGGTACAAGCGCGAATTCGACGCGGTGGGCGTGCCCTTCGAACAGCGCGGCAAGATCATGGACGAAAACCTCGATATTCTGAAGCGCTTCTGGACCGAGGACATGGTCAAGGGCGAGTGGACGCATCACAAGATTCCGGGCGGCGTGATGTATCCGAAGCCCGTGCAAAGGCCGCGGCCGCCCCTGCTCATCGGCGGTTACGTCGATCGCGTGTTGAAGCGCGCCGCAGTCGACGGCGACGGCTGGCTGACCTATTTCTACAAGGCCGACAGCTTCGCCAAGTCCTGGGCGAAAATCCGCAACTTCGCGACGGAGGCGGGCAAGGATCCGGACACCCTCATGAACGGCTCCCAGCTGCCGATCATGATAGGCAAGTCCCGCGCCGCGGTGGAGGCACAGATGTTCGACTGGCTGGGCAAGGAGTGGGACTACGCCTCGTGGAGCGACTCGACCAAGGACAGCGCCATCATCGGCACGGTCGACGAGTGCGTGGCGCAATTGAAGGAGCACCTCGCGGTGGGCGTGCAGAAGCTCGTCTTCGTGCCGTACAAATACGAGATGAGCCAGATCGAAATCATCGCCAACCAGATCATTCCGCAGCTCAAGGCATTCCAGCGCTAAAGCGCCTGCCGACCGCTCGACGAAAACTCGGCGCATGCCCTGCAATGGAGAGTAGACACATGGATACCAAGCAACGGGAAAAAGTCCTTCGCCGGATTGACGACAGAAAGGCGGAGGTCATCAAGTTTCTGCAGGATCTGGTTGCGATCCCCAGCGTCACCGGCGACGAGGCGGAGATTCAGAATTTCGTCGCGGCCAAGCTCAAGGCCATGGGGCTGAAAGTCGACATGTGGGTGCCGGACAAGGAGGAGCTCAAGAAGCATCCAGCCTACGTGCCGGTGGAGGATTCGTATGACAACCGGCCCAACGTGGTCGGACTCTACAAGGGGACGGGGGGCGGCAGGTCGCTGTTGCTCAACGGCCACGTGGACGTGATCCCGCCCGGGCCCCGGGCTTCCTGGCAGTACGGGCCGTTTGCGGCGGAGATACACGACAACCGCCTCTACGGCCGCGGCGCCTCGGACATGAAAAGCGGCCTCGCCGCCATGACCATGGCCCTGGACGCCATCCTCGGTGCGGGTGTCCGCCTCAAGGGCGACATCGTGCTCGAATACGTGATGGACGAAGAGCTGACCGGCAACGGCACCCTCGCCTGCGTACTCAAGGGCTACAAGGCCGATGCAGGAATCAGCTGCGAAACGAGCAGCTTGCACGTGCAGCCGGCCTGCATCGGCAGGGTGTGGTGGGAGATAACGGTGCGGGGCAAGCCGGCAGGCATACAGCGGCGCTTCGAAGGCGTGAACGCGATCGACAAGGGCTACGCGGTGATGAAGGCGATCTCCAACTTCGAAGCGATACGCATCAATCAGGTCAGCCATCCGCTCTACCCGGACAATCTGAGCACGCTGCCCTGCATGGTGGGCATGTTCCAATCCGGAACCTTTCCCAGCGCATTCCCCGACATCTGCACCATGAAGGGGAGTTTCGCCACCCTGCCCGGAGAGGTGACCGACAGCGTCAAGCAGGACTTCGTCAACCACATCCTGGCGTACTGCAGCACCGATCCCTGGCTGCGGGATCATCCGCCGGAAGTGCTGTTCAACGGATACTGCGGGGACTCGGCCGACATACCGGTGGATCATCCCGTCGTCACCACGCTCAGCGCCAACTTCCAGGCGGTGACCGGGCGCGCGCCAGCGATCACCGGCAGGCAGGGCGCGGCGGACATCCGCTACCTCATCAAGTACGGCGACACGCCCACGGTGATCTTCGGCCCCGGCCCGACCGAGCAGATGCACGCCAACAACGAGTGGGTCGATATCGACGACGTGATCGTCGCCACCAAGGCGCTGAGCCTGACCATCATGGACTGGTGCGGCGTCGAATAGTTTCTCGGCTGCCCCGCGGCGCAATGCCGCGGCATTTTGCACCGGTCCGGTGCGGCCAGCGCACAAGCATGGAGCATGCAAATCCGCTTTGGCGGAATAATGTGCAAAGGCTTGCGCGCGCGCAATTTCTTGTGCTAACGTCCTAACATTAGGACTAGTTGAAAATCCTTCAACGCAAAAGAATCCTGTCGTACAGACAAACCGCTGCGCAACCGTTTGGGAGAACAAGATGAATCGCACTATCTGGACATCCATCAGCGCCGGACTCTTCGGCGCGATACTGTTGGCCGGCCCGGTCGCCGCGCAGGACGTCATCCGCATCGGGGTGACCCAACCGCTGACCGGCGCCTTCGCCGCTTCGGGCAATTACGTCGCCGAAGGGGCGAAGATCGCCGAGGAGCAGATCAACGCCGCCGGCGGGGTATTGGGCAAGAAAATCCAGCTGGTCATCGAAGACAACAAATCCAACCCCACAGAGGCGGTGGCGACGGCGGAGAAGCTGATCGGCAAGGACAAGGTGCCGGTCATGATGGGCGCATGGAGTTCGACCCTGACGCTTGCCGTGATGCCCAAGCTCATGGAATACGGCGTGCCCATGCTGGTGGAAACCTCGTCCTCGGGCAAGATCACCACCGCGGGCAACCCGTGGATCTTCCGCATCAGCCCCACCTCCGAGATGGAAGCCAAAGCCTTTACGCCGACGACCAAGGCGATGGGTATCAAGAAGGCCGACTTCCTGTCGATCAACAACGACTTCGGACTGGGCGCGGCCAAGGAATTTTCGGCCATGCTCAAGGCGCAGGGCGTGCAGGTCGGCGTGATGGAAACCATGGATCCGAAAGCGACGGACTTCTCGGCGCAGCTGGCGAAGATCAAGGCCTCGGGCAGCGACACGCTGTTCGTCACCACCGCGGTGGAACAGATCACCCTCATCCTCAAGCAAGCGAAGGAGCAGCAGCTCAAGGTGCGCATCATCACCACCGGCGGCTCGAGCTCGCCGGACCAGCTGATCGCGCAGGCGGGCGATGCGGCCAACGGCTCCTACCACCTGGTGTTCTTCACGCCCTGGTTCCCGGAAGCGGTCAAGAACCCCGAGATCGCCAAGAGTTTCGTGGCCGCTTGGGCTGCACGCAAGCAGCCGCCGGGCGGACTGACCGAGGCCTTCCGCGGCTGGGACGCGATCACCACCATCGTCGCCGCCATCAAGGCCGCGGGCAAGGCCGAGCCGAAGGCGATCCAGGCCGCGCTGTGGAACGTGAAGGTCAAGGGCATCAACGGCGACATCGCGTTCATCAAGCAGGGGCCGGCGGGCAACGAAAGCGCGCAGAACGTGCCCAGCGTCTACATGGTGAAAATCGAGAACGGCAAAGTCACCAAGAACTGACCTGCCGCAGGATGATCCGCGGCATTCCTGGATTGGAACGCCGCGGTTTTTTTTGCCCCTGAATCTTGGACCAGCTCCTACAGCACTGCCTCAACGCGTTGATGCTGGGCGGCACCTACGCGCTGCTCGGCATCGGCCTGACGCTGATTTTCGGCATCATGCGCGTGGTCAACTTCACCCACGGCGAGCTCTACGCGTTCGGCGCGTACATGATGTACATGCTGGTGATGCTCACCGGCGCGAACTTTTTCGTCTCGCTCGCGCTCGCGGTGGTGCTGGGCGTGGCCTTGGGCGCCGCCGTGGAATTCCTGCTCCTGCGCAAGCTGCGCGGCGCGGACATCGACACCACCATGCTGGTGATGATAGGCGCGTGGATTGCGCTGCAGAACGCCGAGCAGCTCACCTGGAGCGGCGTCGCGCGATCGATCGACAGCCCGTTTCCTTCCGCGCCCCTGGTGATCGGCTCGGTCTCGGTCTCCTGGGGACGGGTGTTCGTGTTCTGCGTCGCGACCGCGCTGATCGCGGCGACCTACGCCCTGATCAACCACTCCAAACTCGGCAAGGCCATGCGCGCGACCTTCCAGGACCGCGACACCGCCGCGCTCATGGGCATCCAGATCGGAAGCATACACACCGCGACCTTCGCCCTGGGTTCCGGGCTGGCCGCGGCGGCCGGCGCCCTGCTCGGTCCGGTGTTCGTCGTCTATCCGACCATGGGCGACCTCGTCAACGCCAAGGCCTTCGCCATCGTCATCCTCGGCGGACTGGGCAGCATCCCGGGCGCGACCATAGGCGGCTTCATTCTCGCCTTGTCCGAAGAACTCGGCGCGGGCTACATCTCCTCGGGCTATCGCGACGCCATGGGCTTCGTGCTCATCATCCTGATCCTGATCTTCAAGCCGACCGGGCTGTTCGCGCAGAAGGAGCGCATCGGGTGAGGAACTTCCTGACCGCGTTGTGGGTGGCGTTCCTGTTCTCGCTGCCGCTCTGGATGGACAACCAGTACGTGCTGCACGTGCTCGTCATCACGGGCATCTTCATCATCGCCGCCATCAGCCTGAACCTGCTCCTCGGCTACGCCGGGCAGCTTTCGCTGGGCCACGTCGCCTTCTTCGGCATCGGCGCCTATACGAGTTCCCTCGCTTCGCTCGGGTTCAGCGTCCACCTCACGGCGGAGACCCTGCTCGAGTTGGCCCCAAAGCCGGTGTGGGTCGGCCTCCTCGCCGCGCTGCTCGCCTCCGGCGCATGCGGCTGGTTCATCGGCCGGCTTTCGTTCAAGGTGCGTGGCGCCTACTTCGTCATCGTCTCGATCAGCTTCGCCGAGGTGGTGCGCCTCGTCGCGGTCAACTGGGTGGAACTCACCCAGGGGCCGATGGCGCTCAACAACATCCCGCCGCTCGCGCTGTGGTTGCCCGGCCTGGGCGAGCATGTGTTCTGGAAGAAGCCCGCAAACTACTGGCTCGTGCTCTGCGTCGCCATCGTCTGTTACGTGATCGTGCGCCGCCTGGTCCGCTCGCGCGCGGGCCGCGCCATGATCGCGCTGCGCGAGAACGAGCCGCTCGCGACCTCGGTCGGAATCGACGTCACACGCTACCTGGTGCTGGCGACGGTGATCTCGGCGGCGATGGCGGGCCTCGCCGGCGCGCTGTATGCCCACTACATCCGCATCGTCGACCCGGACGTGTTCCTGTTCATCTACACCGTGACCATGGTGATCATGGTGGTCACCGGCGGCAAAGGCACGCTCGCCGGCCCGGTCGTGGGCGGGCTAATCTTCGGGCTGATGCCCGAGACGCTGCGCGCGCTCGCGTTCAAGCCCGAAGCGCAGTGGATCGTCTACGGCGTGCTGATGGTGCTGGTGGTGTTCGTTCTGCCCGAAGGCATCGTGCCGGCGGTGCTGCAGCGCTGGCAGCGGCACCAGGGCAAGTCCGCGGGCATCGCAAAGGCAGCTCCGTGACGGCGGCTGCGCTCCTTAGCGTAGACCGGCTGTCGATCCATTTCGGCGGTCTGACCGCGATCGAAGACCTGAGCCTGGAGGTGAAGGAAGGCGAGGTCCTCGCGCTGATCGGCCCCAACGGCGCCGGCAAGACCTCCGCCTTCAACGCGATCACCGGTTATCTCGCGCCCAGCAGCGGCGGGATCGTTTTCAAGGGCGTGCGCCTGAACGGCCTCAAGCCGCACCGCATCGCCGAGCTCGGGCTGGTGCGCACCTTCCAGAAGACCAGCGTGTTCGGCGGGCGCAGCGCGCTGGAGAACATACTCATCGGCCTGCACCTGCGCTCGACGCAGCAGCCGCTCGCCATCCTCCTCGGCCTGCCCTCGGTGGCGCGCGAGGAAATCCGCCTGGAGGCGGAGGCGCGCCAGATCCTCGAATTCGCGGGCCTTGGCGCGCGCGCGGACGAACTGGGCAGCGCGCTGCCCTACGGCGAGCCGCCCCTGCTCGAAATCGCGGTCGCGCTCGCGGCGACGCCCAAGCTGCTGCCGCTTGACGAACCGGCATCGGGCATGAGTCCGG
>CAYNVY010000231.1:0-7018 GCA_964400745.1 uncultured Enterobacteriaceae bacterium | reverse complement strand
GCCGATGTTGGCGTTGATCTTGACCAGGAAGTTGCGGCCGATGATCATCGGCTCGGCTTCAGGATGATTGATGTTGGCCGGAATGATGGCGCGGCCGCGCGCGACTTCGTCGCGCACGAATTCCGGCGTGATTTCCTCGGGGATCGCGGCGCCGAAGTTCTGACCCGGATGCTGGCGCCCCATGAGCTCGGCCAGCTTGGATCCCATCGGTCCGGAGCTGCGCAGATTTTCCAGGTATTGCCGCCGCTGCAGGTTCTCGCGGATGGCGATGTATTCCATTTCCGGCGTAATCATGCCGCGGCGCGCGTAATGCATCTGCGACACGTTCATGCCCGGCTTGGCGCGGCGCGGCTTGCGCTGCAGATTGAAGCGCAACTCGGCGAGCTTGGGATCGCGCAGGCGCTCGACGCCGAATTGGGAGGTCGGTCCGGCCAGCGCCTCGGTATCGGCGCGCTCTTCGATCCACCTGGCGCGCAGCGGCGCCAGACCGTTACGAATGTCGATCTTCGCCTCCGGATCGGTATAGGGGCCGGAGGTGTCGTAGACGAAAATCGGCGGGTTCTTCTCCGCGCCGAAGGAAGCCGGCGTGTCCGCCTGGCTGATCTCGCGCATCGGCACCCGGATGTCGGGCCGGCTGCCCTGCACATAGACCTTGCGCGAATTCGGCAGCGGCTGCACCGCAGCGTCGTCAACCTGCGCGGTTGCGGCGATGAATTGGGGATTTGCGTTCATGCGTTACTCCTAGAAAACCGCCCGCGCGCTTGCGCGAGCCGTACTTGCCTGCAAATTGGGCCGAAGGGAGCGAAGGCAGAAGGGAGACTGCTCACGCTTCCCTGCGGCGGCATTATCCGCATCAGGTTCAAAGGGACTCTCTCACCCGCGGCGCCTCATTCCGACTTTGCGCGCAGGACCCCTAACGTCAGGCAGCCACGGTACCGCAATCGATGGCGCATTGCAATCCGCATGGCCTGGCCTGCGGCTGCGCTTGTCCATATTCGCACCGTGGACATTCGTATCGCGCAATAATAGGCGCTGCGTGATCGGAGGATTTATGATTGTCGTGAACAAGACCCGCTGCAGCCGGAACGATCGTTGGAGGCCTGACTGGATATGTTGATGCGCCGCCTGGCCAAGCCGCGGGCGCAGGAGAAATAGCATGCGGGCAAAGAACAACAGCTTCCGCTGGCTGCTGGCGATAACGCTACTCGCCGCCGCCTGGGCCGCCGTTTCGCTCAACCATATGAAAAGCGCCGCCGTGGCGCAGCCGGCCCCAGCGCCTCCGGTGATCGAGTTCGCGGCGAGTGACCTGGTCCAGCCGCAGACGCGCGAGCTGCGCCAGGCCATTTCCATTACCGGGACGCTGGCGCCGCGCAACTGGACCACGGTCAAATCCAAGGTCGCGGGCGAACTCATGGTCATCCCGGTGCGCGAGGGCGAGAGCGTCAGGCGCGGCCAGGTGCTGGCGCGCATCGATCCGCAGGACGCGCAGGCGCGCCTGGACGAAAAGATCGCCGATCTCGAAGCCGGCCGGGCGCAGCTCGCGCTCGCAGAGAAGAATCGCGCCAACAATCAGGCGCTGTTGAAGCAGAACTTCATCTCGCAGAACGCGTTCGACAGCGTGAGCAGCAATTACCAGGTGTCGGAGGCCCGGCTGAAGGCCATAGAGGCCCAGGTCGCGCTCGCAAGAAAAGCGCTGGCCGACACCGTGGTCACGGCACCGCAGGCCGGCATCATTTCGCAGCGGCACGCCCAGCCGGGAGAAAAGCTGCCGGTGGACGGCAGGATCCTGACTTTGGTCGATCTCGTCGAAATGGAAGTGGAAGCCGCGGTGCCGGCGGGCGACATCCCCAGCATCCGCGTCGGCCAGGAAGTGAGTTTCCACGTCGAGGGCTTCGGCGAGCGCCGCTTCACCGGCCGCATAGCCCGCATCAACCCGGCGACCCAGGCCGGTTCGCGTTCCATCCTGATCTATGCGACGCTGCCCAACCGCGACGGCGCCCTCAAGGGCGGCATGTTCGCCCGGGGCAGCGTGACGCTGAGCCGGGTCGCGGACGCCATGGTGGTTCCGATTTCCGCGGTGCAGGAAGCGTCCGGCAAAGCGCAGGTGTTCGCCCTCGTCGAGGGCCGGCTGGAACTGCGCGAGGTCAAGCTCGGATTGAGGAACGAGGACGAAGGACTGGTGCAGATCCTCGACGGCCTGGATGCGCAGAGCCGGATCGTGCGCGTCAAACTGGGCACGCTCAAGCCCGGCGCGCAGGTCAGGGTCGCGGCCGCGCGCAAGTAAGCCGCAGCCGGGGATAAAGCGCCATGTGGTTCACCCGCATCAGCATCAGCAACCCCGTGTTCGCCACCATGATGATGGCGGCTTTCCTGGTGCTGGGCCTGTTCTCCTACCAGCGCCTGTCGGTGGACCAGTTTCCGGAAGTGAATTTCCCGGTGGTGGTGGTACAGACCGAGTACCCGGGCGCTTCGCCCGAAAGCGTGGAGACCGACCTCAGCCGGAAAATCGAAGAAGCGGTCAACACCATCAGCGGCATCAAGACGCTGTATTCGCGCTCCTACGAAGGCCTGTCGATCGTGGTGGTGGAGTTCGATCTGAGCGTCGACCCCGCGCTCGCCACGCAGGACGTGCGCGAGAAGGTGGCGGTGGTCAAGGTCGCGTTCCGCAAGGAGGTGAAGGAGCCGCGCATCACGCGCTTCAATCCGGACGACCTGCCCATCATGTCGCTCGCGGTGCGCTCCGACAGCCGGCCGCTGCGCGAGGTGACTACGCTCGCCGACCAGGTGATCAAGCGGCGCATCGAGAACGCGCGCGGCGTCGGACAGACGACCCTGGTGGGCGGGGTGAAGCGCGAAATCCAGATTCTGCTCAAACCGGCGGAGATGGAGTCGCTGGGCGTGGGCGTAGACCAGATCATCGCCGCGGTGCGCAGCGAAAACCTGGAGCTGCCCGCAGGCGCCGTCACATCGCGCGAATCCGAAACCCTGGTTCAGGTGCAGGGGCGCATCGCGCGCCCCGAGCAGTTCAACCGCATCATCGTCGCGCGCCGCGGCGGCCAGCCGGTCTATTTGTCCCAGGTCGCGAGCGCGATCGACGCGCAGGAGGAAGAAGAAAGCGCGGCGCTGGTGAACGGCAGGCGGGTCATATCGCTCGATATCATCAAGGCGCAGAACGCCAATACCATCGAAACCGTGGACAACGTGATGGAGGTGGTGGCCGCGCTCAAAAAGCAGCTGCCCGAGGACGTCGTGCTCGAGGTGGTGCGCGACACTTCGCTCGGCATCCGCAATTCGGTCAACAACGTCAAGCGCACCCTGCTCGAAGGCGCGGGGCTGACCATCCTGGTCGTATTCCTGTACCTCAATTCCTGGCGCAGCACGGTGATTACCGGGCTCACCCTGCCGATTTCGCTGATCGGCACCTTCCTCGTGATGTATGTCTTCGGCTTCACCATCAACATGCTGACCCTGATGGCGATGAGCCTGTGCGTGGGCCTGCTGATCGACGACGCCATCGTGGTGCGCGAGAACATCGTGCGCCACCTCGCCATGGGCAAGAGCCATCACGACGCCGCGCTGGACGGCACCCAGGAGATCGGCCTCGCGGTCATGGCCACCACCTTCAGCATCGTCGCCGTGTTCCTGCCGGTGGGCTTCATGGGCGGCATCATCGGGCGATTTTTCCACCAGTTCGGCATCACCGTGGCAGCGGCGGTGCTGTTGTCCATGTTCGTCAGCTTCACTCTCGACCCGATGCTGTCCTCGATCTGGTACGACCCGGCCGCCCACGGCGTGCACGGCAAAGGCCGGTTCGCGCGCCTGCTCACCTGGAACGAGCAGTCGCTGCAGCGCTTCAGCGTGCATTACTCCAGGCTGCTGGCGTGGGCGCTCGCGCACCGCAAGAGCGTGCTTGCGCTCGCGCTGGCGAGCTTTGCCGGCGCCTTCGCCCTGGTGCCGAAAATAGGCTCGGAATTCGTGCCCGAAGCGGACCTGGCCGAGATCATGGTGCAGATGAACACTCCGGTGGGATCGTCGCTGGAATTCACCCAGACCAAGACGCAGCAGGCGGAGGCGGCGCTGCGCGAGTTTCCCGAGGTGGTCTATACCTACGCCACCGTCAATACCGGCACCACGCCGGGCAAGAACTACGCGACGATATTCGTCAAGCTGCTGGACCGCGGGCAGCGCGAGGCCAACCAAAAGCAGCTGCAAAGACCGATGCGCGCGCGACTGCTGCAGATCGCCGGGGTCGAGGTGACCAATATCGGCGTCTACACGCCCGTCAGCAGCGGCAAACCGCTGCAGGTTTCGGTGCAGGGCCCGGACATGGCCGAGATCGAAAGGCTTTCGGTCGAGGTGAAGGCCATCATGCGCTCCATCGACGGCCTGGTCGACATCGACTCCAGCCTAAAGGCCTCCAAACCCACCGTCGCCGTTCGCGTCAAGCGCGACCTCGCGAGCGACCTGGGCGTGGGCGTGGGAAAAATCGGCGAAGCGCTGCGGCCGCTGCTTGCGGGCGAAGCGATCTCCACCTGGAAGGCGCCGGACGACGAAAACTACGACGTCAAGATCCGCCTGCCCAAGAGCGAGCGCGAAAACCGGGGCGACCTCGAGCGCATCTACATCGCCAGCAACCAGGCTGGCGCCGACGGCGGCCCGAAAATGGTGGCGCTGCGCCAGGTCGCCGACTTCGTACCTACCCTGGGCGCAACCCAGATCAACCGCAAGGACCTGACGCGCGAAGTCCTGGTCACCGCCAACGCCCTGGACCGGCCGGCGGGCGACCTGGGCAACGAGATCAAGGCGCGCCTGACGCAGATTTCGCTGCAGCCGGGCTATCGCTTCGTCATGGGAGGCTCGACCAAGGACATTCAGGAAACCATGGGCTACGCCCTGTCGGCGCTGCTGCTGGCGATCATCTTCATCTACCTGATCCTGGCCAGCCAGTTCGGCTCCTTCCTGCAGCCGGTGGCGATCATGATGTCGCTCCCCCTGTCGCTGATCGGGGTGCTGCTGGCGCTGTTGATCGCGCGCTCCACCCTGAACATTTTCTCTATCATCGGTTTCGTCATGCTGATGGGCCTGGTGACCAAGAACGCCATCCTGCTGGTGGACTTCACCAACCAGATGCGCAAGGGCGGGCAGGACCGCACCCCTGCCATCCTGGAAGCCGGGCGCATCCGTCTGCGGCCCATTCTGATGACCACCTTCGCCATGGTGTTCGGCATGATCCCGCTCGCCCTGGGCATAGGCGAAGGCTCCGAGCAGCGCGCGCCCATGGCCCACGCGGTGATCGGCGGCATCATCACCTCCACCCTGCTGACCCTGGTGGTGGTGCCGGTGATCTACACCTATCTGGACGATTTAGCGCTCTGGGCGAAGCGGAAATTCGGCGCCGGGCAGTCAGCCGACGCCTCCCGACCCGGTTCCGGCGCGCAGGGGTAGATTAGCGCCGGAAGTCCGGCGCATTAGTCCTTTGCCCTCTTCCAGCTCACCCGCACCCTCTGTGACAAGGGTCACAAGGCCCCTATGCAAACAATGGTAAAATCTGCCGCGTTATCCTCCAATAACTCCGCGAGACACGCCGCCATGAACATCGAACAAGCCCGTTTCAACATGGTCGAAAACCAGATTCGCCCCTGGGAAGTGCTGGACCAGAAAGTGCTGGACCTGCTCTACGTGGTCAAACGCGAGGATTTCGTGCCGCCGGCGTACCGCATGCTCGCCTTCTCGGACTTGGAGATTCCCATCGGCCAAGGCGAACATATGTGGCAGCCCAAGATCGAGGCGCGCGTGCTGCAGGAACTGGCGATCAAGCCCACCGACCAGGTGTTGGAGATCGGCACCGGCTCCGGCTATTTCGCCGCCCTGCTCGCGCACAGCGCGCAGCACGTCTATAGCGTGGAGATACAGCCGGAACTGAAAGCGTCGGCCGAGGCCAATCTGCGCCGTGCCGGGGTCGCCAATGTGACGGTTGAACTGGGGGATGGCGCGAACGGCTGGACCAAGCATTCGCCCTGCGATGTCATCGTGCTCACCGGCTCGACGCCGGTGCTGCCGCAGGCGTTTCTGCAGCAGATGAAACCCGGCGCGCGCCTGTTCGCCATCGTCGGCAATTTGCCGGTGATGGCCGCGCGGCTGGTCACCTGCGCCGGAGACGGCGCCTTCAACTCCGTCGATCTGTTCGAAACCAGCATTGCGCCGCTCGCGCATGCGCCCGCAGGCGAGCGCTTCAATTTTTGATCATGATGCAAATCACACCGCCGCTGCTGCAGCAATGGCTGGCCGATTCGGGGCGCAAGGCGCCCTTGCTGCTCGACGTGCGCGAACCCTGGGAATACCAGACCTGCCACATCAAGGGCTCGACCCTGGTACCCATGAACGCCATCACTGCACGCGCACAAGAACTAGATCCGGCGGCTGAAACTGTCGTGATCTGCCATCATGGAGCGCGCAGCTACCAGGTTGCGATGTTTCTCGAGCGCAGCGGCTTTTCCAAACTCTACAACCTGCAAGGCGGCGTGAACGCCTGGGCCGACCAGGTCGACCCCGGCATGCCCAGATATTGAAGCCAAAGATGAAACGACACGCAATATTGCTAGTCACGCTGGGGTTCTTCAGCCATCCGCTCGCCGCAGCCGACTTGCTGCAAACCTACCGAGAGGCGCGCAGCAACGACGCCGTGTACGCATCGGCGCGTGCGGCGCTGGAAGCGGGCAGGGAGAAACTGCCGCAAGGCGCGGCGCTGTTGCTACCTACGGTCAATGCCAGCGGAAACACGACCTACAACGACAACCAGGTGCTGTTCCGCAATGCCACGCCCGGGCCGTTCGTGCGCAAATTCAACAGCAACGGCTGGAACGTGACGCTGAGCCAGCCCCTGGTGCGCATGCAAAGCTGGGAGCAGTACCAGCAAGCGGGATTCCAGGTGGCGCAGGCCGAGGCCAGTTTCCGCCAGACCAGCCAGGACCTGATCGTGCGCGTGGCGCAGGCCTATTTCGACGTGCTCGCCTCGCAG
>CAYNVY010000230.1:0-7023 GCA_964400745.1 uncultured Enterobacteriaceae bacterium | reverse complement strand
CGGTCGGGTCGCTTCGTCGAAATTCTGGACATGCACGCGACCCACGTCGCCGCGCACCCATTCGTCGAATATGGCGCAGAGAAAAGCGCCGTACGCCGGCGCGGGTACCGATTGTGCGCTCACCCCGTTCTCTCCCCGCGCAACCAGGGGCAGGAACTGCAGGAAGCGGACGGCAATTTCCTTGAAGTATCGATATACCGCCGCGGGCTGGCGCACGTTCTGCGCGTGCACCACGCAGAGCACGTCGCAATGCACGCCGTGGCGCTGCAGCAGGCGGAATGCCTGCAGCACGCCCTTGTGGGTCGGTTTTTCCTGCCTGTTTACGCGGTAGCCGTCGTGCAATGCCTTCGGTCCATCCATGCTGAGACCGACAGAAAACCGCTCGGCCGCGAGAAAGCGGCACCAGTCTTCATCCAGCAGGGTGCCGTTGGTCTGTATCCCGTTGAGTATCTCGCGCCCCGCAGGGGCGTGCTTGCGCTGGAGTTCGGCGATGCGGCGAAAATAGTCCAGGCCCAATAGCGTAGGCTCGCCGCCGTGCCACGAAAACAGAATCGACTTCGCCGGGCTCGCTCCGATGTGCTGGACGATGTACTGCTCCAGCAGATCGTCGGCCATGCGAAACGGCCCGGCCTTCGGATAAAGGTCCTTTTTCTCCAGGTAGTAGCAGTAACGGCAATCGAGGTTGCACAGCGCGCCCGCCGGTTTCACCATCACCTGGAATTCACGCGAGGCTGCAGCCATGCTCCCGCCCTAACTCATAAGGCTCACGGCTGCGGCCCGCGCTCGCGCCGGGAAATCGCCGGCCCGGGCACGGCGCGTGCGCACCGGCGCCGGTTCACTTATTCGCCGGACCCGTGGGCGCAAGCGGCGTCCAGCCGGTAAGGCGTCCGACTTCGGCCTTGACGTAGTTCGACATCGCGGCGCGGTCGGCCACCAGCATCACCATCTGGAAACCCTGGTCGATGTAGCGCTGGGTGAAGCGGGAACTCGCGGTATGCATGCCGGCCACCACCTTGTGGCGCTTGCAGGTTTCGAGCATGCGGTTCACGGTCGCGACGTGCAGCGGATCATCGTTGTCCATCAAGGGCGGCACGCCCAGCGCGAGCGCGAGGTCCGTCGGGCCGATGTAGGCCGCGTCCAGGCCGGGGGTCGAGATGATCTCGTCCATTTTCTCTATGCCCTCGGGCGTCTCTATCATCACCACGCAGGCCATTTCACGGTCGGCGTTCTTCTGATAGTCGGCGCCGCCGTAGAGCAGGGCGCGGTTCGGCCCGTTGCTGCGCATGCCGGTCGGCGGGTAGCGGCAGGCCGCGACGGCGCGCTCGGCTTCGGCGCGATTGCTTACCATCGGCACGATCACGCCGTAGGCGCCGGCGTCCAGCACTTTCATGATCATCGCCGGTTCGTTCCAGGGCACGCGCACGAAAGGAGTCACGGCCGTTGTCGAGATCGCGGTGAGCATGGGCACCACGTCCGAGTAGTCGATGCAGCCGTGCTGCATGTCGATGCAAAGCCAGTCGACTCCGGTATGGGCCATCACCTCGGCGGCAAAACCGTCCGGAATGGACAGCCAGGCTCCGACGGCCGGCTTGCCTTCGCGCCAGAGTTTCTTCACGGCATTGATGCGCATTGTGTTTCTCCTTGGTTTGCGTCATGGACAATTTCGATAGTCCAATTTTGACATCTCTGACAGCGCTTGTGCGTTGAATCGGCGATCGAAGCAAGTTAGGGTCTGTTGACATTCATCAAATGAGACGCTCATGTGCTGAATGTCAACAGACCCCGGGCTGCGCCGCTGTTCGGCACGAGGTGCGATAATCCTCTCGAGCACCTGAATGGGCGGCGCGAACGTGATCGAGTTCTGTTTCAAAATTGCACACCTAGATGAATCCCCTGCCTTTTGATGGCGCATTGCGCGGTGCCATCACGCGCAACCTGGCTCGATCCGTCGCCGCGCCGCTGCACCGCACCGATCTGCGCCGCGCAGCCGTATGCGTCATCCTCACCGACGACGGCGAGGGCGGGGCGGCACTGGTGCTGACGCTGCGCCCCAAGCACATGAACGCGCACGCCGGCCAGTTCGCGCTCCCCGGGGGCAGGCTCGACCCGGGCGAAAGCGCGGTCGAGGCGGCGTTGCGCGAAACCAGCGAGGAAATCAATCTCGAACTGAAGCAGGAAGCCATTCTCGGACAACTGGACGATTACCCCACGCGCTCAGGCTATGTCATCACGCCGGTCGTGGCCTGGGCGCCGGCGGATCTGGCGATGAAGGCGAATCCGGATGAAGTGGAGGCGATCTACCGCGTGCGCCTGCACGAACTCGGGCAGCCCGGCTCGCCGGAATTCGTTTCGATACCCGAGAGCGATCAACCGGTGATCCGCTATCCCCTGCTAGGCACCTTGATCCACGCGCCGACGGCGGCGGTGCTGTATCAATTCATGGAAGTGGCGATAGGCGGCCGGGACACGCGCGTGGCGCATCTTGAGCAACCCGTCTGGGCCTGGCGCTGAGCGCGCGGATCAGCGTCTGACCAAGCCGTTGCCCGAGGCTTTGACCATATCTCCCGACATCAGGCCGGGGTCGGTGTCGAAGTTGTAGGTGCGTTCGCCGCCGTTATCGAAGCGCACCAAGACCGCCCAGGTCTTGCTCGCGTTCATTTTTCCTTCGACCTTGTTGCCTGCGTACGCGCCGCCGGCGACCCCGGCAACGGTGGCGACATCCCGGCCCCGGCCTTTGCCGACCTGGTTTCCCAGAAGTCCGCCGATGACGCCGCCGGCGATCATGCCGCCTACACCGGATTTGCCTTCCTGTTCGATTACCCGGATCGAGGCCACGCGGCCGCACTCGTTGCAGACAGTCGCGGGCGGGGGCGGGACGCTCGCCTTGACTTCGGCCGCGGGTCTGGTCTCGGTTGCCGGTCTGAGGTCGGCCGCCGGTTTGGTTTCGGCTACGCCCAGGGCGCGGTTGTACTCTTCCTTCGCATCGCGCAGGCATTGCATGCGCCGGCTGGAGGTCGGTTCATCGCCGCAGATTTTCTGGTCCTCGCTGTAACGGTTGGCCGCCTCTCTTTTTGCGGCTTCCGAAACGGATGTTCCTGGCTCATTGGCGGCGCCGCAAATCGTGGCGAAACTCACCAAGGCGAGGATGCTCAGGCATTGTCGTTTCATCGAATCACTCTCCGAATGTTTTGATGGGCGATCCCCGCTCCTGCCATGCCCGGCAGGAGGGGACGGAATTTCCAGCGCATAGGCTACCCGGCTTCGGCGCAGGCGGCAACCTCGTCTTGATGTCTCGTCTTGATGTCGTGTCGTTCTGGATGTCGATTGCGCGGCCCTCCTGTTGTGGCGCTTGACGCCCGGTTGCGATATGACGTGTAATGCCGACCGTTGCCGGTCTGGGCTGCAGGCGGACTGAACGGTATCCGATTTCAAGCGGCACGCTTCGGAAACATTTCACTAGACCTTTTTGGGGCAAAGACAATCATGCACGCGACCCTGCACCTGATGCAGCGGCACGGATTCCCGGCTTTGCGCCGAGAGCGGCTGGACACGCTTCAGGTCAATCTGGGCTACCGCTGCAACCAGAGCTGCCTGCACTGCCATGTCAACGCCGGCCCGCAGCGCACCGAGATGATGTCGCGCGAGACCGTGGCGGATGTGCTCTCGTACATGGCGCTGGCCGGAGTCAGGCAACTCGACCTCACCGGCGGCGCGCCGGAGCTGAACGCGCATTTTCGCAGCCTGGTGCTCAGCGCCCGTGAAATCGGCGTGCATGTGATAGACCGCTGCAATCTGACCGTGCTGGAAGAAACAGGCCAGGAAGGGCTGGCGGAATTTCTGGCGCAGCAGCAGGTCGAGATCACTGCTTCCTTGCCCTGCTATCTCGAGGACAACGTCGACCGGCAGCGCGGCGAAGGCGTGTTCAAGCGCAGCATCGCCGCGCTGCAGCGCTTGAACGCGCTGGGTTACGGCACGGACGGCGGCTCTCTGGTGCTCAACCTGGTATACAACCCGCAAGGCGCGGCGCTGCCGCCGGAGCAGTCGGGGCTGGAAACCGACTACAAGACGGATCTGGCGCGGCGCTTCGGCATCCGCTTCACGCGTCTGTACACGCTGGCCAATATGCCCATCCAGCGCTTCGGCTCGACCCTGGTGTCCAAGGGGATGTTCGACGATTACATGGCGCTGCTCAAGCGCGCCCACCGCGACGAGAACATGGAGCAGGTCATGTGCCGGCGCCTGCTTTCGGTCGACTGGCAGGGTTATGTGTACGACTGCGATTTCAACCAGATGCTCGGTCTGCCGCTGTTTGTGGCGGGAAAAACGCGGCCGCACCTGTCCGATTTGATCGGCTGCGACCTTTCCGGCAACCCGATTTCCGTGCGCGACCACTGCTACGGCTGCACTGCAGGCAACGGGTCCTCCTGTGGCGGGGCATTGAACGCCTGAGCGCCCGAGCGTGGGCCTCGATTTCGCGAGCGCGGGCCTAGGCTGTGCGCGCGTATGACCAAACTGCGCTCGCGTCGCCAAGCCGCGCGCGGGATGCGCTCAGCGCATGGAGCGCAGCAAGGCGCCGCTCAGCAGATCGCGGGACAGGTATTCCCTGCGGTACTCTTCGAACGGCACGCAATCGGCGGCTTCGATCTTTGCCTGTGCCGCGAGGGATGCCTCGGCCATGCGCGCAAACTCGTCCTCCATGCCTGGACTCAAGGGCAGCCCGATCAAGCTGCGGCGGTGCTGCGCGGACTGAGCCAGCGCGAACGCCACGTAGGATTTGTCCGGCGTAGTGTCCATTTCCTGCAGCACGCGGGCCGATCGCGTAGCGGCGGGATCAGCCAGCGCTGCAGTCGCGTCCGATATTGCATCGCGGTAGTCGGCGCGGCCGTGGGCGTCGTCCAAAGCCGCGGCGATGGGTTCGAATTCACGCAGCAGTTCTCCGCCCCAAGCCGGGAGCACAAGCGAGCGCTCCTGATTCTCCAGAATCAGATCGGGATCGCGGCCGCGTTCGGCGACGCGGTGCTGGTTGCGCGACATCGCCGCGATTTCCTGCGGCGAATCCGGCGGGCTTTCGCTGAGCAGGCAGTACAGCAGGAAGACATCGAGAAAGCGCATCGTCGATGCGGCGATGCCTACGGGCGCGAACGGGTCGTTGTCCATGCAGCGCACTTCGACATATTCCACGCCGCGCTCGCACAGCGCCCACAGCGGCCGTTCGCCCGAGCGAAAGCGCGGCTTGGGCCGGATGGTGCCGTAGAACTCGTTTTCGATCTGCAGCAGACTGGTCCCGAGCTGCTTGTAATCGTCCCCGTCGCGCAATCCCAGCGCCTCGTAGGGAGGATAGGATCGGGTGAGTGCGCCGTTGAGCGAATCGGCGTAGCTCTTGAGGCTGTTGAAACTGACTGCAAGCGACGCCTGCGCGTCGCTTTGATAGCCGAGCGGCCCCATGCGCAGGGACGTTGCGCCGGGCAGGAACAAGGTGCCGGCGCTGCGCGCCTGCAGGCCGTGCGCGCGTCCGGCGACGAAGGTGCGGCAGACCGTAGGCGAGGCGCCGAAAAGGTAGAGCAGCAGCCACGAATAGCGCCTGAAGTTGCGCACCAGGTGGAAATAGGCGTCGGTCCGGTAAGCGTCCGCCGAAACGCCCGCCGAACCGCCAGGCGACTCGGCTTGCTGCAGGATAGGCCAAGCCGCATCGGGCATGGAAAAATTGTAGTGCACGCCGGAAATGGTCTGCATGCGCCTGCCGTAGCGATGCGACAAACCGAGCCGGTACACCGTCTTGGCCCGGCCGAGATTGGATTTTCCATACTGCCCGATGGGGATGTCGTCATCGGCCGGAAGACCGCAGGGCATGCTGGTGCACCAGAGCAGCTCGTCGCCGATATGCCGGTACACGATCTGATGGATCCGGGTGAGTTCCTCCAGGCACGCGTCGACGTCCGTATGGATGCCGGTGATGAGCTCGAGCTGCGACTCGCTGAAGTCGGTGGTGATGTGCGGGTGGGTGAGGGCCGAGCCCAGCCCGGCCGGATGCGGCGTCGCGGCGAGCATTCCGTCCGGGCGCACGCGCAGGCTTTCCTTTTCGAGGCCGCGCCGTACGCCTTTCAGCACTTCGCGCGGAAGCGACTGTAGCCGTTGTTGGAGACGATTCATGCGGGTGTTCCTTCACCATTGAGTCTTCTAGGGTAGCAGAATCGCGTTGCCGCCATGCTGCCGCCCGCATCGGGATTCCTGCCGGCCTTGGCCGTATTTGCCCGCCCGGGAGAGGCGCGTATAATATCGCTTTGCGGCCAGGAGTTTTGCTATGCGCGTCATTCAAAAAGCGCTGACTTTCGACGATGTGCTGCTCGTCCCCGCCCATTCTACCGTTCTGCCGCGCGATGTTTCGCTCAATACCCGCCTGACGCGCAAGATCAAGCTAAGCATTCCGTTGGTGTCGGCGGCGATGGACACCGTGACCGAATCGCGCCTGGCGATCGCCGTCGCCCAGGAAGGCGGCATCGGCATCATCCACAAGAATCTCGCGCCCAAGTCGCAGGCGGCCGAGGTGCTGAAAGTCAAGCGCTTCGAGACCGGCGTGCTGCGCGACCCGATGACCGTCACCCCGGACATCACGGTGCGCGAATTGCAGGCGCTGACGCAGCAGCACAAGGTATCGGGCTTTCCGGTGGTCGACCAGGGCAAGGTGGTCGGCATCGTCACCAATCGCGACTACCGTTTCGAGACCAGTCTGGACGCGCCGGTGCGCGCGATCATGACCCCGCGCGAGCGCCTGATCTACGTCAAGGAAGGCGCCAGCCCGGAAGAGGCGCGGGCGCTCCTGCACAAACACCGCCTGGAGCGCGTGCTGGTGGTCAATGACAGTTTTGCGCTGCGCGGCCTGGTGACGGTGAAGGACATCCTCAAGGCGACCGAGCACCCGCATGCCAGCAAAGACGAGCAGGGCAAGCTGCTGGTCGGGGCGGCGGTCGGCGTGGGCGAGGGCACGGAGGAGCGCATCGAGCACCTGGTCGAAGCCGGCGCGGA
>CAYNVY010000229.1:0-7027 GCA_964400745.1 uncultured Enterobacteriaceae bacterium | reverse complement strand
AACCTGCTGGTGGCGCTGGACGCGCTGCTGGTCGAGCGCAGCGTGTCGCGCGCCGCTGTGCGCCTGCATCTGTCGCAGCCCGCGACCAGCGCGCTGCTCGCGCGCCTGCGCGAACTGTTCGGCGACCCGCTGTTGCTGCGCAGCGCGCGCGGCATGTTACCCACGCCCCGGGCGCTGGAATTGCTCGGTCCGGTCAAGCAGGTGCTGGACGAGATCGGTGCGATCATCAAGCCGCGGACCGCGTTCGACCCGGACAGCGCAGAGCGCACCTTTACCCTGTCGGCCTCGGATTACGTCGAATACGCGCTGTTGCCGGCGCTGGTGGACTATCTCGAGCGCAAAGCGCCGCGGGTGCGGCTGGAGGTGCGGCCACTCGACCTGCAAACGGTGGCGAAACAGATGGAAATCGGCGAAGTGGACCTGTGCATCACCGGACTGCTGAACGCTCCGGCCGGGATGCACGAGACCACCCTGTACACGGAACGCATCGTTTCCGTGGTACGCCGCAATCATCCTGGAGTGGGCGAGCAACTGACGCTGGACAAGTTCTGCAGCCTGGAGCACATCATGGTGGCGGTTCAGGGCAGCGGTTTCAGCGCCCGCATCGACGAAGCGCTGGCCGCCCTCGGGCGCAAGCGCCACGCGCGACTGGCGGTGCCGCATTTTCTGCTCGTGCCGGAGATCGTGGCGCGCTCGGACATGATCAGCGCCCTGCCGGAACGGCTGGCGTTGGGATATGCGAACAAACTGCGCATCCTCGAGCCGCCGGTCAAGCTGGCCGGGCTCTCCGTCGGTCAGGTGTGGCACGAACGCAATCAGCGCGAGCCGGCTCAGATCTGGCTGCGCGAGGTGGTGCTGAAGCTGGCGCAAAAGGGAATGCAAGGGCGCAGCAAGCTGCCTTAGAGGCCATTCGGAAATCACCGAAATGGCCTCAGACTTTGGGCAGCGCGACGGGAAATGTCTCACCGAATTGAAACGTGCCCTTGGAATCGGCAACAATTGGACTAGGAGAAAGCGGCATGAGCAGCGAACTGTGTTTTCTACCCGCGACGGAACTGGTGCAGCGCATTCGGCGCAAGCAATTGTCGGCGCGCGAACTGATGCAGGCGTCGCTGGCGCAAATCGAGCGCGTCAATCCCAAGTTGAACGCGATCGTCAGCCTGTACGCGGAGCAGGCGATGCAGCAGGCGCTGGCGGCGGACGAGAAGCAGGCGCGGGGCGAGGCGCTACCCGCGCTGCATGGCCTGCCGGTCGCGCACAAAGACCTGTTCCTGACCCGCGGCATGCGCACCACCTTCGGCTCGCCGATTTTCAAGGACTACATTCCCGAGCAGAACCTGCTGATCGTCGACCGCCTGCAACAGGCCGGGGCGATTTCCGTGGGCAAGACGAATACGCCCGAATTCGGCGCGGGCTCCCAAACGTTCAACGTCGTATTCGGCAAGACGCTCAATCCCTACGACACCGGCAAGACCTGCGGCGGTTCTTCGGGCGGGTCTGCCGTGGCGCTCGCGGCCGGCATGGTGCCGCTCGCCGACGGCAGCGACATGGGCGGTTCGCTGCGTTGCCCGGCCAACTTCTGCAATGTCGTCGGCCTGCGCACCTCGCCCGGCCGCGTGCCGGTCTGGCCGGCAAAGACCGGCTGGAGCACGCTGGGCGTGCAAGGGCCGATGGCGCGCACGGTCGCCGATTGCGCGCTGATGCTGAGCGTGATCGCGGGGCCGGACGCGCGCAGCCCGATCGCGATCGCGGAGTCCGGGAGCGCGTTCGCAGGTTCGCTGGCGCGCGACTTCAAGGGCGTGCGCGTCGCCTGGAGCGCGGACCTCGGCGGACTGCCGGTGGACGCGGGCGTGAGCGCAGTGCTGGCTTCGCAGCGGCCCGCGTTTAGCGCGCTGGGCTGTGCGCTGGAGGAGGCGACGCCCGATTTTTCCGACGCGAACGAAATCTTCCACACCTTGCGCGCCTGGCAGTTCGAACTCGCCTACGGCGAACTGCTGGATGCGCACCGCGGCCTGCTCAAGGATACGGTCGTCTGGAACATCGAGGCCGGGCGCAAGCTCGACGGCCCGCGCATAGGCGCGGCGGAATTGAAGCGCACCGCGCTGTTCAACCGCATGCACGATTTCATGCAGAAGTACGAATTTCTGATCCTGCCGGTGAACCAGATGCCGCCGTTCGACGTAGAGCAGCCCTACATCCGCGAGATCAACGGCCAGAAAATGGACACCTATATCGACTGGATGAAGTCCTGCTACTTCATCACCGTCACCGGCCATCCGGCGATCTCCGTGCCCTGCGGCTTCACCGCGGAAGGGCTGCCGGTGGGGGTGCAGATCGTCGGCCGGCACCAGGACGATTGGGGTGTGCTGCAGCTCGCGCACGCCTTCGAGCAGGCGACGCAGCTGTGGAAGCGCCGCCCCGCAATCGCGCAGTAGCCGGCGCGATCTACGCTACGGTGACGCCGCCGTCGGCGACGATGGTCTGACCGGTGATGAAACTGCCCGCTTTGGAGGCGAGAAACACCGCGATGCCGCCGATCTCGTCGGCTTCGCCCAGGCGCCGCAGCGGCGTCATCGCTTCGCGCGCAGTGCGCGCTTTTTCGTTTTCCCACAGGGCGCGGGCGAAATCGGTCTTGATCAGGCCCGGCAGGATCGCGTTGACGCGGACGTTCGACGGCCCCCATTCGCAGGCGTAGTTACGCACCAAGGCCGTATCGGCCGCTTTCGAAACGCCGTACAAACCGATCACGGTATTGCCCTTGAGCGCGGCGATGCTGGAGACGATGATCACGGCGCCGTCCTTGCGCGCCGCCATCTGCGGGATCGTCATATTGCACAACCACCAGTTGCTCTTGATGTTGTTGTTCATGATCTTGTCGAACACCTCGTCGCCGGCCTGGGCCGTCGGGCCGTACACCGGATTGGCGGCGGCGTTGCAGACGAGAATGTCGATCTTCCCCCAATGTTTCATGGTGGCGTCGACCAGTTGCTGCAACTGCTCCTTGTGCGCGATATTGCACGGCAGCGAGATCGCCTCGTAGCCCTTGGCGTTGAACTCGCGCGTCACTTCCTCGCAGGCCTCGGCCTTGCGGCTGGAGATCACCACCTTGGCGCCCGCCTTCGCCATTTCCTCCGCGATGGATTTGCCTATGCCTTTGGTCGAGCCCGTAATCAGCGCGACTTTGCCGGTCAGATCGAACATTCCCCGCTCCTCTTTGTAGTCCACTGGAATTGCCGCATCGACCATCGCTTACTGCCGCTGCCGGGAAATCACACGGCGCCGCTCTGCTTGAGCAGCGCAGCGATCGCCTCGGCGAGGCTGGCATAGCCTGTTGCGTTAGGGTGCGCGATGTCGGATTTCAACGCATTGTCGCGCAGGATCGTCTTCAATGCCATGTCATCGTAGGGCAGGCTGAATTCCTTTGCGATTCCGGCGTAGAAATCGGGAGGCGAGGGGAACAGGCCCGGCTTGGGCACGGCGATCAGCACCACCTCGATGCCGCGCTGCCGCGCGAGCTGAATCATTGCACGCAGGTTCGCTTCCGTCTGCTTTTCATCGAGCTTGCGCAGAAAATCGTTGCCGCCGTGGCACAGGATGAGCAGCCGGGGTTGATATTGATCGAGCGCCGAGGGCAGCCGTTCGAGGCCCCCCGAACTCAATTCGCCGGGTACGCCCGCGCTCCAGACCTTGCGGCCGATGAGCTTTTCCAGCAGCGCCGGGTAACTCGATTCGGGGCGGGCGCCGGTGCCGAACGTCAGGCTGTCGCCGAAGGCGAGAACCGCCGCGTCGGTTGGCAGTTTGGTCAGCTTGGGCGTGCCATGCCCACAGGCGGCGAGCGCCAGGACGAGCAGCAGGCAGCACGCGCGCAGCGTTTGCTTCGCCGCACGCGCGCCCGTACTGGCCGCGGCGAGACCAGCGATGGCGTTACCGAAGTCCATGGTCTATTGCTCCGCCCGCGGCAATGCCGCGCACTCGTTGAATATGCGCGCCCGGCACTGCTCGCAGATGGCGCGATCGAGCCGCGCGAATACGCCGCCGATCGCTTCGTGTTTGCCGGCGAAGATATTCGCACGGCCGATAGAGTCGATATGTCCGCTGCGCTCCAGCATGTCGCGTACCGGCTGGCGCAGGCTGTAAAAGTAGAGCTGCCCGCCCATCTTCTTGCGCCGACCGGCCTCGCGCGCCAGCAGCTCGGCGCCGGCGACGTCGACGAAATTGATGCTCTTGGACATCAGCAGCAGGTGTTTCTGCTCCGGTTTGGTTTCGCGCAGAGTGTCGAAATGCGCGTCGATATGGTTCACCGCGCCGAAGTAGATCGAACCCTCGATGCGCAGTATCTTGAGCTGCGGGCACTCGGCGAGTCCAGACTCCAGCTCCGCCATCTTGCGCGTTGCGTGGCGCGGGTCCGGCACCAAGCTGCGCATGCTCGGGCGCGAGGTGCGGCTGAGATAGACCACCAGCGATAGCGTGACGCCGACAAGGATCGCGAATTCGAGTTCCAGCAGCAGCGTGGCGGCGAAGGTGAGTGCGAGCACGGCGGTCTCGGGCCTGCTCGAGCGCGCGATGGTGCGGATGCTGTCGACATCTATCAGTCCCCAGGCGACCAGGAACAGGATCGCTGCCATGCTGGCGATGGGCAGGTAGCTCATCAGCGGGGCCACTCCGAGCAGAATCACGATCAGGAACAGCGCGGATGCGGCAGCGGCCAGGGGCGTGCGTGCGCCGGCCTCGTAGTTGAGCCCGGACCGATTGAACGATGCGCTCACCGGGAAGCCGGAAAAGAAGCTGGCGGCGATGTTGGACAGTCCCTGCCCGATAAATTCCTGGTTGCCGTCGATGCGCTGGCCTGACTTGAGTGCGATCGCGCGTCCTATGGACACGGTCTCGGTCAGCCCGAGTACGGTGATTGCGACCGCGATCGCGAGGAGCTTGCGCAGGTTTTCGAGTTCGAAATCCGGGTGCGACAGCGGCGGCAGCGCGCCCGGCAGCTCGCCCAAAGTGCGGATGCCGGTGTGCTCCGCGCCCAGCATGCGATTGAGCGCGAAGGCGAGAAGGCTGCCCGCGATCATTGCCACGATCATGTAGGGCACTTGCCGTAGGTACCGGCGGGCGAGGACGCCGGTCGCGAGCGTGGCTACGGCGACCGCGAGCACGTAGGGTTGGATGTTGGCAAGTTGCAGCGCGAGCGCTTCGATCGTGCGCAGGAACGACAGGTTGCGCGGGATGTCGACGCCGACGAAATTGCGCAGCTGCGCGCTGAAAATGAGCATGCCCGCGCCGGCGGTAAAGCCGACCACGACGGTGTGCGAAATGAAATTGACCAGCGCGCCCAGCCGCAGCAGGCCCAGCGCGAGCATCATCGCGCCCGACATGAACGCCAGCGTGAGCACCAGTTGCACGTAATGCGTCGAACCTGGTTCGGCCAGCATGCTCACCGTGGCGAACACCACCAGTGCCACTGCGTTGGTCGGGCCGGAAACCGCATGGTGCGAGGAACCCCACAGCGCGGCGACCACGGTCGGCACCATGGCGCAGTAAAGCCCGTATTCGGGCGGCATGCCCGCGAGCGTTGCGAAGGCCACGCCCTGCGGCAGTACGACCGCGGCGCCGATCAGGCCCGCGATCAGGTCGGCGCGCAGGCTAGTGCGTTCGACGCGCGGCCACCAGACGAGGAAGGGAAATATGCGGGAAAGAACGGCCCGGGAGGGCAGGCTCATGTCGGCGGCGGATGGGTCAGGTTGGACTGCCAGTTTAGCAAATGCACCGCGCCTGATCCGATCTGATTTTGATGCCGCCAACCTACCAAGGAGCGTTTGGCGTACGAATTCATCCGGTTGTTGCGAAAAGCCCCGGGCAAACACTGAGCAAGGCAAGTCTCATGTCACGCCTCGCTCAAAATTCGAACGCACTTCATTGCGCAGACGGGGCGGGGCAATTGGCCTCGTGCCGCTCCGGGCGTTCGATGTGCGTTTGATTGACAGTCTAGGGTGCGTACGCCTAACATCGCGGCTCCGGTTCGCGCTTGCATCATGTCAGATGAACATTCTGCCCTCGGCGTCGTGCCGCCGCCTCAGGAAAAGCTGTAACAGGAGAACGATGTGAACGAGGGCTTTCGCCTGCTCGACCCGGTGCGTCAGGCCTCCGCGGTGAAGGTGCTGCGCGCCATCCTGCCGGCCGAATCGGTGCTGTTCGAGCAGGAGGACACGAAGCCCTACGAGTGCGACGGGCTGTCGGCTTACCGCGAGCTGCCCATGGTGGTGGCCCTGCCGGAAAACGAGGAGCAGGTCGCGCGCATACTGCGAGCCTGCCGCAAGCTCGAGGTGCCGGTGGTGGCGCGCGGCGCCGGAACCGGCCTCTCGGGCGGCGCGCTGCCGCACGGCAAGGGCGTGCTGTTGTCGCTCGCGACAATGAAGCGCATCCTCTCGGTCGACCCGGTTGCGCGCACCGCGCGCGTGCAACCGGGCGTGCGCAACCTCGCCATTTCCGAGGCGGCCGCGCCCTACGGGCTGTATTACGCGCCCGACCCTTCATCGCAGATCGCCTGCAGCATAGGCGGCAACGTGGCCGAGAACGCGGGCGGCGTGCACTGTCTCAAGTACGGCCTGACGGTGCACAACGTGCTGCGCGTGCGCGCCTGCACCATCGAGGGCGAAATGGTGGAATTCGGCAGCGAGGCCCTGGATGCGCCGGGCCTCGACCTGCTTGCGCTGATCATGGGCTCCGAGGGCATGCTCGCGGTGACCACGGAAATCACGGTCAAGCTGGTGCCCAAGCCGGATACGGCGCGCGTGATCCTCGCCGCGTTCGACGACGTGGAAAAGGCGGGCAACGCGGCGGCGGCCGTGATCGCCGCCGGCATCATCCCGGCGGGGATGGAAATGATGGACCAGCCGGCCACGCGCGCGGTGGAAGAGTATGTGCACGCAGGCTACGATCTGGACGCGGCCGCGCTGCTGTTGTGCGAATCCGACGGCACGCCGGAGGAAGTGGAGGAGGAGATCGCGCGCATGACCGAGGTGCTGAAGCA
>CAYNVY010000228.1:0-7138 GCA_964400745.1 uncultured Enterobacteriaceae bacterium | reverse complement strand
CCACGTTACCGCGGAGACGGACCTTCCGTCACTTGCGGAAAGCCATTCTGTCTAGGCGCTTCAATCTCTGGTCGGTCGAACTCCCATGTACGAATCCAAAGCACATCCACCGATCCCTCGCAGTCGGTTCATCAGGCGAGTGCTGCTCCACGCCGCGGCCGCGCTCGCCCTGATGCTGGTCTCACTCATGCTTGGTATGGCGGGCTACCAGTACTTCGAGCAACTCCCATGGCGCGATGCATTCTTGAATGCTGCAATGCTCATGGGCGGAATGGGGCCTGTAGACGCGCCACGAACGGATGGAGGTAAGTTGTTCGCTGGCCTGTATGCACTCTATGCGGGCTTGATACTCCTGGTCGCGGCGGTCCTCGTGGTCACGCCGGTAGTGCACCGTGTCATGCACAAGTTCCACTGGGAGAAAGACCGCTAGGTTCCGTATGTTGGCCCGCTACGCGCCTAACTTTAGTCGTACCGGACGCGCGAAAGCGGCCGTCGCTTTTTCACAACCGGCGTCACGCGCGCGCCGGTAAACACGACGTTGGGCGTCATTTAGCGGCGCTTGCAGCTCGAGGTAGGGGAACGGCATGCCGAACAAAGTCGTGCAAATTACAGCAGAGGATCCGCTGATCATTGCTCCGTGCGGCTTGAACTGCAGCTTGTGCCGCGCGTACACGCGAGATCATAAGCCTTGCCCAGGTTGCCGTGGAGGTCAGAGCAACAAATCGAACTCGTGCCTTGTTTGTGCCATAAAGAACTGTGAAATGCTTGCCGCCGATGGCGATCAATTCTGTTTCTCTTGCGACGAATTTCCCTGCGCTGATCTGCTGCATCTTGAGGGCCGCTATACTACCAAGTACGGCGTAAGCGTCATCGCAAATCTAGAGCGCATCGATACAGTCGGAGTAGAGCGTTTTATTGCCGAGGAAGCAGCCAAGTGGTCCTGCCCGGAATGCGGCTCTCTCCTTTGCGTGCACAAGCCGCAATGCGTCAAATGCGGTCACACTTGGCAAAGCACATTGCCCGGGCCGTTGAAGCGGGTGCAACGTGACGCCCAACTTTAGGTGCTGCGGACGGGCCGGGAGCGCCGCGCCACTGTTTGCTGTCGCGGCGGCCCGCCGCAGACCAACACGTTGGGCGTCATGATTGGTGCAGGTCCAGCCCTCAGACATCGGAAGTGCAAACAATGTTATCGGAAGCGCAAGAACGGTATCGAAGCTTTGAACATGACTCCTGGGAGCGAGCCGCTCAATACTATGCGGACTCATTCGCTTCCGTGACTGCTCCGTTCGCTCGTCCACTGCTGGATGCAGTAGGCTGTGCCCCAGGAATGCGGGTTCTCGACGTGGCCAGCGGCATTGGCTATATTTCCCACTTAGCAATGGATCGAGGTGCAAATCCGATCGCAATCGATTTCAGTGCAGCCATGGTGGCCGAGGCAAGGAAGCATTATCCATGCGTTTCTTTCTCGGAGGGGGATGCGGCGAACTTACCCTTTCCAGATCAACATTTCGACGCTGTAGTCATCGGATTCGGGATGCAGCACTTCCCATCACCACGTCGGGCCGTTTCGGAGGCCCGTCGCGTTCTCCGAAGTGGCGGAAAGTTTGCGTTCACTGTCTGGTCCTCGTCCGACAATCAGTTTCAGCAAGTTCTCATCGACGCAATTTCTGAAGTGGAGCCGGGAAGCTCGTCGCTTCCCGCGGCCCCCAATGGCGAATTCGACGGCCTGGAAGCTTGTCTGAGCCTCTTGAAGGAAGGCGGCTTCAACCTAGAAGCTTCAGCGGCGCAGAAGTTGGAGGCGCGCATTCGGGTTCCCTCTGCGGAGCGAGTGTTCGAGATTACTGCCAAAGGTACGGCCAGAGGGGCGGCGCTGATCCGCAGCCAACCGGAGGATGCCGTGCCTGCCATCATCGCAGGTCTTCGACGGGCGTTGAAACCGTACAGGCGTAAAGATGGCGAGGGTTACGATGTCCCGGCCGTTGCAATCCTTTCGATCGTCACCCGTCAGTAGCAAGTGGGAGACCATGCCGCCCAACCCCCGCTTGCACCGGACGTTCAACCGGCGACGCTGCGCTTGCCGGTTTCGCACCGGTGAAACGGAACGTTCGGCCTCATAGGACGTCGTCGCTTTGCTCCGTTTGACTAGCATTATTACTGTAGCTACAATAATGCATGCGAATTGAGTTCGCCCCTGCCAAAGACGCCGCAAATTTAGCAAAGCACGGTGTCTCCTTGGCTCTGGCAGCCGAGCTCGATTGGGAAGCCGCGCTGGTTTGGATCGATGATCGCTTCGAATACGCTGAATTGCGCGTGATAGCGCTCGCGCCAAAAGCCAAGATCCTCTACTACGTGGCCTTTGTGGATCGTGGCGACGTGCGCAGGATCATAAGCCTGCGCCGAGCCAATCGTCGAGAGGTAAAGCACTATGTCAAAAGTATCTAAGCGAGCATCCATCGCAATGCCTTCCACGCAAGATGACAAGGTCATCAACGCGGCGGCCAAGGCCGATCCCGATGCACAGCCACTTACACCGAAGCAGTTGAAATCCATGGTCCCGATCCGCGCGTTGCGCGGGCGGCCCAAGTCCGCGAGCACGAAGCAACTCGTATCAGTGCGCTACAGCCCCGAAGTCTTGGCGTACTTCAAGTCCACCGGCGAAGGTTGGCAATCGCGAATGGACCGTGTATTGCGCGAGTACGTAACACGTCACTCCCGTGGGGTGTGAAGCGGATGCCGAACCCTTTGTTGCTGCGGACGCGCCGCCAGCGCCGTCCCAATGCAACGATCATCCTGGCTCGCCGCAGAACAATACGTTAAATGGCAATGTGTCCGCGAAAAGCAGTTGTAGCTCTGTGCATTCTCTTGCTAGCTCAGGGGTGTGCGGCGGGAAGCGCGCATCAGAACTTCCTCAATATTATGGAGTCGGACGTGGGGCGTGATACAGCGGACCCCTATATATGGAGATTTTGAAATGGTTGAGACTCTCGAGCGAAACAGACAGAACGCAATGTCGTTCTACGACCTCATGTTTAATCAATGCAAACCAGCCGAAGCGATTCAACGCTATGCTGGTGACACATACACTCAGCACAATCCTCATGTCGCGGACGGGAAACAAGCCTTTATCGACTATTTCGAGCGCATGGCCAAGGACTACCCAGGTAAGCGCGTGCACTTCAAACGTTCCGTCGCAGAAGGGGACCGAGTCGTTCTCCATTGCCACCAGGAGTGGCCTGGCGACCAAAACAAGGACTGGGCAGGCATCGACATCTTTCGCTTCGATGAGCACGGCAAGATCGTCGAACATTGGGACGTACTGCAAGTTGTGCCGAGTGAGTCTGCCAATGGCAACTCCATGTTCTAGCGCGCTGCCGCCCAACCCTTTGTTGCTGCGGACGGGCCACCAGCACCGCGCCAAGGCAAACATCATCGCGGCCCGCCGCAGAACAATACGTTGGAGAACAAATCATGACCCACTACACTGCAGAAGTGCTTTGGTTAAGGGAAGAACAGGACTTTCTCGACAATCGCTACAGCAGAAAGCATGTGCTTCTTTTTGACGGTGGCTTGGAAGTACCGGGCTCCTCATCTCCTCACGTTGTTCCCCTTCCGATGTCTGAAGCATCGGCGGTGGACCCCGAAGAGGCATTTATTGCCTCGCTCTCAAGCTGTCATATGCTGTGGTTGCTGTCCATCGCAGCTAAACAGAAGTTTCGAGTTGATCGCTATTTTGATGCTGCGGTTGGTGTGATGGAGAAAAATGCGGAAGGGAAAATGGCTATGACCGTGGTCACGCTCCGACCTGAAGTACGCTTTTCAGGAGAGCGCTTACCAACGCAGGAGCAAATCAGTCAAATGCACCACGAAGCTCATGAACAGTGCTTTATCGCTAATTCCGTGAAAACCGAGGTGCGTTGTGAACCCGTTCTCTAACCCGGCGCTCAACCCCGCTCCCTTTGGTCGCTGGACGCTGCGCGATAAAGCCGCGCAGCGCCGGTTGGCTCTACGTTATGCCCCACATCGACCGCATGAGACTGACTCATGAACGCCAACGATAGCGTCAAGTTCTTCGACAGGCAGTTTCAACAGCAAGCGCGAGATCACGACTTCCGCCTCAATCCGTTTGAGCTGGCTGCCCTGCCTCACTTGCAGGGCCGCGTGCTCGACTACGGCTGCGGCTTGGGAAACCTCGCCTTCGCGGCTGCCGAACGCGGCTGTTCCGTTCTTGCGCTCGACGCCAGCCCCGTAGCAATCGAGCACATCAAGCAACGCGCCGCGGCTGAGGCGCTACCCGTGCACGCGGCATTGGCAGATCTGCGGGACTACGAGGTCGACGAAGACTTTGACGCTGTGATTTCAATTGGCCTGCTGATGTTCTTCGACTGCCTAACCGCGTTCAAGGCGCTGTCGAATCTTCAGGCGCATGTGCGCGAAGGGGGTATCGCCGTCGTAAACGTTCTCATAGAAGGTACAACCTACCTCGACATGTTCGACGCTAGGGGCCACTGCCTCTTCGCTCGCACGGAGTTGGATTCTCGCTTTGGCGGCTGGAGCATTCTTCGCTCTGAGTTCAGCGACTTCGAAGCGCCAGGCGGCCGGAACAAGTCCTTTGCCACAGTCATTGCCCAGAAACCGTGCATCCATCATGAGGCCGGGACATAACCCGCGATTCGACTCGGACCGTCAACAGCAACGCTGCGCGCCGCTGTCGCCGGCCGGTCAATCACAACGTTCGACGTCATTTGACGACTCAATCGGACAGGTCAATTCCTGAGGAGCATTCGTCTGTGGACAAGGAACGCGCAAGGGCGTTTGCCGACAAAATATTCGACGACATGGCGGGAGCGATGACCGCTGGACTCGGATTCGTCGGAGTAAAAACCGGCCTTTTTCGTGCTATGGCTGGGAAGGGCCCTTTGACTCTGGATGAACTCGTCGGAATGACGCACCTCCAGTCACGATACGTTGAGGAATGGCTGAAGGGGATGGTATGCGCCGGATATCTCGAATATGAACCAGGCGCCGACACTTACCGGCTGCCAGACGAACACGCCTTGTTGTTGGCCTCCGACGGGACGCATCACTTCATGGGTGGGCTATTTTGCATGGCGCCGGTTCTGCTTCGTGCCGCGCCGAGGGTTGCGGTCGCGTTCGAGAAAGGCGGCGGCGTGCCATTCGAGGACTACGGTGAGGATGGCGTAGAGGCTCTGGACTTGATCAATCGCGGGCAATACGAGCAGCGGTTCGCCCGACATTGGCTCAAGTCGCTGCCCGCCGTTGTCCAACGTCTGGAGGCGGGTGGACGCGTGCTGGACGTGGGTTGCGGAACGGGCCGCGTGGTACTCACGCTTGCGAAAGCTTTTCCACAGGCGACAATCGTGGGTGTGGATCCGGATCGTGAGTCCATTCGGCAAGCAAACGCCGCCGCCAACGCTGAAAGGCTGGGCGCCCGTGTACGTTTCCTAGTCCGAAATACCGGAGAACTAGATTCCGAAGACACGTTCGACCTGATCACTGCTTGTGATTGTGTTCATGACTTTCCTGCACCGGACAAAACGCTTAAGGAAATACGCGCACTGCTCAAGCTGGACGGAGTCTTGCTGGTGATTGAACCAAAGGCTGCTGATCGACTCGAAGACAATTGCAATTCGCTCGGTACCATGTACTACGGTTTCAGTATATTTCACTGCATGACACAGTCCCTGGCTCGGGGAGGGCCCGGTCTCGGAACCTGCATGGGGCCGGCGCGGACCAAGGCGCTGCTGGAACAGGCGGGATTTACACGGTTTGAGACCCTGGACATCAAGAGCAAAGTGCTCGCCTTCTATGCGATTCGGCCGTGAACTCAATAAACCGTTCCCGAGATTATGACGCCGAACTTTAGGTCGAACGGACGGGCGGTCAGCGCCGTAACGGCATAAACCGCCATCGCAGCCCGCCGTTCACCAAGACGTTGGGCGTCATGATCGTCTATGGAAGGGAAGCATATGCCAGACCCAAATCCGTTCATATGGCACGAGTTGGTCACTGCCGACCAACCGACCAGCGGCGCATTCTTCAGTCAACTGTTCGGGTGGACGCGTAAGGAATTCGATGCAGGGCCATTCGGCACGTACACGCTGTTTCAGATCAATGGTCAGGATGTCGCGGGGATGATGAACCCAACGCCCGACACACCGGGCAAGGGATCGTTTTGGCATTCCTATATTGCGGTAGAGGACGTTGACGCTTGCGCGAAGCGAGCTTCTTCCCTTGGCGGAAGCGTCTTAGTCGCGCCGCATGATGTGACCGATGTTGGTCGGATGTGCGTCGTGGCAGATCCCACAGGAGCCGTCACACACCTGATGCAACCGATGAAAAAATGACGCATGACTTTAGGTGGTGCGGACGGGCTGCCAGCATCGCGCCAAACTTAACCGCCGCGCCGGCCCGCCGCAAACTAATACGTTTTGCCGCAGGACCATCCGGCCTTGACATATCTTATATGGCATAGGCACACATGTGGCATGTGGCGCATCGAAGAACACCGTCGCGTTGATAGGCAGCTCTTGGCGGCGCCCCGGGAAATCTTGAAACGGTATGAGAAGTGGAAGGACATTGCCATGCTTTCCGGACCGCCGGGCCTTCGTTTGATCGGGGGATTTAGCGATGAGGCATTGTCCGGGAAGTGGGATGGCCATCGGTCTTCACGACTTGGGTTGCAGTACCGAGTTTTTTACCGCACGGTGCCCGGCGAGCAGCTTTTCCAGGTGATCTCCGCTCACGATTATCGGAGGCCGTAAATGAAACAGTTTCGACCCGCGAAGAAGCGCATCACCGTCTCGGCCGGCGAATCGGTACGCATCATTCGCGAGTTACAGGGCTTTAGCCAGAATCAACTTGCGCAGCGCACGGGCATTCCTCAGGCCACTCTTTCGGCGATCGAAAACGGCCGTGTTCGCCTGGGTGTGGAGCGCGCAAAGGTGCTCGCGCGAGCTCTCAAGTGCCATCCCGCCGTGTTGGTCTTCCCGGGATGGGAAGATCATCTTCAAACTGCGGCATAACCCGCTGCTGCAGCCGACGCGCTGAAGCGCGCGGCTGAGAGCGACTATAAGGACTTCCCCGGAACTGCAAGGTCGATTTTAAAAGGCCTGACTGC
>CAYNVY010000227.1:0-7159 GCA_964400745.1 uncultured Enterobacteriaceae bacterium | reverse complement strand
GCGCCCGCGGGCAGGGTGATTGCCTGCGAACTGCAAAGCGCGGGCCGCGGCCGGCGCGGCAACAGCTGGCAATCCGGTCTCGGGGGAAGCCTGACCTTTTCCTTGCTGTGGCGTTTCGGCACGGGGGCCGCCGGTTTGAGCGGCCTGTCGCTTGCAGCCGGCCTGGCCGTGGCGCGCGCGCTCGATTCGGTCGGTGTCTCCGGGGTGCAGTTGAAGTGGCCGAACGACTTGCTGCACGCAGGGCGCAAACTCGGCGGGATACTGGTCGAGGTGCACACCGACGGCACAGGCTCCACCGCCGCCGTGATCGGTGTCGGAATCAACCTTCGCCTGCCGGCCGCCCTGCGCGACCAGATTGCGCAGGCGGTGACCGACGCGGCTTCGATCTCGGGCCTGGTTCCGCGGCGCAACACCCTGCTGGCCGCGACCCTGATCGAACTGGCGCGCGTGCTCGATCAATTTGCCGCAGACGGATTCGCGCCGCTGCGCGAGGAATGGACGGCGCGCCATGCGCACCAGGGCAAAGCGGTCGTACTGTCTGCGGGCGGCGCCGACGCGTTGACGGGCACCGTGGCCGGCGTGGCCGAGGACGGCGCGCTTCTGCTCGAGACCGCGCGCGGGCTGGAGCGCTGCGTCAGCGGCGAGCTGTCGCTGCGCGCCCGCGAGAATTAGCAAGGCTGGGCACCGAACCACCGCATCTGGCCGGAGGACGAACCAGCCAAGGCCGGCTTCGCCGCCGCTGAAATTCATCGGCGGCTTTTCGGCTTCCAAGCTCCGTTGCTAAAGGACGCACCTTCGATCCAAAGCGGAAGCGCTTTCCTGGCCTCGCCCAGGCCTCAGTTCGAACGCGCGGCGCGCGGTGGGTCCAGGTTCGGCAGAAACCAGGTAACGAGTCCTATCGCAGGCAGGTAGGAGCAGAGCTGGAACACGAAGGACACGCTGCTTGCATCCGCTATCCGGCCCATGGCCGCGGCGCCCAGGCCGCCGAGACCGAAAGCGAAGCCGAAGAACATGCCCGACACCAGTCCGATGCGACCGGGCACCAGTTCCTGCGCGTAGACCAGGATGGCGGGGAAGGCGGAAGCCATCAGCATGCCGATGATGACGGTCAGCACGGCGCTCCAGAACAGGTTCGCGTAGGGAAGCGCCAGTGTGAACGGCAGCGCGCCGAGGATGGAGATCCAGATCATCTGCCGCCGGCCGATCTTGTCGGTGAGCGGGCCGCCGATCAGCGTCCCCGCGGCGATGGAGGCCATGAACAGGAACAGCTGCAACTGCGCGTCGTGCACCGACAGTTCGAAGCGCTCGATCAGGTAGAAGGTGAAGAACGTGTTGAGGCCGGAGGTGTAGACGTTTTTCGAAAACGTCAACAGCATCAGCACGAAAATGCAGAACACCACGCGCCCGCGCGAGAATCCGCTGCTGACCGAGGCCGCCTGTGCGCCGGCTCTTGCACTGCGGCGCGGATGGGCCGCATACCACATGCCCACGCGCGCCAACACCAGCATCGCCAGCAGGGCGCCGAGGGAGAACCAGGAGAGCGGCCACTGCCCGCCCGGCAGGACGATGAGCGCGGCCAGCAGCGGACCGATGGCGCCGCCGATATTGCCGCCGACCTGGAACAGCGACTGGGCGAAGCCGTAGCGCCCGCCCGAAGCCATGCGCGCGACGCGCGACGCCTCGGGGTGAAACACGGCGGAACCGATGCCGATCAGGGCGGCTGCGAACAGCACCATCGGATAATTTTGCGCCAGCGACAGCAGCACCAGGCCGATCAGCGTCGCGCCCATGCCGACGGCGAGCGAATAGGGCTGCGGCCGGCGGTCGGTATACATGCCTATCGTCGGCTGCAGCAGCGAAGCGGTGAGCTGGAACGACAGCGTGATCAGGCCTATCTGCGTGAAGTTCAGGTTGAACTGCTGCTTCAGCATCGGATACAGGGCCGGTATCAGCGACTGCATCAGGTCGTTCAGCAGGTGGCAGAAACCCAGCGATATCAGCACCGGCAGTACGGCCCCGGCCGCTGCAGGGGCTGCGGCTTGGGTGGAATCGGCGGCTACGGTTTTTTGCATCGGCGGAAACTTTCGTTGAACGGGCCGTATGCTAGCGCAGGCCCCGAACCTGCGCCAAGCATGGTGACTTCGGGATGGATTCGGTCAAAGCGCGCGCACTCCTGCACGGTCAAAGCTTCGCGCCCGCGGTGCCTGTCTTGTGGCCGCGCAAACGGCGCCAGAGGCGCGTCAGGCCGTGCCCGAAATCGTCGACATAGGTGAATACGACCGGGATCACCAGCAGGCTGAGGAAGGTGGAGGTGATCAGGCCGCCGATGACCGCCACCGCCATCGGGCTGCGAAATGATGGATCGGCGATGCCGGAACCGAACGCGATCGGCAGCATGCCCGCGCCCATCGCGGTCGTGGTCATGACGATGGGCCGCGCCCGTTTGTGGCAGGCATCGAGCAACGCTTCCAGGCGGGTCATGCCGTGGTCGCGACGCGCGACGATGGCGTATTCGACCAGCAGGATCGAATTCTTGGTGGCGATGCCCATCAGCATCACCAGGCCTATCATGGAGGGCATGGAGAACCCCTTGCCCGCCAGCAGCATGCCGACGAAGGCGCCGCCCAGCGACAGCGGCAGCGCGGCCAGGATGGTGACCGGCTGCAGCAGGTCCTTGAACAGCAATACCAGCACGATGTAGATGCACAGCACGCCGGTCAGCATGGCGAGACCGAAGCTCGCGAACAACTCGCCCATGACCTCGGCATCGCCGACTTCCGTCTGCCGCACGCCGGGCGGAAGATTCCTGATGGCGGGCAGGTTCGCCACCGCCTCGATCACGTCTCCGAGCGGCTGCCCCGCCACTTCGATCTCGAAATTGACGTTGCGCGTGCGGTCGTAGCGGTCGATGAGCGCCGGACCGCTGGACATCTCCAGCGTGGCGATCTGGCCCAGCATCACCACCGGCGGCGAACCGCCGCCCTTCGCCGCGGCGCTGCCCGAGGCCGGCACCGCAAGCCGCTCCAGCACCGACAGATCCTGGCGCGCCTCGGGCGTCAGGCGCACCACCACCGGCACCTGCCGCTGCGGCAGGTTCAGCTTGGGCAACGCCACGTCGTAGTCGCCTACGGTCGCGATGCGCAGCGTTTCGCCGATGCTGGCCGTGGTCACGCCGAGGTCCGCGGCGCGGGCGAAATCGGGACGCACCGCGATCTCGGGGCGCACCAGCGCGGCGCTCGAATTGATGCTGCCCAGGCCGGGTATGGTGCGCAAGTCCCTCTCCACCGCCTGCGCCGCCAGGGCCAGGGCCTGCGGATCGTCCCCGGTCAGTACCAGTATGTACTTCTCGCCGCTGCCTCCCAGGCCTACCTTGCTGCGCACGCCGGGCAGTTCGGTCAGAGCCTCGCGCAACTTGCGTTCTATCGCCTGCTTGCGCACCGCGCGCTCCTTGCGCGGCGTCAGCAGGATAGTCAAGGTCGCCTTGCGCACTTCGCTCGCGCCCTGGGGCGCGAACGGGTCGCTGCCCGCGGCCCCGCCGCCTATCGTGGTGTAGACCGTCTTGACGTGCTCGACCTTGCCGATCAGGCGCCGCGCCTGCTCCGCGCTCGCCAGCGTCTGCGCCAGGTTGGCCCCCGGCGGCAGTTCGATGTAGACCTGCGTCTGCGACAGGTCGTCCGCCGGAATGAAACCCGTGGGCAGCAGCGGGATCAGCGCGACCGAAGCGGCGAAGAACAGGCCCGCGGCGATCACCGTGATCAGACGGTACTTGAGGCACCACGCGGCCATGCGACGGTAGGTGCGCATCACGGGGCCGTCTGGGGCATGCTGCGCCAGCGGCCGCAGCATGTAGGCGGCCATCATCGGCGTGAGCATGCGCGCCACCAGCAGCGAGGCCATCACCGCCAGCGCCGCGGTCCAGCCGAATTGCTTGAAGAATTTTCCGGCGATGCCGCTCATGAATGCGGTGGGCAGGAACACGGCGACCAGGGTGAAAGTGGTCGCGATCACCGCGAGGCCGATTTCGTCGGCGGCTTCCATCGCGGCCTGGTACGGCGCCTTGCCCATGCGCAGGTGGCGCACGATGTTTTCCACCTCGACGATCGCGTCGTCCACCAGCACGCCGATCACCAGCGACAGCGCGAGCAGCGTCACCATGTTGAGCGAATAGCCGAAGTAGTGCATGCCGATGAAGGCCGGTATGACCGACATCGGCAGCGCCACGGCCGAGACGAAGGTCGTGCGCCAATCGCGCAGGAACAGCCACACCACCAGCACCGCCAGCATGGCGCCTTCGTACAGGAGCGCCATCGAGCCCTTGAATTCCTCCTCCACCGGCGTGACGAAATCGAAGGACTCGGTGATCTCCAGCTGCGGATGCGCGGCCAGTATTTCCGCCAGCGCCGCCTTGACCCCGCGGCCGACTTCGATCTCGCTCGCGCCGCGGCTGCGCGTCACCTCGAACCCGACCACCGGCCTGCCGTCGAGCAAGGCGGCCGAGCGCGTCTCGGCGATGGTGTCGCGCACGCTCGCGACTTCGTCCAGCCGGATGCGGCGCCCGTCGCCCAGCGCGAGCTGCAACTGCGCCAGTTCGTCCGCCGTCTGCACTGTCGCCAGCGTGCGCACCGCCTGTTCCTGGCTGCCCAGATCGGTGCGCCCGCCCGCGCTCTCCTGCTGCACCTGGCGCAGTTGGCGCGAGATTGCCGCAGCCGTTGCGCCCAGCGCCTGCAGCTTGGTCGGGTCAAGCAGGATGCTGACCTCGCGCGTCGCACCGCCGACGCGGCTGACCGCGCCCACGCCGCGCACGTTGAGCAGTCGCCTGGCGATGGTGTCGTCGACGAACCAGGACAGCGCTTCGTCGTCCATCACCGCCTGCGAGGTGCCCGCCGCCGCGGGTTTCACCGCGATGGTGAAGGCGAGCACGGGGGAGCTCGCCATGTCGAGCTTGCTCACCATGGGATCGCGCAGATCTCCGGGAAGATCGGCGCGCACGCGCGCGATGGCCGAGCGCACGTCGTCGACCGCCTCCTGCACCGGCTTTTCGAGGCGGAACTCGGCGCTGATGGTGACCGCGCCGTCCTGCACCTTGGTATAGATGTGCTTGATGCCCTGCAGCGTGGCGATCGCGTTTTCGATCTTGCGCGCGACGTCGGACTCCATCTGCGCCGGGGAGGCGCCCGGCAGCGCCGCGGAAATGATGACGGTCGGCAGGTCGAGGTCGGGAAAGTTCTGCACCTTCATCGCGCTGAAGCTGAGCACGCCGGCGAAGCTCAGCAGCACGAAGATCATCAGGGCCGGTACCGGATTCCTGATGCTCCAGGCGGAGACGTTCACTTGCCGGCCCCCGCCGCTGCCGGGGCTGCGCCCTTCGTTTGCGGCGCAGCCGGCGCCGCGAGCACCTTCACCGTGTCGCCGTCGCTCAGGAACGAGGCGCCGCTGGCGACGATGTCCTGCTCCGGCTTGACGCCTGCGAGCACTTCGATGCGATCGCCGGCGCGGCGCCCGGTCTGTACCTTGACCTGCGCCACCCGCTGGTCGGCGCCCACGACGTAGACGTAGCTGAACCCATCGCGCAGCGCGACCGCCTGCAGCGGCAGGGTCAGCGCCTTGCTGCGTCCGAGATCGAATTCGCCGCGCGCGAACATGCCGGGCTTCAACTGGTGTGCCGCCGCCGGCGGCTTGTCAGAGGCGCTGCTTGCCGGGGCCGAGGCGTTGGGCAGATCGACATAGACCAGCGCATTGCGCGTCTGCGCGTCGACGGTGGGCGCGACGCTGCGCACTTTTCCGATCGCAGTGCCTGCGCCGACGCCGCTGATCCTGACGCTCTGGCCGGGCCTGACCCGCGCGAGTTCGGCCGCCGTGACCTCGGCCCGCCACTCGATCCGGTTCTTGCGTATCAGCCGGAACAGTTCCTGGCCCGGCGAGGCGACGCCGCCCAGCGTGGCGCTGCGCGCCGAGATCACGCCGTCGTCGCTCGCGAGGACGCGCGTGTGCCTGAGCCGTAGCTGCTGCTGCTCCAGTTGCGCCCGGGCCGCTGCCAGGCGCGCTTCGGCGGTTTTTTCCGCAGTCAGATACTGCGCGATCTGCTGCGCGCTCAGCGCGCCCGAGGCCTGTACGCTGCGCGCGCGCTCGGCGTTGGCTTTGGCATCGAACAGATTGGCTTCAGCCTCGGCACAACTCGCCCGCGCCTGCGCGAGGTCGGCTTGCACGCTCTCGGCGGCGAACTCGGCCAGCAACTGGCCGTGCCTGACCCAGTCGCCGACATCGGCGTGGATAGCCACGAGGCGCAGTCCGTTGATCTCGGCGCCGATGATCGCTTCCTGCCAGGCGGCGACACTGCCGTTTGCCGTCAGTTGAAGCGCCAGCTCTTGCGCCTGCGGCCGAACCACGCTGACCGAAAGCGCGGGCCGGGCCGCCTTCACCCCCTTTGCGGACGCGGCCTGGTCGGCTTGCGCGTGAGCGGGCGGGGCGATGGCGCCGCCCAGTGCAGCGACTGCGGTGGCTAGCGCGGCGAGCATGGCCGGCGCGCGGTGTGTGGCGGATGAATTCATGGCGTCTATTTCGAGTCGGTTGAAACCTGGGTTGAAGAAATTGCAGAGGGCGGCGTGCCTGCGCCGGCGGCGTCCTCCCAGCCGCCGCCGGTCGCTCTATACAGGGCGATCCAGGCGCTGACACGCTCCTGCTCCAGTGCGGACTGCGCGGCCTCGGCCGCGAGCGCCGCGCGGCGCGCTTCTTCCAATTCGAGCAGGCTGGCGAGGCCGTTGCGCTGTCTGTCCTGCACCGCCCGTAGCGCAAGGCGATAGCCTGCGGCGGCCGTTTCCACGTCGTTGAAGCGCTCGCTTGCGCTGGAGAGGCGAACCAGCGCCTCTTCGACTTCGCGCACCGCCTGGCGCACGCGGGCGCGATAGACGGCTTCGGCCGCGGCATACTGGGCGCGCGCGGATTCGACGTTGGCCGCAACGCGGCCGCCGTTGAACACCGGCAGCGACATCGACGGCCCGATGGACCAGGTGCGAACGCTGACGGCCGGGGCGTCGCCGATGCCGATCCGCGTCGGCGCGACGTTGCCGCTCAGGCTCAAGCTCCGATAGCGCTGCGCTTCCTGCACGCCGATGCGCGCGGTCGCCGCAGCCACATCGCGCTCGGCCGCGGCGACGTCGGG
>CAYNVY010000226.1:0-7161 GCA_964400745.1 uncultured Enterobacteriaceae bacterium | reverse complement strand
CTTGGCGGCATGCTGGCCGATGATGTGTTTGTCCAGTTCGTGGACGATTTCCTGTGGAGTCATATGTGACATGGTCGACTTGGTTTGGTTCCGGCGAACAAGGGGTACAAGGGATGCAGGCCCGGCCGGTCTTACTCCTTCTGCTTCACTCCAAGGTCTCGATCACGACCTGCTGGTTGGTATAGATGCAAATGTCGGCCGCGATGCCCAGCGACTTGGCGACGATTTCCTTGGGCGTCAGCGCGGTGTTTTCCAGCAGCGCGCGCGCCGCCGATTGCGCGTAGGGCCCGCCCGAACCGATGGACAGGAGGCCCAGCTCCGGCTCCAGCACGTCGCCCATGCCGGTGATGATGAGCGAGGTTTCCCGGTCCGCCACCGCCAGCATCGCCTCCAGGCGCCGCAACACACGATCGGTGCGCCAGTCCTTGGCGAGTTCGACCGCCGAGCGCAAGAGGTTGCCCTGATGCTTCTCCAGCTTGGCCTCGAAACGCTCGAACAGGGTGAAGGCATCCGCCGTGCCGCCGGCAAACCCGGCCAGGATGCGGTCGTGGTACAGGCGCCGCACCTTGCGCGCGCCGGCCTTGATCACGATGTTGCCCAGCGTGACCTGGCCGTCCCCGCCCAAGGCAACGCTTTGCCCGCGGCGTGCGGAAAGGATGGTTGTGCCTCGAAATTGTTCCATTTTGTCTTTTGAAGTGGGAGTTTGGACCTTGAACGGTGGAATATTGGGGCGGTTTCGTGGGAATCAACCCGGTTCAGGCCCCGATTGCCGATCGGCGCTCCAGGCTGGCCGCCAGCAGCGCGACCAAGGCCATGGTCCAGACGACCATGGCGCCCGCAGGCAGATCCAGCCAGAAGGACGCCGTCAAGCCTAGCGCGTAGCCGAGCAAGCCGACTGCGTAGGCTTTTGCCAGCCTGCGGCGGCGCGAGGCGTAGAAGGTCGCCAGGGCCGGGACAACCAGGGACGCAAATACAAGGTAGAGACCGACCAGCTGCACCGAGAAAGTGACCGCGCAGGCGAACAGGGCGTAAAAGCCTAGGCGTCCCAGCCGCGCCCCCAGGCCGAACCAGAGCGCAAGAATCGCCGCGAGGATCAAGGCTTCCCCTGGCAGCCGCGCCGGACTCACCCAGAGGATCTGGCCCACCAGCAGGTGTTTGAGGTGTTCCGCGCCGTGCGGATTGCTGGCGAGCAGGAGGACGGCGCCGCTGGCCCCCAGCACGAACACCACGCCGATGATCGCCTCCTGCACCTCGGGCCAGCGCTTTTCCGTCCAGGTGAGCAGGAAGGCGGCGGCCAAAGCCGCAGTCAGCGCGGAAATTTGCACCGCCGGGCCCTGCGGCTCCCAGCCGAGAAAGTCGGCGAAGATCACGCCCACCCCCGCGATCTGCGCCACCGCGAGGTCGATGAACACGATGCCGCGCTTCAACACCTCGAAGCCGAAGGGCACCAGCGCCGCCGTGACCAGCACGCCGGCGACACAAGCCGGCCAGAGCACGGCCAGAGCGGCGGCGGTGTCGCTCATTTCAACGCCCCCAGCAGGCGCGCGAGCGTATCGTCGAACAGGCCGAACAGATCCTTCGCGCGCTCGCTGCCGCCCACAGTGTAGGGCAGCATCACGGCCGGTATTTTGGTGCGCTCAGACAGGAACTGCGCGGCCTGTGGGCTGTTGTACGCTGAATAGACGATGACCTTGGCCGGCTCGGCCCGCATCCGCGCCACCAGATCCGCGAGATGCGCCGTCGCGGGCGGGACGCCGGGCTTGGGCTCGAGCGTGCCGACTTCGCGCAGCCCCAGCCATTGATTCAGGTAGGACAGGTTCTTGTGATAGATGACCAGGCTCATGCCCTTCAGCGGCGCTGCCTGAACTTCCCAGCGCCGCGTGGCGTCGCTCCAGCGCTGCTCGAACGCGGCTGCCCTGGCCTTGTAGTACGCTGCATTGGCCTGATCGATCTGCGTCAGCCTGTCGCGCAGCGCCTCCGCGACCCGGCCGATATTGCGCGGGTCCAGATGAATGTGCGGATTGCCTCCGGCGTGCAGATCGCCTTGGGCGCGATCCAACACCTTGGGAATCTCCAGCCTCGGAACCAGCGGCGCAGCTTCCAGATAGCCCGGCGCGCCCGGCTGAACGCGCGCATTCCCGGATTGCGCCAGCAGCACCGGCAGCCAGCCGATTTCGAGCTCGGACCCGGTGCAAACCAGCAGCTCGGCGTTGCGCACCCGCGCGATCAGACTGGGCTTGGCTTCGATGTAATGCGGATCCTGCAAGGCGGTGGTGGCGTTGTATACGGACACCTTGTCGCCGCCGAGTTCCTGCGCCAGGGCGCCCCATTCCGGTTCGCAGGCGAATACCTTGAGTTGCGCGAACGCCGGCTGCGCCAGCAGCGAGGACCATGCTGCGACCAGCGCCGCAAGCGCGATAAATCTCTTCATTGCTTTCATCGCGTTTCCCATTTTCATGTTCACGTATTGGCCCGCTTCAGAACTTGTGCGCGCCGTGCGCGCCCAGGCTCATGATGTACTGCAGGAACACCTGGCTGTCGGTCACTCCCGGCCGCGACTTGTCGCTCGCGAACTGCAAGCGCAGGCGGCTGAAATGGCTGGGGCTGAAGTCGAACATCAGCGTGTTGCGCGTCGGCCTGTGCTTGCCCAGGATGGGGAAATCGGCCGCGGCGAGAGCGCCGCTATCCACCAGCCCCAGGCTCACGCTGCCCGCATCGAGCCGGTCGTGGCGGTAAGCGGCGCGCCAGCGCGGCATGAACTGATACACGCCCTGCGCGTACCAGCCGGATTGGGCCGAACGGTAGTAGTCGCTTTGGGTGCCGAGCGAGGCCGCGGCGGTATCGTAAGTCAGGCTGCCTTCCTCCCCGCGCCGGAAATACTCACCCTGCAGTTTGAAATTGTTGTAGGTCGAATTGCCGTTTGGCGACCATTTGAGCACGCCGTCCAGCACCCACAGCCGGCTGGAACCGTTGAAGCTGTTGTTCACCTGGATGCCGGCCGCATCGAGGTCGTCGTAGCTGCGGTCTTGCGCCGTGGTGCGCAGATGCGCGAGCCCCAGGCGCCAGGCCGTGCTCGCGCCTATGTCGCCGCCCAGACGCGCAAACAGATTGCCGGCGCCGGCGCCGTTCTTGCCGCGATTCGTGCCCGGGAAAGAGAGGCCGCGGCCGATTTCGGCGCCCAGTTCGACGAAGGTGTCGGTCGGCGCGACCCATTTCAGCTGCACGCCGTCGTCGGCGAGTTGACCCCCGAGAAACACCTTGCTTGCGAGCGGCGCGTCGGTGAAATCCCAGGCGTGCGGATGAATTTCGTTCTGATAGCCGACGCTGGAGAAGAAGCGCCCGAGCTTGAAGCCGAAGCCGTGCGACAGGCCTATGCCCTGGACATAGCCCTCTTCCACCGAAATCGAGTTGTCGGGCGCCAGGGCAGCGATCAGCGTGCCGCGGAAATGCGGATCGATATTCGCGCTGAAAACCAGTTCGGTTTCGGCCAGGTTAAGGCCCCGGTTGCCCGGCCCCACTTCGCCACCGGCCGGGGCGAAGCCGGCGATCTGATATTGCGCCGGATCCTGCTTAAGATTCGATAGCACGCCGTTGAGTATCAGCGAAACCGCCGGATTGAAGGCGTTTTCACCCGACGGCCGCGCGCTTGCGGATGCAGCCGCGGCTTGCGCCTGGCCCGCCTTCGCTTCGGCTTGGCCGGCGGAAGCTTGCGCTTTACCCGCCTCCGCTTCCGTCCGCTTCAGGCGCTGCTCCAGCGCGGCTATGCGCCGTTCGTATTCCTGCTTCAACTGCCGCACCTGCTCGCGCAGCTCCTGCAATTCGCTTTCCGTCACGGCGACTGCCGTGCCCGGCCCTGCCAGAGCGGCGGCCACGGCGACCGCCATGAGTGTGCGTTTGGTCATGTCTGGATCCCTTTTCGCAGATTGCCCGCAATGGGCCGTGTGCCCGCGCGGCCGGCAGCCGCGGGAGCGCGAAACAAACCGGGGAAACTAGACGGCGCGCGGCGGCGCGCGCGTAGGAAGGCGGTAGAGGCTGCGCGCCTGCGCCTGGGAGGGCACCCAGCCTGCGCGCTCGACTTGGAGAAGGTCGAAATCCTGCGCCGCCGCCGTCGAAAGCAGCGCGCTGTCGATCGCATGGAACGCAAGGCATCGCTCCGCCGGGTGCGAAAGCGGATTGCCCTTGTGCGTCTGCCCGAGTTCGCCCTGCGCGTGCGCGAGCGCGTGCAACTGCGCCGCCTGCTGCGCGAGCAGCACGACGAGGGCGAGGAACAGGCAGTTAAGCGCGCGCCTGCTGTTGTCAAACAATTGCGGCATCCGCGGATATTAGTCTAACTTGTCGGCTTGCGCTATTTGACTAGGCACTGCTTGAGGCCCTGGACAAACAGTTCCTCCGGCAGATTCCTGCCGATGAACACCATCACGCTCGAACGCTTATCCTCCGGCGCCCAGGGCTTGCCCATGTCGCCGCCCATGAGCATGTGCACGCCCTGGAACACGACGCGGTTGTCGTTCTCCGCCAGCGACAGCACGCCCTTGTAGCGCAAGAGATCCGGGCCGTAGACCTGGATCATGCCCGACAGGAATTCCTCCAGCTTCTCCCCGTCGAAGGGCACGTCCGAGCGGAACACGAAGGAGTGCACCGCGTCGTCGTGCTCGTGTTCCGCTTCTTCGAGAAAATCGGGCGCGATCTCCAGAATGGCGTTCAGGTTGAAGCCGCGGATGTCGAGGATGTCGGCGAGCGGTGTCTCGCCGAAGTGCACCTGCTTGATCGGGGCGCGCGGATTCATTTTCACCAGACGCGCCTTCAGATGTTCCTGTTCCGCCGCACTGACGAGATCGGTTTTGGAAAGGAGAATGCGGTCGGCGAAGCCCACCTGCTCCTGCGCTTCGCGAAAATCGTCAAGCTGCTTTTCGGCGTGCTTGGCGTCCACCAGGGTGACGATGGAGTCGATCAGATAGTAGTTGCCGATCTCCTCGTCCATGAAAAAGGTCTGCGCCACCGGGCCGGGGTCGGCCATGCCCGTGGTCTCGATGATGAGGCGCTCGAAGTCGAGCACTTTCGCTTCGCGCTTCGCCTGCAATTCGCCCAGGATGCGCACCAGGTCGCCGCGCACGGTGCAGCAGATGCAGCCGTTGTTCATCTCGACGATCTGCTCGCCCGCATCCTGCACCAGCAGTTCGTTGTCGATGCCGGCCTCGCCGAATTCGTTTTCGATCACCGCGATCCTGTGGCCGTGCTGCTCTTTGAGGATGCGGTTCAGGAGCGTGGTTTTGCCGGCGCCGAGGAAGCCGGTGAGTATGGTGACCGGCACCATTTCTTCTGGTTTCATATGTAGTCCTGACTAATCGTGGGAGAGCATCTTGCCATTTTTGGCATGATCATCCGTCCAAACGCAAGGTGTTTATTGAGGTTCGATATTTTAGATGTTATGAAATATTGGCGAGCCGGCCGCACTCCTCGCGAATGCGCCGGAGCGCCGTCGCCTAGCCGCGCCTGAGCAGCAGCCCTTTCAGGTAGTCGCCCTCGGGAAAGGACAGCAGCACCGGATGGTCGGCGGCCGCGGCGAAGTGGCCGACGATGGACGCGTCCGCGCCGGCGTCGAGCGCGGCGCCGGCGAGGATCTTCTGGAACAGCTCGGCCGGTATGCCGCCGGAACAGGAAAAGGTCGCGAGCAGCCCTCCGGGGCGCAGCAGCTTCAAGGCGAGCAGGTTGATGTCCTTGTAGCCGCGCGACGCCTTTTCCGCAAACGCCGCGGTCGGCGCGAACTTGGGCGGATCGAGCACGACCAAATCGAAGCTGCGCCCCTGGTCGCGCAGGGTGCGCAGATGCTTGAACACGTCGGCCTCCTGCCATTCGGCGCGCGCCGGGTCCAGATCGTTGCGCTCGAGATTGTCCCTGGCTTGCGCCAGCGCATCGGCCGAACTGTCCACCGACAGCACCGACTTCGCGCCGCCGGCGAGTGCGTTCAGCGTGAAGCCGCCGGTGTAGCAAAAGCAGTTGAGCACTTCGCGATCACGGGCAAGCTCGCCGACGCGCTTGCGATTGTCGCGCTGGTCGAGATAGAAGCCGGTCTTGTGCCCTGCGGCCACATCGACGCCGTAGGACAGACCGTGCTCGCGGATCTGCACCCCGGCTGCAGGCAAGGCGCCGTGCAGCGCACCTCTCCTGACGGGCAGGCCTTCGAGCTCGCGCACGTCGGCGTCCGCACGCTCGTACACGCAGGCGCAGCCGGTCAACTCGCGCACGGCCTCGGCGATCTCGGCGCGCCAGCGCTCAGCCCCGGCCGAGAGGAGTTGCAGCACGACCACCTCGCCATAGCGATCGGCGATCACCCCAGGCAGGCCGTCCGATTCGCCGTGCACCAGGCGCATGGCGCCGCCGGCCTCGGCCGCAATCAGACGCTCGCGCGCTTGCACCGCGCTACTCAGTCGCGCGCGCAGAAAGCCGGCGTCGATCGTCTGCTGTTCGTCCCAGTTCCAGACGCGCGCGCGTATCTGCGATACCGGGCTGTACGCGGCCCAGGCGAGAAATTTTCCGTCCGCGGCGCGGACCGCGACGGTGTCACCGGATTCGGGGCTGCCGTCCAGGCGCGCCACCGCGCCGGAAAACACCCAGGGGTGGCGCCGCAGCAGGGATTTTTCGCGGCCGGGCTTGAGGATCAGTTGCTTCATGGGGCGGCATGATAAGCCGTTTCGCGATCGAGGAGGCACAAGTCGCAAGGGCGAACATTCCGCACAAGGCGAGGACCCCGCTCTCGCTGGGGCTGGAAAAGCGGCTTTCTCGGCCAGCGGCCTCCGCCCGACGATAGCCGGAAGTCCGCCTATTTCCTCTTCGCCCGCGGATGCGCGGCGTCGTAGGCCTTGGCCAGGTACTGGAAATCCAGATGCGTATACACCTGCGTAGTCGAGATGCTCGAATGCCCCAGCATCTCCTGCACCGCGCGCAGGTCGCCGGAGGATTGCAGCACGTGCGTGGCGAAGGAATGGCGCAGCACGTGCGGATGCACGTGCACCGGCAGGCCCGCGCGCCTGGCCCACTGCCCGAGACGCGCGCGCACCACGCCCGCAGCGATGCGCTCGCCGCGGGCGCCGACGAACAGCGCCGGCACCCCGGGCCGCGCCAGCAATGCGCGCGACGCCAGCCACGCGCCGATCGCGGCGC
>CAYNVY010000225.1:0-7196 GCA_964400745.1 uncultured Enterobacteriaceae bacterium | reverse complement strand
TGAATTTTGGTAAAATGGCTGGCTGTTTTCGCAGCCAAAAACGAAGGAAGGAGAATTAAATGGAAAATGTTGAGCAACGTGTGAAAAAAATCGTCGCCGAGCAGCTGGGCGTAAACGAGGCGGAAATCAAGAACGAGTCCTCCTTCATCGACGACCTTGGCGCCGACTCGCTGGACACCGTCGAACTCGTCATGGCACTGGAAGAAGAATTCGAAACCGAGATCCCGGACGAAGACGCTGAAAAGATCACCACGGTCCAGCAGGCGATCGATTACGTCAACAACCACGCCAAGAAAGCCTGAGCCACACCGCTTAGCGCGCCTTTTTCCGGAGCAATAGTGTCCCGCCGCAGAGTCGTCATCACCGGGTTGGGCATAGTCTCCCCGGTCGGTAACAGCGTTACCGAAGCCTGGGCCAGCATCCTTGCCGGAAAGTCCGGCATCACCCGAATCAGCCGCTTCGATTCGAAACGCCTCTCCTGCCAGATCGCGGGGGAGGTGAAGAACTTCGACCTGACCGGGTACCTGGAGCGCAAGGAAGCGCGCCACATGGATACCTTCATCCACTACGGCATGGTTGCGGGCATCCAGGCGATGCGCGACTCCGGCATCCAGGTTACGCAGGAAAATGCCGAACGCATAGGCGTCAATATCGGTTCGGGCATCGGCGGCCTGCCGATGATAGAGCATACCCACCAGGACCTGCTGGCGGCCGGTCCGCGCAAGATCTCGCCGTTTTTCATCCCGAGCACGATCATCAATATGATTTCGGGAAACCTCTCGATCAAGTACGGCCTCAAGGGACCCAATCTCGCGATGGTGACCGCGTGCACCACGGCCACGCACTGCATCGGCGAATCCGGCCGGCTGATCGAATATGGCGATTGCGACGTGATGATCGCAGGGGGCGCAGAAGCCGTGGTCACCGAACTCGCGGTGGGTGGCTTCGGTCAGGCGCGCGCGCTATCGAGCCGCAACGACGATCCGACCACCGCCAGCCGCCCCTGGGACAAGGACAGAGACGGTTTCGTCCTGGGCGAAGGAGCCGGCGTTTTGGTGCTGGAAGAATACGAGCATGCCAGGGCGCGGGGCGCGAAGATCTACGCCGAACTCGCGGGCTACGGCATGAGCGGCGATGCCTTCCATATGACTGCGCCGCGCGAGGACGGTGATGGGGCGGCGCGCTGCATGCTTAGCGCCCTGCGCAACGCCCGGCTGAACACCGACCAGGTGGACTACATCAACGCCCACGGCACCTCCACCCCGTTGGGCGATATCGCCGAAACCACGGCGGTGAAGCGCAGCCTGGGCGCGCACGCGAAGAATGTCGCGGTCAGTTCGACCAAATCCATGACCGGACATCTGCTGGGCGCGGCCGGCGGGGTGGAAGCCGTATTTTCGGCCCTGGCGGTACACCAGCAAGTCGCGCCGCCGACGATCAATCTGTTCAACCAGGATCCGCAATGCGACCTGGACTACGTGCCGAACACGGCGCGTCGGATGAAAATCGACGTGGCCTTGTCGAATTCCTTCGGTTTCGGCGGAACCAACGGCACGCTGGTGTTCAGCCGGGTTTGAACCAAAGCGTCAGCGTAAGCCTGAGACCATCCCCGGTTCTCGCGCTGGCGCTGACCGCGATGGCTGTGGCGGCACTCGCCTGCACCTGGATCAGCTTGCCGGGCGCAGCTTTCTGGCCCTGCGCCGCGGGCATACTTCTGACCTGGATTTGGCACATTCCCCCCGCGCTGCAGCGCGGCCCGCGCGCCGTGCTGGGTCTGGACTTGGGCGCGAACGGCGATATCCGCTGGCAGGACGCCTCGGGCGCGTGGAACGGTACCGGGATAAGACCCGGCAGTTACGTCTCGGATTGGCTGATCGTGGTGAATCTGGGCGTTCCGGGGAGGCGGGACCGCTCCCTGGTGCTGCTGCCAGACTGCGCCGCACCCGAGGAATTGCGCCGACTGCGCGTCTGGCTTCGCTGGCGCCTGGGCGGGCAATGAACTTTGTGCACGCTGTGCGGTCACAGCCACATCTTCCCATGTGCGCGAGGTAAGCCTTGAAGTTCCCCGGTAGCTGCACCACGCCGATCGAGATGCTTGAACTCGACTTCGTTCCGGGCGCCGCATTTCCGCGGGCGCCGGGGCAGTTGGGATATACTAAAGCCCACCCGGGCGAGATCAAGAAGAAGCAGCCGCCGGGATTAGCGGAAGGGCGGGGCATGAGCGAGCGCGACATTGACCAGCAGCTGGTCGAACGTGCGCAACAAGGCGACAAGCATGCATTCGAACTGCTGGTCAGCAAGTATCAGCGCAAACTCGGTCGCCTGCTGTCGCGGTTCATCCGCGATCCGGGCGAGGTCGAGGATGTGACCCAGGAGGCGTTCGTCAAAGCCTACCGCGCACTGCCCACGTTCCGCGGCGACAGCGCGTTCTATACCTGGCTCTACCGCATCGGCATCAACACCGCCAAGAATTACCTGGCTTCAATGGGGCGGCGCGCCCCGACCATCACCAATTACGACGCGGAAGAAGCGGAAGGATTCGACGACGGCGATCAGTTGCGCGACTTCAATACGCCGGAGAATCTGCTGATGAGCAAGCAGATAGCGCAAGTAGTGAACCAAAGCATGGATCGGCTGCCTGAAGAACTGAAGGCGGCGATCATGCTGCGCGAGATCGAAGGCATGAGCTACGAGGATATCGCGAAGATAATGGACTGCCCCATAGGCACGGTGCGCTCACGCATCTATCGTGCGCGCGAGGCGATCGCCGAACAACTGCGGCCGCTTTTGGACGTATCCAAAGACAAGAGGTGGTGAAACCATGAACGAGAAATTATCCGCCTGGATCGATGGAGAGCTGGAGAGCGGTGCCGCCGATCAACTCCCGCTGCAGATCAGACACAGCGCCGACTTGCGCGGCGACTGGGACTGCTATCACCTGATCGGCGACACGCTTCGAGGCGTGCAAGGCCCGGACCTGTGCGCCAGGATCTGCGCCAAACTCGACGCCGAGCCCACGGTGCTCGCGCCGCAGCGGCGAACCAAGGCCGAGAAGGCGCGCCGGTTCGCGCTGCAGGCGGCTGCGAGCGTCGCCGCGGTCGCCTTCGTGGGATGGATGGCAATGCCCGGCTCGCAGCCGGACGCGCTGCAGGTTGCGGCCAAGCCGGAGGTAAAGCAGGTCGCGGTGCCGGCAGGCGAAGGCGCCAAGGACTACCTGCTGGCGCATCAGCGCTATTCCCCCAGCAACGCCATGCAGGGCGTTGCGCCCTACGTGCGCACGGTGGCCGAAGAGCGGGGCGCAGTGCGCCGATGAGAATTCTGGCCGCGCTGCTGCTCGCGCTCGCGGCCCATGCGGCGCGCGCCGATGCCGACGCCTTGCACTGGCTGCAGCGCATACACACCGCAACCGAAAAGCTGAGCTACACCGGCACGTTCGTCTACCGCAGCGGCGACCAGAGCGAGACTTCGCGCATCATTCACGTCGTCGGCCGCAACGGCGCACGCGAGCGCCTGGAGACCCTGGACGGCCAGCGGCGGGAAATCGTGCGCAACGGCGACGAGGTGAAGTGCTACCTGCCTGAAAGCATGACCGTAAAGATCGACAAGCAGACCGATCGCGTGGTGTTTCCCAAGCTGCTGCCGGAAAATCTGCAGGATATCGGCGAGTACTATGACGTAAGCAAGGGCGGGATCGAACGCATCGCCGGTTACGATTGCCAGGCCATCGTGCTCGAACCCAGGGACAAGTTGCGCTACGGTCACCGCTTGTGCGCCGACACCAGCACCGGCATGCTGCTCAAGTCGCAAACCGTCAACGAAAAGAACGAAGTGGTCGAACAATTCGGCTTTACCCAGATCGCGATCGGCGGAAAAATCGATCACGGCCAGCTCAAATCCAAGTTTCTGGCACAGTCGCGCGACTGGAATGTGGAAAATTCGGGCGCAGTGTCCGCCAGCCTCGCCGCTTCCGGCTGGAGCATCAAACCGGCTTTGCCGGGCTTTCGAAAAGTCACTGAAATGAAGCGTAACCAGGGCGGATCCAAGGAAGTCGGCCATGTGGTCTATTCCGACGGCCTGGCCGCGGTCTCCGTGTTCATCGAGCGGATGGCGAAGAAGACCTCTTTGCCGCCGCCGGGACTGTCGCGACAGGGCGCGATCAACATCTACAGCCGGCAACTGGACGATCATCTGATCACCGTCGTAGGGGAAGCGCCGGCCGAAAGCGTGAAAAAACTCGCGGAGTCCGTTGAATACCGCAAACCTTGAGCGACGAACTGCGGCAGACGGATCCGCCCTTGAACTTTTCCCGTAGTGCCCCATATCCGTCACACTCCATAATGCCCAAGAAAGGGACGTAACAATGCGAAAACTTCTACTCCTGTGGCTGCTGCTCCCGCTGAGCGCCTTCGCCCAGGCGCGCGACCTGCCCGATTTCACCGAACTGGTGGAAAAGCAGGGCCCTGCGGTGGTGAATATCAGCACTACGCAGAACGCGCGCGAGCACCCGAGAACGCCGAACATGCCGAATCTTGACGAGGATGATCCGTTCTACGAATTCTTTCGCCGCTTCGCTCCGCAGAATCCGGGCCAAGGGCAGAATCCGCACGGGTTCAACAGCCGCTCGCTCGGCTCGGGCTTCATCATCAGCGGCGACGGCTACATACTGACCAATGCGCATGTGGTCGACGGCGCGGACGAGATCACCGTCCGGCTTACCGACAAGCGCGAATTCAAGGCCAAAGTCATAGGCGCCGACAAACGCACCGATGTGGCCCTGATCAAGATCGAGGCCGCCGGACTGCCGGTGGTGAAGACGGGCGATCCTAACAAACTCAAGGTGGGCGAATGGGTGCTTGCGATCGGCTCGCCCTTCGGCTTCGACAATACGGTGACCGCCGGTATCGTCAGCGGCAAGGGCCGTTCGCTGCCGCAGGAAAACCTGGTGCCGTTCATTCAAACCGACGCCGCGGTGAACCCCGGCAATTCGGGCGGCCCGCTGTTCAATTTGCGCGGCGAAGTCGTCGGCATCAATTCGCAGATCTACAGCCGCACCGGCGGTTACATGGGTTTGGCGTTTGCCATTCCGATCGACCTCGCGCTGGACGTGCAGAATCAGTTGCGCAGTACCGGCCGCGTGAGCCGTGGCCGCATCGGCGTAGTGATCCAGGAGGTGACCAAGGAACTGGCCGATTCCTTCGGTCTGGCGAAGCCCCAGGGCGCTCTGGTCAATGCGGTGGAGAAAGGCGGACCCGCGGACAAAGCCGGGGTCGAAGTAAGCGACATCATCATCAAGTTCGACGGCAAGGCCGTTGCGAGTTCGGGCGACCTGCCGCGCATCGTCGGCGCCACCCGACCGGGAAGCAAGGTCGGCCTGCAGGTGTGGCGCAAAGGCGCGCCCAAGGACCTGACCGTGACCGTCGCCGAAATTCCTGCGGAAAAGACCGCGAGCCGAGACAGCAAGGGGAGCAAACCTGCCGAAGCGGCCGCCAATCGCATGGGCCTGGTGCTGTCTGAACTGACCGAGGAACAGCGCAAGGAAATGAAGATCGCAAGCGGCGTGGTGGTGGACGAAGTGCGCGGCCAGCCGCGCGGAGATATCCGCAAAGGCGATGTCATTCTCGCCTTGATTCACAAAGGCAACAACACCGAAGCCAAGAGCGTGGGGCAATTCAACAAGGCGCTGAACGCGATCGGCAAATCCGATGCGTTCACGCTGCACCTGCGCCGCGGCGACAACCAGAGCTTTGTCACCATCAAGGGCATCAACGACAAGTAAGCGCCCGTGCCGGCGCGCGCTGGCGATGCGGCGGTACTGCGGCTTACGCTGTACGGCCGCAGCTACTGCCATCTGTGCGACGACATGCTCGATGCGCTGGCGCCGATTTGCAGCGAATTCGGCGTCGCGATCGACGTGATCGATATCGACGGCGACCCGGTGTTGGAGCAGCGTTTCGATCTCCTGGTCCCCGTGCTGATGCACGCAGGCACGGAACTGTGCCACTACCACCTGGATGTCGGAAAAGTGCGTGCTTATCTGCTGAATTTCCGTTAAAATACCGCACGTTATTCTTCGAAGGGTGCCCGGCAGGCACCCTTTTTCACGCAGTACAAGTCAAAAATGCAGCACATCCGCAACTTTTCCATCATCGCCCACATCGATCACGGCAAGTCGACGCTCGCCGATCGTTTCATCCAATTGTGCGGCGGACTATCTGAGCGCGAAATGGAAGCGCAGGTGCTCGACTCCATGGACCTGGAGCGCGAGCGCGGCATCACGATCAAGGCGCAGACCGCGGCGCTGCAATACAAGGCGCGCGACGGCAGCGTCTATAACCTCAACCTGATCGACACGCCCGGTCACGTCGATTTTTCCTACGAGGTCTCGCGATCCCTGGCGGCTTGCGAAGGCGCAATTCTGGTGGTCGATGCCTCCCAGGGCGTGGAAGCGCAGACCGTGGCGAATTGCTACACGGCGATCGAGCAGGGCGTGGAAGTGGTGCCGGTGCTGAACAAGATCGATCTGCCTTCGTCCGACCCTGAAGGGGCCATCCGCGAGATCGAGGACGTGATCGGCATCGACGCCAAGGATGCGCTACGCGTCAGCGCCAAGACCGGCGAGGGCGTGCAGGACATTCTGGAAGCGGTCATCGCACGCATTCCGCCGCCCAAGGGCGATCCGGACGCGCCGCTGAAGGCGCTGATCATCGACTCCTGGTTCGACAACTATGTCGGCGTGGTCATGCTGGTGCGCATGATGGACGGCACGCTGAATCCGAAAGACAAGATCCTGCTCATGTCCTCGGGCACGGTGCATCTGTGCGAGCAGGTGGGCGTGTTCACGCCGAAATCGCAGGCGAGGCAACGGCTGCTCGCCGGCGAAGTGGGCTTCATCATTTCCGGCATCAAGGAGTTGCAGGCGGCCAAGGTGGGAGATACGGTCACGCTGGCGGACCGCCCGGCGCCGCAGGCGCTGCCCGGATTCAAGGTGATCAAGCCGCAGGTGTTCGCCGGCCTGTATCCGATCGAGGCCAATCAGTACGACGGGCTGCGCGACGCGCTGAACAAATTGAAGCTGAACGATGCTTCGCTGCAATACGAGCCGGAAGTGTCGCAGGCGCTGGGGTTCGGCTTTCGCTGCGGTTTCCTCGGCCTGCTGCACATGGACATCGTGCAGGAGCGCCTGGAGCGCGAGTACG
>CAYNVY010000224.1:0-7218 GCA_964400745.1 uncultured Enterobacteriaceae bacterium | reverse complement strand
TCTGCATGTATTCGCGCGGCTGCTTGAAACGCGCCTGGCGCAGGATGCGGTCGGGGAAGGACAATTTGGAATGCGAGCCGGCGCCGATGCCGAGATAGTCGCCGAAGCGCCAGTAGTTCAGATTGTGCCTGCACTCGCGCCCGGGCTGCGCGAAGGCCGAGGTCTCGTAATTGACGTGGCCGGCGTGCGCAAGCTTCGCCTCTATCATGTCCTGCATGTCGGCGGCGAGTTCGCCGTCGGGCAGCGGTGGCGGATGGAGATAGAACAGGGTGTTGGGTTCCAGCGTCAGGTGATAGGCCGACAGGTGCGCCGTGCCGAAGCCCAGCGCCGTGTCGATGTCCTGTTCGGCCTGAGGCAGCGTCTGCTGCGGCAGGGCGTACATCAGGTCGAGGTTGATGTTGTCGAAATGCGCCTGGGCGATATCGATGGCGCGGCGTGCTTCGTCGCCGTTGTGGATGCGGCCCAGCGCCTGCAGCTTGGCCTGATCGAAGCTCTGGATGCCGATCGAGAGGCGGTTGATGCCGCTGGCGCGGTAGTCGCGGAATTTGGCCGATTCGAAAGTGCCCGGATTCGCTTCGAGGGTGATTTCCGCATCGGCGGCGAGATTGAGTCGCGCGCGGAACGCCGCCAGCAATTCCTCGATCGCAGGCGCAGAAAACAGGCTGGGCGTGCCGCCGCCGAAGAAGACCGAATACACGCGGCGGCCCCAGATCTGCGGCAAGGCCAGCTCCAGGTCGGCAATCAGGGCCTGCACGTAGTCCTGCTCGGGCGCTTCGCCCTGAGTACTGCTCCGAGCTTCGTGCGAATTGAAATCGCAATACGGGCATTTCCTTACGCACCAGGGAATGTGCACGTAGAGCGAGAGCGGCGGCAGCGCTTGCAGGCCTGTGCCGCCCGGGCTGGACACCAGGGCTATGCCGCCGGCCGCCATCGGCTAAGGAAAACGACTCAGTTTGTCGAACAACTGACGCAAGGCCTGTCCGCGGTGCGAGAGCCGGTTCTTCTGCTCCGGTTCGAGTTCGGCCGCGGTCCGGCCCAGATCGGGCAGCAGGAAATGCGGATCGTAGCCGAAGCCGTTGCTGCCGCGCGCTTCGTCCAGGATTTCGCCCCACCAGTAGCCTTCGCCGATCAAGGGTTGCGGATCGACCGCGTGGCGCACCAGCACCACGGCGCAGTAGTAATAGGCACGGCGGTCGGAGCCGCCGGAGAGCGCCTTGGTCAGCTTGTCGTTGTTGCGCGCGTCGCGCTCTTCCCGATTGCCCGCATTGCCGGCGTAGCGCGCCGAATGCACGCCGGGTTCGCCGCCGAGCGCAGGGGCGCAGACGCCGGAATCGTCGGCCAGCGCCGGCAGGCCGGCGTGCTGAGAAGCGTGGCGCGCCTTCGCCAGCGCATTCTCGATGAAAGTGAAGTGCGGCTCTTCCGCGTCCGCGATGCCAAGTGCTGACTGGGTCAACACTTCGCAGCCCAGGGGGGCGAGGATGGCCTGGATCTCGCGCAGCTTGCCTGCGTTGCCGCTGGCGATGACGATTTTCTTCATGGAATCATTCTAACGCGTTCGCGCACCCGGTCGCACGCATGGCGCACAAGCGCTGCGCGCGGTGCAGCGCGGCACGGCACGTATTCCGATCGCTTTTGGAGTGGCGCGGCCCAGCATGCTCCGGTATCATTGGGCCCCCATTCGCGGAACGCCGATTGCGGCAGGTGCGGGCCTACCTTAACGCAGAGAAGCAGGAATCATTTATGGATTTGATTGCAGAAGTTCAAACGCCGGCGTTCTGGACCGGGTTGATGATGATCATCTGGGTCAACATCGTCCTGTCCGGCGACAATGCGGTGGTCATCGCACTCGCGGCCCGGTCGTTGCCGGAGCGCCAGCAAAGCAAGGCGGTCGCGTGGGGCGCAGGCGCTGCGGTCATGTTGCGCATCGTCCTCACCATCGTCGCCGTCGCGGCGCTCAAGTGGCCTTACCTCAAGCTCATCGGCGGCGTGCTGCTGTTCTGGATCGCGACCAAACTACTGATGCCGGAGGAGGGCGGCGAGGATGTCGAAAGCTCGGACAATCTGATCCAGGCGATCAAGGTCATACTGATCGCCGACTTGGTAATGAGCCTGGACAACGTGATTGCGGTGGCGGCGGCAGCCAAGGGCAGCACGCTGCTGCTGGTGCTGGGACTCGCGATCAGCATTCCGCTGGTGATCTTCGGCGCCACCTTGTTGATGAAACTGATGGAGCGTTACCCGGTCATCATCACCATCGGCGCGGGTCTGCTGGGCTGGGTGGCGGGCGAGATGCTGGTGACCGATGTGACCCTGGTCGAATGGATCAGCACCAACATGCCGTGGATGCATATACATCTGCCGCTGGTCGGCGATATCAGCTGGGCGCAGATAATGGGCGCGATCCTCGTGGTCGTGGTCGGAAAATGGATGGCGGCGCGCGCTGAGAAAGCGCATGAGCACGATAAAGTCGTCGACCTCGCCGCCGAGGAACAGCAGGGCAAATAACCGCGGTTCAGCAGAGGGAGGCATTCGATGCTTCGGGTATTGATAGCAGTTGACGGCTCGGAAAATTCGCTCCGCGCGGTGGAGTTCGTGATTCGCAAGGCGTCGTTTTACAGGGAACCGCTGGACCTGCATTTGGTGAATGTGCAGCACCCGTTTCCCGGAACGATCCGCGGTGTTGGCCACGAGGCCGAGAAGTTTCACCATGACGAGGGCGCCATTGCTCTTGACAGCGCGCGCAAGGCGCTGGACGCGGCTGGCCTGAAGTACGTCTACCATATCGGCGTCGGCGACAGCGGCGAGGTGATTGCCCATTTCGTCAAGGAGAAGGAAATACAGCAGGTCGTCATGGGCACGCGCGGCATGAGTTCGGTCGCGAACATGCTGCTCGGATCGGTAGCGAACAAGGTGTTGCACCTGGTCGACGTGCCGGTGCTGCTCGTCAAGTAGAGCCTGCCTTTTTCGCACTCGGTGGCCGACCGCGGCCGCGAAGCCGCGTTGCTTGATTCGGGCGCGAACGGCCTGCCGCATTTCCCGGGGCTTTCGCGGCGTTGCTTACCCGCCGGCCTCAGGCGAAGCTAACCTGCCTCGGTTTGGCGCGCTTTCTTTTCCAGGCCCCGCAGCGCCAGCCCTTTGACCTCGATCCGGGCAAAATCGGTGAACGCACGAGCCGTCGGCGAAAGCTGCTTGCCCACCGGATAGGCCAGGTACCAGTGGTTTTCCAGGGGGAAGCCGTCTACGTCCAGGCAGATCAGAGGCGACGCTTCCGGTTCGAGCCCTAGCGTGAAGCGCGACATGATGGCCACGCCCAGACCCGCGAGGATAGACTCCTTGATCGCCTCGTCGTCGTTCAGTTCCATGCTGATCCTCGGCGCGAGTTTGTGCTGCTCGAACAACTTGTTCGCAATCAAGCGCGTGCCGGACCCGGGTTCGCGCATCAAGAAGGGTTCCGCGGCGATACGCTCGAAACTGATTTTTCGAGCGCTTGCGAGCGGATGGTCCTCGCGCGCGAACACCACCAGAGGATTGGGCAGCAGGGCCTGAGTCACGACGTCCTCCCTCTCCAGCGGCGAACCGAACACGTACAAATCGTCTGCGTTGCGCTCGAGCCGGTCGATCAGCGTCTTTCGGTTGTGAATCTCCAGCGACACCTCCACCCCCGGATAGCGCTGGATGAACGCGCCCAGCATGCGCGGGGCGAAATATTTTCCAGTGGAGCAAACTGCCAGGCGCAGGTGCCCGCGTTCCGTCGCGCGCAGCCCGTTCAGTGTCTCCTCGATCGTCGATAGCGCGCGAAATACCTCTTGGCAGCCCGCGTACAGTCGCTGTCCGGCATCGGTGAGGTAGACGCGCCGACCCACCTGCTCGAACAAGGGCAAGCCTATGGTTTCAGTCAGCTTCTTTATCTGAACCGAGGCGGTCGGTTGCGCCATGTGCAGCTCTTCCGCCGCCAGGCTGAAGTTGCCAAGGCGGGCGCTCGCTTCGAAGACGCGAAGTTGCGGGAGTGTTCCGTGCTTGAGGTAGCGTCGGATATTCGATTGCAGCATGGCGGATTCTCCTGGGGTCGATTTCCATTCCGCCGTGCCCCAAAAAGCACAGCGGCCTTCACCTCACGAGTGAAGGCCGCTGTCGAATTCAGCCTTTACCCGATGGGCAAAGGTCTCGCTTGCTCGCTGTTGGCGATGCCGACGCGACCGGGGCTATGCGCATTACACACCTTGCACACACATAAGCCCGTATTGACGATCACGTCACGGCAGTTTTCGGCTGCCGAAGCTACTCCCCTTTGGAGGGTTGCCCGACTTGCGCCGGACCACACGCCTTATGTATAGCAGAATTGATCACGCTGATCAAGATTTCTTATGCAACAAATCGCATTACGTTTCGTAATGCGAGCCATCGCACAGTGTTAAAAGGCATTCGCTTTCACAATGCCAGGCATCACAAACTTCAACTTTTCCTTTGTTCTAGCCCGTGCCTATACTCAATTCAAGGGAAAGGGGGGGCCGGGGCGACGCTGGTTCGCCGGTGGTCTAAGAAATTCAATCAGGAGGCTGGCATGCAAGACAAAGAAGCTCACGGCAAACCGATCGAAGAACTCGTACTCGGGATGCAGACACATCTGGAACGCGGTCTGAGTCAGCAGGAGGCCGCGGCGCGGCTGGCGAAGTTCGGCGCGAACGAATTGAGCGAGCGGCCGAGGCCGGGCTTTCTTGCACTCCTGTGGGACCAGTTCAACAACTACCTGGTAATCATTCTGATCATCGCAGCGCTGGTCTCGCTTGCTCTCGGGGAATACGTCGATTCCATCGCCATCATGGTTATCGTGGTGCTGAACGCGGTGGTCGGCGTGATCCAGGAATCCAAGGCGGAACAGGCGCTGGCGGCACTGAAGAAAATGGCGGCTCCGAATTCGCAGGTCATTCGCGACGGACAGCAGATCACGATACCGGGACGAGAAATCGTCGGCGGCGATCTGGTCCTCCTGGAAGCGGGAAATTACGTACCCGCCGACCTGCGCCTGGTCGAGAGCATCAATCTCAAGATCGAAGAAGCCTCGCTTACCGGCGAATCGGTGCCGGTGGAGAAGCGGGCGGGCGTGGTGCTGGACAAGGAAATACCCCTGGGCGATCGCAAGAACACCGCCTTCATGGGCACGCTGATCACCTATGGCCGCGGCAAAGGAATCGTGACGGGCACCGGCATGAACACCCAGATCGGGCTCATCGCCGAGATGATCCAGTCGTTCGAGGCCGAGGATACGCCGCTGCAAAAGAAACTGGAGCACCTGGGGAAGGTTCTCGGAACGGCCTGCCTCGGCATCTGCGCTCTGGTCTTCGTGTACGGTCTGTTCCGGGATACGAACCTCGCCCAGGCGCTGAACGGCGGTTTCCTGAATTATCTGGAAACCGAAAAGAAGGACATCATCAACTTGTTCATGACCGCGGTGAGTCTCGCCATCGCTGCGGTTCCCGAAGGGCTTCCCGCCATCGTTACCATCTGCCTCGCGCTGGGGATGCAGCGCATGATCAAGCACCATGCCCTGATCCGCAAACTCCCCGCGGTGGAAACCTTGGGTTGCGCCACCGTGGTGTGTTCGGACAAGACGGGCACGCTGACGCAGAACGAGATGACCGTGGTTCAGGGCTGGACGGGCGGCAAGCGCTTTCGCATAACGGGCGAAGGGTATAGCCCGAGCGGGGAATTCTTCTCCGGCGCCGATGCGTTCGACCCGCGGACCGATCCGGACGCGACGCTGCTGCTGCACGGCGCCTTGGTTTGCAACGACGCGAAACTGGAGGAAAAGACCGACGATGCGGGCAAGCGCTCGTGGCGGATCATCGGCGACCCCACCGAGGGCGCGATGGTGGTCGCGGCTGCGAAGAGCGGCTATCAGCGCGGCGAACTGGAGCAGACGCTGCCCAGGGTGCAGGAAATCCCGTTCGATTCCGACAGAAAGCGCATGAGCACGATACACCGCGCGGACAGCGCGCATGCCAAGGAGGTTTTTTCCGGCATCGGCTCGCCCCCGCTGGTCGCTTTCGTCAAGGGCGCACCCGACGTGATTCTCGATCTGTGCAGGCAAACCCTGGCCTCGGGCCAGACCGTCGGCCTGACCGAGGAACAGCGCAGCGCGATCCTGGCGCAGAACCGCGACATGGCGAGCAGCGCGCTGCGGGTGCTGGCGGTCGCCTACCGCCCGCTGGCGGAAGTTCCGGCGAGCGTGACGCCGGAAACCGTAGAGAAGGACCTCGTTTTCGTCGGATTGCTCGGCATGATAGATCCGCCGCGGCCGGAGGTGATCGACGCGCTGAAAGTGGCGCGCGGCGCCGGCTTGAAGAGCGTCATGGTGACCGGGGACTACAAGGACACCGCCGAGGCCATCGCCCGCGACATCGGTCTCCTGACCCCCAACGGCCTGGTGCTGACCGGCCCGGAGATCGAAAAACTCAGCGATGAAGAACTCGCGGCCAGGACCGACAAGCTCGAAGTCTGCTGCCGGGTTTCGCCGCAGCACAAGACGCGGATCGTCGATGCCTTCAAGGCGCGAGGCCACGTGGTGGCCATGACGGGCGACGGCGTCAACGACGCGCCCGCGTTGAAGCGCGCGAACATCGGCGTCGCCATGGGCATCACCGGCACGGACGTGGCGAAGCAGACGGCGGACATGGTGCTCACCGACGACAATTTCGCCAGCATCGTCGCGGCGATCGAGCAGGGCCGGATCATCTATTCGAACATACGCAAGTTCGTGTATTTTCTGCTCGCCTGCAACGTCGGGGAAATCCTGATCATTTTCGGCTCCATGCTGGTCGGTCTGCCGATCCCGCTGCGTCCGGTGCAACTGCTCTGGCTGAACCTGGTGAGCGACGGCGCGCCCGCGCTTGCGCTGGGGCTGGAAAAAGGCGATCCGGACATCATGAAGCACCCGCCCCGTTCCCCGGTGGAGCCGGTCATCAACCGCGACATGGCCATCGGCATAGGCGTCATCGGGGTGGTCGATGCGCTCGCCATACTCGGCGTGTTCTATCTGGCGTTGCAGCGCTACCCGGATCATCTGGTAGCGGCGCAGACCATCGCCTTCGTCACCCTGTGCAGCTCCGAACTGATCCGAGCGTTCACCGCCCGCTCCGAGTATCACAGCATCTTCAGCATCGGCATGTTCTCCAACCGCTGGATGGTCTGGGCCGTCGGCGTGTCGTTCCTGCTGGTGCT
>CAYNVY010000223.1:0-7274 GCA_964400745.1 uncultured Enterobacteriaceae bacterium | reverse complement strand
GCTTGCCGCAGAAATGATCTTCCAGACCGGCGCGGATGATCTGCTTGCCGTCGTACAGGTATTCGGGACCGATGAAGCCGACCACGCTGTTCACCAGCAGCGGCTCGAAATGCCGCGCCACCGCGTAGGCGCGGGCCTCGATGGTCTGCTGGTCGCAGCCGTGGTGGGCCTGGGCCGACAGCGCGCTGCCCTGGCCGGTCTCGAAGTACATGACGTTGCTGCTGCGCAGGCCGTCGTCGTCGAACAGCGCGCCGCGCTGCAGCGAGAGCGCCGCCGCGTGGGCTTCGCCGAGCAGCGCCAGGTCGATGCCGAAGCTGCGGTTGGTGGCCTCGGTGCCGCCGATGGATTGGAACACCAGGTCCACCGGCGCGCCGCGCTCGATGCACTGCAGCGTGTTGGTCACGTGGGTCAGCACGCAGCTCTGCGTGGGGATCTCGTAGCGCTGGATCACCGCGTCCAGCATCTGCAGCCGCCGCGTCACCTGGGCCACATTGTCGGTGGCCGGGTTGATGCCGATCACCGCGTCGCCGCTGCCGTAGAGCAGGCCGTCGAGCAAACTGGCGGCGATGCCGCTCGCGTCGTCGGTCGGATGGTTGGGCTGCAGCCGGGTCGCCATCCGGCCGGGCAGGCCTATGGTGCCCCGGAACGCCGTCACCACGCGGCATTTCTGCGCCACCAGGATCAGGTCCTGATTGCGCATAATCTTGCACACGGCCGCGGCCATCTCGGGCGTGATGCCGGGCGCCAGGCTCGCCAGGGCCGCGCTGTCCGCCGCGTCGCCCAGCAACCAGTTGCGGAAATCGCCGACCGTGAGGTGGCTCACCGGGGAGAAGGCGTTCGCGTCGTGCGTGTCCACGATCAGGCGCGTGATCTCGTCGTCTTCGTACGGGATCAGCGCCTGGCTGAGGAAGCTGGCGAGCGGCAATTCTGCCAGCGCCATCTGCGCCACGGCGCGCTCCTCGGCGCCGCTTGCCGCGACCCCCGCCAGAGAATCGCCCGAGCGCGCCGGCGTGGCCTTGGCCAACAGGTCCTTCAGGTCGCGAAAGCCGTAGGTCTTGTTGCCCGCAGTGTGGGCGTACCGATGCGTATGCACGTTGCTCGCAGTTGGGGTGATGGCGGCGTTTGCTGCGTGCTACGCCGCTCCGGGTTACTTGGCTTCCGCGATTTGCTGCAGCGTAAAGGTGTAGCTGACCTTGTCCAGCGGCTTGTGGCAGGCCAGGCACTCGGCCTGGTTGACTCCTGGACGGTGCTGCTTGTCCGTCGTGAATACGGCGTAGTTCCAGTCGGCGTTGCGCAGCATCTCCGGAATGTCCTTGCCCCATCCGGTTTCGCGCGCCATTGCCGTGTAAAAGAGCAGTTTGTCCGCGACGAAATAGCCGTCGCTGCCCATTGCCGGGCTCTTCTCGGCGTCGAGCCGGGCAGAGTAGGCCTCCGCCAGCAGCACGGAGCCGTCGGGCAGCGGCTTGCCCGCTTTGGCCGCCGCCACTGCGGTCTTGTTCGCGTAGTAGTAGCGCACTTGCTTGGTCGCGGGAAAATTGACCGCATGGTACTTGGTGAAGCTGTCCTTGTAGCCTTCGGGGAAGGTCACGCCGGTCTTCGCCAAGTTGGGCAGCATCGTCGATTTTGCGCCGGTCAGCGCGCCCGGTTGAGCGGCAAAGTAGGCGGCGACGTTGGCTATGTCCTCCGCGCTGAGTTGAGCCGCGATCGCGTTCATGATCGGGTTCTTGCGCGAACCGTCCCGGAATATTTTCAACTGTCCTTCGATGTAGCCTGCCCGCTGCGCGGCGAGATTGGGGATGGCATCGCTCACGCTCACCCCCGACGCACCGTGGCAGGCCGCGCAAACGCTGGCGGCTTTTGCCTTGCCGGCGACTATATCGGCCGCGTGCGCGAGCGGCGCGGTGGCCAGGACGAGGAACAATCCGAGTATCTGTTTCACTGGCTTCTCCTTTGGGGGTGGGGGACGCGCCGCGACTTCGGCAAGGTAGCAAACATTCGCCGCGGTGGGAATATTCCCTTGCTGCCTTTCGAAGCGAAACGACTACAGCGCACCGCCCTTTCGCTAAGCTTCCATCGGTATGGGGCGCAGCTACGCCGCAAGACCCTGTCTGGCGCAGGCGATGACGCGCGCGGCCTCGAGCCGCTCCAATTCCTCAGGCGCGAGCCCCAGCTCTTCGGCGAGCACTTCGCGCGTGTGTTCGCCCAGCAGAGGCGGGGCGTGCCGATACTCCACCGGCGTGGCGGAAAAGCGCATCGGGCTCGCTACGCCCGGCGCGCTCACGCCCAGGGCATGCGGTATATCGATGCGCGTCTTGTGGAACTGCGCCTGCGGATGCGCGAGGGCCTGCTCGTAGTCGTTGATCGGGCCGCAGGGAACGCCCGAGGCGAACAGCAGGTCTTCCCACTCGGTGCCGGTGCGGGCGAGAAACACCGCCTCCAGCCGCGCATGCAGTTCGTCGCGATGTTTCAGGCGCATTTCGTTGCTGCAATAGCGCTCATCGCCGGCCCAGTCGGGGTGGCCGATCGCCTTGCACAGCGTCACGAACTGCGCCTGGTTCGCGCTGGCGACGATCATCTGCCCGTCGGCGCAGGCAAATACTTCATAGGGCGTGATATTGGGCGAGACGTTGCCCAGGCGCTGCGGCACTTTGCCGCCGATGAAGAAGTTCGATAGCTGACCCGAGCTCAGCGCGAGCACCACATCGAGCAAGGAGATGTCGATGCGCTGGCCTGCGCCGGCGGCATCGCGGTGATGCAGGGCGGCCAGTATGGCCACCGTCGCGTACATGCCGGTGAACAGATCGACGATCGGCACACCCGTGCGCTGCGGCCCGCCTCCGGGCAGATCGTCGCGCTCGCCGGTGACGCTCATCAGGCCGCCCAGGCCCTGGAACAGATAGTCGTAGCCCGGCCGATCGGCGTAGGGGCCGTCCTGCCCGAAGCCGGTGATGGAACAGTAGACCAGCCGCGGATTGAGCTCGCACAAGGCTTTCGCGTCCAGGCCGTAGCGGGCGAGATCGCCCACCTTGAAATTTTCGACGCAGACGTCGGCGCGCCCGGCCAGCCGCCGGATGAGTTGCTGGCCTTCGGGCTTGGACATGTCGATCGCGACCGAGCGCTTGTTGCGGTTGGCCGAAAGGTAGTAGGCCGATTCGCGCGTGGGCTTGCCCTCGGCGTCCGCCAGCCACGGCGGCCCCCAGTGGCGCGAGTCGTCTCCGGGCCCGGGGCGCTCGATCTTGATCACGTCGGCGCCCAGATCGCCGAGGTTCTGCAAGCACCACGGCCCTGCCAGTACCCGCGACAGGTCGAGCACGCGCACGCCGCTTAGCGGTCCAGACATTCTTTTCTCCTCTGTGTCGGCACTTGGCTCTGTCTCAATTGGTTCAGCGTCGCGGCGGTTTCCTATTCGCCGGTGATGCCCGCGGTCTTGATCACATTGCCCCAATAGTCGAGTTCCTTCTGCACGTAGGCGCCCAGCGTCTTCGAATCCATGTAGACCGCGAACGCGCCCTGTTCCTCGGCTTTTTTCTTGAAATCCGCGCTTTCCACGATCTTGCGGATCTCGCCGCTGAGCTTGGCGACGATCTCGGGCGGCGTGCCGGCCGGCGCAAACACCGCGAACCAGGATTCGACTTCGTACCCGGGCATGCCGGCCTCGGCCGAGGTCGGCACGCTGGCGAGGGAAGGGTGGCGCTGCTTGCTGGTATAGGCCAGCGCCTTCAGTTTGCCGGCCTGGACGTGCCCGATGACCGAGGGCGGGGTGGTCACGAACATCTCCACGCGGCCGGCGATCAGATCCTGCACCGCCGGCCCCGAACCTTTGTACGGGATGTGCGTCATTTTTGCGCCGACCATCTGCGCGAAAAGCTCGTTGCCGATGTGCTGGATCGAGCCGATGCCTGAGGACGCATAGGTCATCGCGCCCTGCTTCGACTTGGCGTAGGCCGCGAGTTCCTTCATGTTGTTCGCCGGCACCGAAGCCGGGACCACCGCGACGTGGGGCGCGACGATCGCCATCGCCACCGGGACGAAGTCCTTGATCGGAACCCAGGTCAGGCCCTTGAACAGATGCGGATTGCCGACCTGGTAGCCGGAGTACTGGATGAGCAGGGTATAGCCGTCCGGCGCCGCCTTGGCGACGATGCTGGTGCCGATGTTGCCGGAGGCGCCGGGCTTGTTGTCGATGACGACGGGCTTGCCGAGCGCCGCGGCGAGCGGCGTGCCGAGGATGCGCGCGGTGAAATCCGTGGTTCCGCCCGGAGCGGACGGAACGACGAAAGTGATCGCTTTCGTCGGATAGGTCTGCGCCTGCGCCGCTTGCGCCATGCACACACCGAGCACTGCCACTGCAAATGTCATACGTTTCATTTCGACTCCCCCTGATTGAATAATTGCAGGTTTCGAAACGAGGGGAACCCTCCCCTCGTGCTCCCCTGTTTCAGAGGCCATTTCGGTAATTCTGAAATGGCCAACAATCCTATTCCTTCAGCGCCTGCTTGTAGCGCTGGCGCGCGGCTTCCTCTTTCTTCACGTCGTCGATCTCGCGCATGAGGCCGCCCACGTCGGCGAGCTTTTCGTTGCGCACGAAGCAGCCGGTGAGATTGACCTCCGGGTGCAGTTTTCCGCTTTGATAGATCGACCAGATTTCCTTGCCGTAGTCGGTCGTCCTGAGCCCGGGCGCAAAGCGGCCGAAGTAGGCGGTGAGGTTTTCCACGTCGCGCTCGAGCATGAAGCCGGCGCTGTTGTTGCCCGCCGCGTCGACCGCCTGCGGCAGATCGATGATCACCGGCCCGTCGGCGCCGAGCAGAACGTTGTACTCGGACAGGTCGCCGTGAATGATGCCGGCACAGAGCATGCGCACCACTTGCATGATCAGCGTGTGGTGGAATTCGCGTGCCTGGGCCTCGCTCAGTTCCAGGTCGTTCAGCCGCGGCGCCGCGTTGCCGTGCGCGTCGGTGACGAGTTCCATCAGCAGCACGCCCTCGAGAAAATTGTAGGGCTTGGGCACGCGCACGCCGGCGGCGGCGAGGCGGTACAGGGCGTCCACCTCGGCGTTCTGCCAGGCCTGCTCCTGCTCCTGGCGCCCGTAGCGCGAGCCTTTTTCCATGGCCCGGGCGCGACGGCTGTTCTTCACTTTGCGGCCTTCGGTGTACTGCACGCTTTGGCGGAAGCTGCGCTTGTTGGACTCCTTGTACACCTTGGCGCAGCGCACCTCCTGGCCGCAGCGCACGACGTAGACCTCGGCTTCCTTGCCGCTCATGAGCTGGCGTATGACTTCGTCGACCAGACCTTCTTCGAGGAGCGGTTCAATTCTTTTTGGAGTTTTCACATGCGCCTTTCTGCGCGGCCCCGGCGCTCGACGATGGTGCGGGCGGGTCGATTTTACGCTATCCGGTTGGGCAAAATCGGCCATATGCCGCCGGAAAACCCGAGGCGCCGGGAATCTTCGCGCGCCGCAAGCGACAGGCGCGGAGGGCGAAAAAAAAGCCGGTGGCGTAATTCAACGCCACCGGCTGGAAGACGGGATTCCAAAGGAGGAGGAGGAGAAACCCCGCACACCAATGTTAGTTCAAATAATGTTGCATCGCAATAGAGGGGCCGCGATCCGAGCATTAAAAGGGTTTATTTTTCCATCGTATTTTCTGATGCGAGTCATCACATAAAGCACTTTTTGTGCGTCGCATCAATATGCTATATATCGGCGGAGCAATAGCCAAGGAAGCCTAAGCCGATGTTTATCCGGCCACTGACAGCATTAGAGCGCGAACACGTCAGGGATTTCTACCTTTCACTTTCGGCCGACGACCGGCGCAAGCGATTCTGCTGTTCGCTTTCGGACGAAACCATTTCGAAATACGTCGACCGCCTGAACTTCACCCGCGACATGGTGCTGGGGGCGTTCGACGAGCACGCGCAAATCATCGGCCTGGCCGAACTGGTGCGCGGGCCCAAGGAAAGCGAAATGGCGTTCTCGGTCCGGCCGGACCGGCGCGGCGAGAAGATCGGGACCAGGCTGCTGGAGGGGCTGATTGCGCTCGCCGGAATCTGCGGCATCAAAAGAGTATTCGTCATGTTCCTGTCCGACAACACGCCGATGCGCAAGATGGCTACGCGCGCAGGGATGCCGGTGGAGACTGCCGACGGCGAATCGCACGCCGCACGCGAGGTGCCGCCGCCGAGCGCGGAGGATCTGGCGCGCTGGTTCGCCGCAGACGGGATGGCGTACACCGGGTATCTGAATGCCCAGGGCGCCGAGCAACGCAACTCGCTGCCGGATCGCCCCCCATCCCCGGTCCCGACTCAGGTTGCGGTGCGCACGCCCGCCGCAAACCTCGCGCCCATCGCATAACACCCTGCTGCGCCGCCAGGCGCACGCGCAATTTGCAAGAACTCGGGGTTTTGTTCCTCTGCCCTTGAGGCTCTTGCTGTGCTGTCTGCGAGGTTCCTTCTGTCGCGGGTTCTTTCTGGCAATCCGCTGCGCTTTGCCTTAGGATGAGCCCCCACTCTTCCTTGCCTGCATGCGGAGACACCATGCCACCAGTCATCACCTGCGTCGAAGACTTGCGCCGCCTGGCGAAAAAGCGCGTGCCGCGCATGTTCTACGATTATGCCGACTCGGGATCGTGGACCGAAGGCACGTACCGCTCCAACGAAAGCGATTTTGCCGGCATCAAGCTGCGCCAGAGAGTGGCGGTCAACATGGAGCACCGCACGCTCAAGAGCACGATGGCGGGGCTGGAGGTCGCCATGCCGGTGGCGCTCGCGCCGGTGGGGCTGGTGGGCATGCAGCATGCGGACGGCGAAATACTGACCGCGCGCGCGGCGGAAAAATTCGGCGTCCCGTTTACGCTCTCGACCATGAGCATCTGCTCGATCGAGGATGTGGCCGAGAAGGTGAGCAAGCCGTTCTGGTTTCAGCTCTACGTGATGCGCGACCGTGAATTCATCCGCCGCCTGATCGATCGCGCGAAGGCGGCCGGCTGCTCGGCGCTGGTGGTTACGCTCGACCTGCAGATCATGGGCCAGCGGCACAAGGACATCATCAACGGCCTTTCCGCGCCGCCCAAGATCACCCTGGGCAACATGCTCAACATGTGCACCAAGCCGCGCTGGGGGCTGCGCATGCTCGGTACCAACAAGCGCACCTTCCGCAATGTGGTGGGCCACGCCACCAGCGCCGACAATCCGACTTCGCTGTCGGAGTGGAGCACGAGCCAGCCCGGCCCCACCCTGCCCTGGGACCACGGGCCGGGGATCCAGGAGCCCCTGGGGGG
>CAYNVY010000222.1:0-7337 GCA_964400745.1 uncultured Enterobacteriaceae bacterium | reverse complement strand
CCGTTGACCCGGTACAGGTCGTCCGGACCGAGTTCGGTCTGCTGCAGCAGGAATTCGGCCATCGCGGGGGTGCAGTTGTCGGCGACCTCCAGGCGCACCGCGGCGCCCAAGTTGCGCTGGGGCAGTTCGCCCTGCAGCGCAGTGCGCAGGTTCTTCACCTCCTCTTCGTCGACGAAGAGATCGCTGTTGCGCGTCACGCGGAACTGGTAGCAGCCGCGCACGCTCATCCCGGCGAACAGTTCGGACGCGTGCTCGTGCAGGACGGAGGACAGAAACACGAAATTCTGTTCCTTCTGCCGTGCGGAGGATGGAAGCTTGATCAGGCGCGGCAGGATGCGCGGCGCCTGCACGATGGCGGCGCGGGAGGCGCGGCCGAAGGCGTCGCGCCCTTCCAGTTCCACGGCGAAATTCAGGCTCTTGTTGAACACGCGCGGGAAGGGATGCGCCGGATCCAGCCCGATGGGGGTGAGCACGGGCATCATCTCGCTGAAGAAATAGTCGCGGATCCAGTTGCGCTGCGCTTCGTTGAGGTCGGTGCGGCGCAGAAAACGCACGCCCGACTTGTCCAGTTCGGGCAGGATCTTTTCGTTGAGCAGGCGGTACTGGCGCTCCACCAGTTCGTGCGCGATGCGGTTGACCGCGGCGAAGACTTCACGCGGTGTCATGCCGTCCGCGCCGCTGCGCGACAGGTTGACCCGCAGCGTCTCCTTGAGTTCGGCCACGCGGATCTCGAAGAATTCGTCCAGGTTGCTGCTGACGATGCAAAGAAAGCGCAATCGTTCGAGCAAGGGCGTATCCGGGTCCTCGGCCTGGGCCAGAACGCGGCGGTTGAATTCGAGGATGCCGATTTCGCGGTTTAAGAGCAGTGTGGGTTTGGCGGACATTGGGTTTGATGCTTGCTTATCTTTTGAAAATCATAGTGTAACGATGCAATGTAGCAGAAATATTACACACCGCCGAACTATCTTGGGGGCGCAACATAATTGTCACATTGGCTTGCTAGCATCTGCGTTCCGACCAGACCCGGGTATCGACCAGCCACCCCATGCAGAATAATCATATCTCCACGCAGTTCGACGCCCAGCTCGAGCAGGTGCGCACCCGCGTTCTGCGCATGGGCGGCGCGGTAGAAGACCAGTTGTCGCTGGCGGTGCAGGCGCTGGAGGTCGGCGACCTGCACCTGATGGAACAGGTGCTGCAAGTGGAGCATCAGGTCAACGTCATGGAAATGGAAATTGACGAGCTGTGCACCAACATCATTGCGCGCCGCACACCGACGGCGATCGATCTGCGCGTGCTGACCATGGTGGTCAAGACCAGCACCGACCTCGAGCGCATCGGCGACGAGGCGAAGAAGATCGCCCTGATGGCGCGCGATTTCTACAAGAGCGGGCGAGTCGGCGTGCCGCGCTATGCCGAGATCCGGCGCATGTCCGCGATCGTCATCGATATGCTGCGCCAGTCGCTGGACGCTTTTGCCCGGCTTGATCTGGAGGCGGCGCCGGAGATCGCGCGTCGCGATCTCGATGTGGACGATACCTTCCGCGCGATCCTGCGCGAGCTGCTGACCTACATGATGGAAGATCCGCGCACCATTTCCGCGACGCTGGACATCGTTTTCATCGCCAAGGCGCTCGAACGGGTGGGCGATCACGCGAAGAACATTTCCGAGTACGTGGTCTACATGATCAAGGGCAAGGACGTGCGCCACCTCAGCGCCGACGAAATCGAGCAGGCGGTCAAGACCTAGCAGGCTGCGTTGTTGTCGATGGCGTTCGCTCGTTCCGGCTTTTTCGCGTCGCATTTCCGTTGCGTGCGGATGTTCGTGGTGCTAAGGTAATCCGGCCATGCAATACGAAACCCGGTCATGCAATACGAAACTCTAGCCGCAGTCGACCTGGGCTCCAACAGCTTTCACCTGCAGATCGGCCGCGTGGTCGACGACCAGATCTATCTGCTCGACGGCCTGCGCGAGCAGGTGCGCCTGGGCGCGGGGCTGACGCGCGACAAGCGCATCGACCGCGCCACCCAGGTGCGTGCCTTGAGCGCGCTGCGGCGCTTTTCCGACCGGCTGCGCGGCTTCCCGCAAGAGGCGGTGCGCGTCGTCGGCACCAACGCGCTGCGCGTGGCCAAGAATTCGCGCCAGTTTCTGGGGGAGGCCAACGAGGCTCTGGGTTTCCCGATAGAGATCATCGCCGGGCGCGAGGAAGCGCGCCTGATCTACCTCGGAGTGGCGCACAGCCTGCCGCTCAGCCTGGACAAGCGGCTGGTAATGGATATCGGCGGCGGTTCGACCGAATTCATCATCGGCACCGGTACGGAGCCCGAACTGATGGACAGCCTCTACATGGGCTGCGTCAGCTACAGCCTGAAGTATTTCGGCGACGGCAAGATCGAAAGGTCCGCGTTCAGGCAGGCCGAACTCGCGGCACGCAGCGAACTGCAGACCATCGTCAAGCAGTACACCAGGCATGGCTGGGCCGGGGCCGTGGCGTCCTCGGGTACGGCGCGCTCGATCGCCTCTATTCTGGAAGCCAACGGCTGGAGCGAGCACGGCATTTCAGCCACCGGCGTGGACAAGCTGAGGAGCGCGCTGCTCAGGGCGGGGGACATCGAGCGGCTGTCCTTGCCCGGGATGCGCGAGGACCGGGCCGCCATTTTGCCGGGCGGCCTGGCCATCATGTGCGCCGCGTTCGACGAACTCGGTTTCGAGCACATCAGCGTTTCGGACGCGGCCCTGCGCCAGGGGGTGCTCTACGACTTGCTCGGCCGCGTGCAACAGCACGACATGCGCGAGGTCACGGTGCGCGAGTTCATGCGCCGCTACCACGTCGATTCCGCCCAGGCCGGGCGCGTGGCCGAACTTGCGCGCAGGCTGCATGACCGGATGGGCGAGTCCGAAAGCCATCCGCATGCGGCGCAGACCCTGGAGCGCGCCGCCGCCTTGCACGAGATCGGCATTTCCATCGCCCACAACGGCTACCACAAGCACTCCGCCTACGTCATCGCCAACGCGGACATGCCTGGTTTCTCGCGCATGGAGCAGGCGCAACTGGCCCGGCTGGTGCTCGCGCACCGGGGCAAGCTGTCGAAGTTGCCGGACCAGAGCCCTGTCCCGGGAGAATGGGAACTGGTGTTCTGCCTGCGCCTCGCAAGCCTGTTTTGCCGCAGCCGCACCGATCTAGAATTGCCGCTGCTCGACTGCGAAATTACCGAAAGCGGCTTTCGCCTGCTGTTGCCCGAGTCGCTATTGGAGAACCGGCCCTTGAGCGCGGCGGCGCTCACCGAGGAGGCCGATGAATGGCGCTCTATCGGTTTGCGCCTGGAAGTGAAATCGCAGCGCGATTCCGCCTTCCAGGCGGCCTGAGCCTCAGAGCAGTTCGGGGCTGACGACCGCTTTGAGTACGGTGTCGACCTGGTCGCCGTAGGCGCGGCTCGAAAACCACCACAGCGCGCCTTTCTTGACCGTCCAGGCGGCCGCATCGCCCGCGAGCAGCCAGGCGGCGGCCTGCCCCAGCGTGGGCTGGTGGCCGACGACGATGACGCTGCCCGGGTGGCGCGGCCAGTTCGCCGCGGCGATGATATCGGCGACGTCGGCGCCGGTGCCTATGCGCTTCTCCGTGGTGTAGGGCAGGTCCAGCGCGGCGACGGTCTGCTGCGCGCGCTTCGCCGGGCTCGCCAGGATGAGGCAGTCTTCGGGCAGGCGCGGCTTGAGCCAGTGCGCCACCTGCAGCGCCTGCTTCAGACCCTTCTTGGTCAGCGCCCGGCCTGCGTCGGGAATCCCGTCTTCGGCATCGGCGTGGCGCCACAGGAGCAGGTCCATGGCGTGCGCGGTTTTCGGATCATGCATAGGTTTCGCCTTTCGTGCGTTTCGGGAATTGCGCGTGTCGGAACGGCTGCCTCGAACTATCTATCGCGCCGCGAGCGAGGCCGGCCAGCCGAGCAGCGTCAGCGCGCCGGTGAGCAGGAACAGCCCCGCCGCGACATAGCGTATCGCTTTCAGCGGCAGTCGCGTGGCGAGCTTCTCGCCTATCATCACCGCCGGCACGTTGGCTATCATCATGCCCAGGGTCGTGCCCAAGACCACCGCGACCAGGCTGTCGAAGCGCGCGCCCAGCGCTACCGTGGCGAGCTGCGTTTTGTCGCCCATCTCGGCGATGAAAAAAGCGATGAGCGAGGTGACGAACGCGCCCGCGCGGTGAATCTTGGGATCGTCGTCGAGCGCATCCGGATGCAGGGCCCACAGGCCGAAGGCGATGAACAGCAGCCCGGTGACCCACTGCATCACGTCCTGTCCGGCAAGATGCGCCAGCCAGGCGCCGGCGGAACCGGCGAGCGCGTGGTTGGCGATGGTGGCCACCAGGATGCCGGCGATGATGGCCCAGGGCTGGCGCAGGCGCGCGGCAAGCACGAAGGACAGGAGCTGCGTCTTGTCGCCGATTTCGGCGACGGCGACCAGCAGGGTGGAGGTAAGAAAGGCTTCCAAGCGCGGTGAAGTGAGGAGCGGTGCGGGTCAGCGTGAATCGGGTTCGCGGCGCGGTGCGTCGGTCGCGCCACCGGTCAAGCGTTCTATTTCTTATGCGGGCAATCCGTCTTGACGCAATCGACGTACAGATGCAACGAGTGCTCGGTGATGACGAAGCCGCGCTCCTTGGCGATCTTGATCTGGCGCTTTTCGATTTCTGCGTCGTAGAACTCTTCGACCCGTCCGCATTGCATGCAAACCAGGTGGTCGTGGTGGTTGCCCACGTTGAGTTCGAACACGGCGCGCCCGGATTCGAAATGATGCCGCTGCAGCAGGCCGGCATGCTCGAACTGCGTCAGTACCCGATAGACCGTCGCCAGCCCGGTGTCCAGCCCGTCCGCCACCAGCAGCTTGTAGACGTCTTCCGCCGACAAGTGGCGAACTTTGCTTTGTTCGAACAGATTCAGGATCTTGAGGCGCGGCGCGGTGGCTTTGAGGCCGATGGTCTTCAAATCTTCGGGTTTGCTCATGCGCTTATCGATCAGGGCTATTAACTGGGTTATGATATAGCGTTTTCCAGTTCTTGAGAACGAATTCTATCCATGTTCCTGCGCGTGTTGGCGGCGATCGCCGCTTTGTCCCTCGTTTCCTGCGGTTCCGGGCGCGTGTCTGCGCCCATCTCCCCGTATCGCATGGAAATCCAGCAGGGCAATTTCCTTACCCAGGAGATGGTGTCGCAACTGAAGCTCGGCATGACCAGGGATCAGGTGCGCTTTGTCCTGGGCACGCCGCTGATCACGGACAGTTTTCACGCCGATCGCTGGGACTATGTGTTCCGGCGGCAGAGGTCCGGTTCCAAGGATTTGGAGCAGCAGAAGCTTGCGGTATTTTTCGCCGACGGCAAGCTGGTGCGAACCGAGGGCGACCTGACGCCCGCGGCGAGTTCGGACCCGGCCGAGATCAAATCGCCCGAGGCCAGGCCTGTCGCCGCGCCAGTGGCAAAGCCGGAAGCGACGAAGCCGGCTGCAGCCCCGGAAAAGGCCGCCGCGCCGGAAAAGCCGGCCACTGCAGGTGCTGCGGGCGCCGATAAGCCGCAGGAAAAGAAGGGCTGGTGGGAGCGGCTGAAGGATAAGGTCCGGTAGGCACGGTCAAATGCGGACGGACATGGTATGCGTATGAAGATCGCAATCGCAGGCAGCGCCGGACGCATGGGCCGCACCCTGATCGAGGCGGTGTGCGCGAGCAAGGACCTGACGCTGTCCGCCGCGCTGGAAGTCGCGCGCAACCCGCAACTCGGCAAGGATGCGGGCGAGTCCCTGGGCATCGCCTCCGGCGTCGCCATCAGCGACGATTATGCGGCAGGCATCGCCGCCTCCGACTGCCTGATCGACTTTACCCGCCCGGAAGGCAGCCTGCTGCATCTGGACGCCTGCATCAGGTCGGGCGCCAAAATGGTGATCGGCACGACGGGTTTTTCCGACGAAGACAGGCAGCGCATACAGGATGCGGCAAAGCGGATCGCCATCGTGTTCGCGCCCAATATGGCGGTCGGCGTCAACGCCACCTTCAAACTGGCGGAGGTCGCGGCGAAAATCCTGGGCGACGCCTATGACATCGAGATCGTCGAAGCGCATCACCGGCACAAAGTGGACGCGCCCTCGGGTACGGCGCTCAAACTGGGCGAAGTGGTCGCGTCCGCCCTGGGGCGTGACCTGAAAAGCTGCGCCGTGCACGGGCGCGAGGGACTTACCGGCGAGCGCGATGCAAAAAGTATCGGCTTTCACGCCATCCGCGGCGGCGACATCGTGGGCGAACACAGCGTGATCTTCGCCGGCAGCGGCGAGCGCGTAGAAATCACCGTGCGCTCGCAAAGCCGCATGACTTACGCGGTGGGCGCCCTGCGGGCCGCGCGCTTCCTCGAAGGCAAGGCCTCGGGGCTGTACGACATGCAGGACGTGCTCGGTCTGCGTTGAGAGGGCGCGGACCGGCGTAAAAGCCCATGCCGCGCGCTTCCTCGAAGGCAAGGCCTCGGGGCTGTACGACATGCAGGACGTGCTCGGTCTGCGTTGACCCTTGACCCTGGACCGGCCGCCGGGTTTGCGGCGCGGCCCTTTTCCGGGTTATAATCGCCCTGCTTTACGGGACAGAACAGATCTTGTTCTTGTCCCGTTTCTGTATATAAATCCTGGAGTTAGCCCTGTCCTCGCCGAATTCGCCCGCTGTCCTTGCGCTCGCCGACGGGACGCTATTCCACGGCTCGGGCATAGGCGCTGCCGGCGCTTCATCGGGTGAGGTGGTGTTCAACACTTCCATGACCGGTTACCAGGAAATCCTCACCGATCCCTCGTATTGCCGCCAGATCGTCACGCTGACTTATCCGCATATCGGCAATACCGGCGTCAACCGGGAAGACTGCGAATCGGCCGAAGTGCATACCGCGGGCCTGGTGATCCGCGACCTGCCGCTGCGAATGTCGAACTGGCGCAGCGAGCAGAGCCTGCCGGACTACCTCAAGACCCGCAACATCGTCGCCATCGCCGGCATCGATACGCGCAAGCTTACGCGCATCCTGCGCACCCATGGCGCCCAGGCCGGATGCATCGTCGCCGCGGCGGCCGGGTCAACGCTGGGCGACGCCGACCTGGCGCGCGCGCTGGCCAAGGCGCGCGAATTTCCCGGCCTCGCCGGCATGGATCTGGCCCAGGTGGTCTCGGCGCGCGAGCCCTACGAATGGAACGAGGTCGCGACCAACGACGGGGCCTGGGACCTGGACACGGGCTACCGCAAGATCGAAGGCCATCGGTTTCACGTCGCCGCCTACGACTACGGCATCAAGCGCAACATCCTGCGCCTGCTGGCCGATCGCGGCTGC
>CAYNVY010000221.1:0-7344 GCA_964400745.1 uncultured Enterobacteriaceae bacterium | reverse complement strand
TGCACACCAACAGCGCGCCGGAATCGATCATCCGCCTGCTCGACATGGGCATGGATCCGTTCAACTTCTCCGACGCTCTGCTCGGCATCCTGGCGCAGCGCCTGGCGAAACGCCTGTGCGCCAAGTGCAAGCAGGCCTACAACCCCGCGCCGGAGGAAATGAAGGCGTTCCTCACCGAATACTGCAGCGAACTGGTGAATACCTCGACCTTCAAGCGGGACCCGAAGTCGGGCTACGAGAACGTGTACAAGGAATGGGTCAAGAACTACGCCAACGACAAAGGCCAGTTCACCATGTACAAGAAAGTCGGCTGCGAAGGTTGCGGCGGCAGCGGCTACAAGGGCCGGGTCGGCCTGCACGAGTTGCTGGTCGGAACGGATCCCCTGAAGAAGCTGATCCAGGAGCATGCGCGCGTGGCAGAAATGCTGGCCTGCTGCCTGGACGAGGGCATGCGCACCCTGAAAATGGACGGCATGGAGAAAGTCTTGATGGGCCTCACCGACCTGTCCATAGTACGCGCGGTCTGCATCAAGTGAACCCGCAGTCGGTGGCAGCGGGGCGCGCGTAGGTGGCGGCGGAGACCAAGGCTGCGGGCGCGCCGGCCCAGACCGTGGAAGACCTGTTCCGGCGGCTGGAGCAGCTCAACGACATCGGCGCGTCGCTATCGGCCGAAAGGGACATCAACCGGCTGCTGGAAAGCATACTGCTCGCCGCCAAGGTGATTACGCACGCCGACGGTGGAACGCTGTACCTGCTGACCGAGGACGACGGCTCGAAGCGGCTCAAGTTCGAGATCGTGCGCACCGATTCGCTCAAGATCGCCATGGGCGGCACCACCGGAAACGCGGTTCCGTTCTACCCGATACACCTGCATAGCAAGGACGGCGAGCCCAACAACCAGATGGTCGTCGCCTACGCGGCGCTCACCGGCAAGACAGTCAACATCGCCGACGCCTACATCGAAGACGGTTTCGATTTTTCCGGCACGCGCAATTTCGACAAAAAGCTGGGCTACCGCTCCAAGTCGTTTCTCACGGTGCCGATGAAGAACCACGAGAACGAGATCATCGGCGTGCTGCAATTGATCAATTCCATGGACGTCGCCAACGGTGAAATCGTGGCGTTCTCCGACGCGGACCAGCGCCTGGCGGAATCGCTCGCCTCGCAGGCGGCCATCGCGCTCACCAACCGCCAGCTGATCAACCAGCTGGAGGCCCTGTTCGAGTCCTTCATCGCCATGATCAACACGGCGATAGACGAGAAATCCCCTTATACCGGCGGGCACTGCCAGCGCGTGCCGGAACTCACCATGATGCTTGCCGAGGCGGTGAACGAGACCAAGCAGGGGGCGCTCATGGATTTTGAGATGAGCGACAAGGACCGCTATGAGCTGAAGATCGCGGGCCTGCTGCACGACTGCGGCAAGGTGACGACGCCGGTGCATGTGGTGGACAAGGCGACCAAGCTGGAACTCATCTTTGACCGCATTCACCTCATCGACACCCGCTTCGAGGTGCTCAAGCGCGATGCGGAGATCGAAATGCTGAAAGCGCTCGCGGCATTGCCGCAGCAGGGCCTGGACGAATTGTCCTTGCGCGAGCGCGCCAACCAGCTCGATCAGATTTACAAAGCGCGCCTGCGCCAGTTCGACCAGGATCGCGAATTCCTGCGCAAGTGCAATATCGGCGGTGAATTCATGCCGCCCGAAGCGCAGAAACACGTCAGGAATATCGCCGAATACAAGTGGCTGGATCAGTCGGGCAACACCGCCCATTTCCTGACCGACGACGAAGTCGAAAACTTGAACATTCCGCGCGGAACCCTGACCGACAAGGAGCGCGAGATCATCAATTATCACATTGTCGCGACCATCAAGATGCTGGAGGCATTGCCCTGGCCCAAGCATCTGCGCCATGTGCCCGAATACGCGGGCGGGCACCACGAACGCATGGACGGAAAGGGCTATCCGCGCGGCCTGAAGCGGGACCAGATGTCGGTGCAGGCGCGCGTCATGGGCATCGCCGACATATTCGAAGCGCTTACCGCCAGGGACCGGCCGTACAAGAAAGGCAAGACCCTGACCGAATCCCTGCAAATCCTGGGCAAGTTCAAGGAGAACGGACATATCGATCCGGACCTGTTCGATGTGTTCATCCGGCAAAAGGTCTACCAGCGCTACGCCGAACAATTTCTCGATGCGAACCAGATCGACCGTGTCGACGAAAGCAGGATTCCCGGATACAGCCCCTGAAAACCGGGCAGCGCTCTGCCCGGCGCCTAGTCAGATCATCGGCGCAGGGTCGCGGCTTAGGCGCAGGATCAGTCCTTCGGCGGCTGAATCGACGAATTTTTCGTCGTAGCCCAGTTCATTCAACTCCCAGCGAAAATCGCTGCCCAGCCGGTTCTTCTTGTACCAGCCTAGCTTGTTTTCCCGGGCGAATTCAGAGGCTCGGGCAAAGACCTCTTCGAATATGCCGGACAGCCGCTGTGGCGATACCAACTGCGCCGGATTGTTGGCGATCGCAGGCGGATAATGCCTGGCCAGGTCCTGCGCCAGGCTTTTCGCCAAATCTGAAACTTTGCGGGTAGAAAAAAAATCCAGAATCGCAACTCTCCCACCGCGGTGACCGACCACGACCCAGACGGCTTCGTTCAGAGTATAGCAGGGAGATCTACGCCGCCGCACGCGCGGGTCGGATCAAGCGACTTGGCGCAGGCGAGGCCTGCGATGCGGCAATATCGAGGTTTTCGACCGGGACGCAATCGAACTGCGCTTGCACGCCGGCACTCAATACGACGGTTCCTGTCACAAGGTGCCCCGAATGGGTAGGCGCAGGATGTCAGCAGGAAGGAAGAGCTCGTCGCCGCGGTCTGCGCCATTCTCATAACTGATTGATCAATATATCTAATAATTAATGTTTCGGATTGCGGCATTTCGGCACGGACCTTGCGTCTATGGACTCACGGCGTGCAACCATCGTCGCAACTTCTCAAAGGGTTCAAAATGAAATCTGTTCAACGCGGTTTTACACTTATCGAACTGATGATCGTGGTCGCGATTATCGGTATTCTGGCTGCTGTCGCACTGCCGGCGTACCAAGATTACACGGTCAGGGCGAAAGTGACCGAAGGGCTTTCCCTGGCAGGTGCGGCAAAAACCGCTGTCGCCGAAAACGCGGCCAATGGCAAGAATCTGGATTCGGGCTTTACCGCACCGGCCGCAACCGCCAACGTGGCGAGCGTGGCGATCGCCCAGGCTACCGGCGTGATCACCGTGACCTACACCGCCGCCATCGGCAGCAAGACCTTGTTTTTCACGCCGACCTCCGGCGGCGCTGCACTCTCCGGAACCGCGACCGATTCAGTCGTGCCCGCAGGCGGTTCGATCGAGTGGGACTGCAAGGGCGGCACGATGGATGCCAAGTATCGCCCGGCCGCATGCCGTCCGTAATTTGAGCAGCTAGCAGCTAAGACGAGGCAGCGCAGATCACAGCTTTCTGATTCGCAGCTGCCGGTTCGAGGCCAAGGAGCCCCGCCAGTCAAACGGCGGGGCTTTTTGCTTTTTGCGCCGTTCCAAGGTCGTATTCTTCCCGGCGGCGGCGGGGTGCAAAGTGACGTTTTTTGTCACAAATTGCCAAAAATTGAAAAGGAAAAGTAGCAGATTGAGCGGGTGGTGTTTTGTAATATATTGAAATTATGAGATAAAATTTGAACCCGGCTTCCATGGCAACCAGGCATGCCATTTGCTTTTTTGGGCTTACGGCGTGCAGTTGCCGCCGCAACTTTTGGAAGGAATCGAAAATGAAATCTGTTCAACGCGGCTTTACACTTATCGAACTGATGATCGTAGTCGCGATTATCGGTATTCTGGCGGCTGTCGCGCTGCCGGCTTACCAGGACTACACGGTCCGGGCGAAAGTGACTGAAGGGCTTTCCCTGGCAGGTGCGGCCAAAGCGGCTGTCGCCGAAAACGCGGCCAATGGCAAGAACCTGGATTCGGGCTTTACCGCCCCGGCGGCAACCGCCAACGTGGCGAGCGTGGCGATTGCCCAGGCTACCGGCATTATCACCGTGACCTACACCGCCGCCATCGGCAGCAAAACCCTGCTGTTCACGCCGACCTCCGGCGGTGCAGCGCTCTCCGGAACCGCGACCGATTCAGTCGTTCCCGCCGGCGGTTCGATCGAGTGGGACTGCAAAGGCGGCACGATGGATGCCAAGTATCGCCCGGCCGCATGCCGTCCGTAATTTGAGCAGTTAGTCGCTACGACACGGCAGCGCAGATCGCGGTTTTCTGATCCGCAGCTGCCGGTTCGAGGCCAAGGAGCCCCGCCAGTCAAATGGCGGGGCTCTTTGCATTTGAGCGAGCCTTGGTCGTGCGCGGGGAAGGGCGCGCTCCTCCCGGGGCCGCCGCCAGGCGTTCATCCGCCCCGCGCCGTCTCGGCCCGGTGCCGGCGTGCCCGCGCTTTCGTCCCAGATTGAATATCCGGCAGCCGCAACAAATCGTTACAATGAATGTTTGCTGTAGAGCGGCAGCCTGCGCTATAAATCTGCCTGGCAAATAGACCGAGCGTGGCGGGCTCGTCCCGGCCAATGCCTACTCGGCCGCTTGCACGGCTCGAACTTTTTCCAGGATGAATAGAATGCCACCGCGTTTTCCGAAGGGATGCCGCGCCACCTTATGAGCACCGCAGAACAGAATCCAGATCGACACCTCGACCGGCCGCCGATAGCAGGCGGAAAATCCGCCCGCGCATCCCGCCATCGCCGGCTCTGGTTGGTCATTGTTTTCCTAATTGCGGCCAGCGCCGCAGGCTACTACTGGTATTTCCTGTCGCCGGGCTCGGCGCCGGCCGAAGGCGCGCAGCGCCCTGGGGGCCGGCCGGGAGGGCCGGGCGGAGGCGGCCCGGGAGGAGGCGGTCCGGGTGCTTCAGGACGCAGTGTCCCGGTCGTCGTCGCGACGGCGAAGAAGGGGGATGTCGCTGTGTATCTGGCCGGCCTTGGCTCGGTGGTGCCCATCGCCAACGTAACCGTGAAAAGCCGCATTGACGGCCAATTGATGAAAGTGCTGTTCCGCGAAGGCCAGGTGGTGCGAGCGGGCGACCTGCTCGCCGAAATCGACCCGCGTCCTTACCAGGTGCAACTCGACCAGGCCGAAGGCCAGATGGCCAAAGACCAGGCGCTGCTGAAAAATGCGCGCACCGACGCCGAGCGCTATCGTGTGCTGTTCGAGCAGGACTCGGTGGCCAGGCAGCAACTGGATACGCAGCAGTCCCTGGTGCGGCAATACGAGGGCACGGTAAAGGTCGATCAGGCAGCGATCGACAACGCTCGGCTGCAGTTGACCTACAGCCGCGTTACCGCGCCGATCAGCGGGCGTCTGGGGCTGCGTCTGGTCGATCCGGGAAACATGGTCCGTGCAAGCGACGCCAACGGGCTGGTCGTCATCACGCAACTTCAGCCGATAGGCGCGGTGTTCGCCATTCCCGAAGACAATTTGCCGCCGGTGATGAAGAAGCTGCGCGCGGGCGAGAAGCTCACAGTGGATGCGTATGACCGCGCGGACAAAGTCAAGCTTGCCAGCGGCACGCTGCTCACGGTGGACAACCAGATCGACCCGGCCACCGGCACGGTCAAACTCAAGGCGCAGTTCGCCAACGAGGAAATGAGTTTGTTCCCGAACCAGTTCGCCAACATACGCATGTTGCTCGACTTGAAGCGTGACGCGATTCTGGTGCCCGGGGCTGCGATCCAGCGCGGCACACCCGGCACCTTCGTCTACGTGGTCAAGCCCGACAACACAGTCACCTTGCGCGTGGTCAAGCCGGGTGCGGCGCAAGGCGAGAACGTTTCCATCGACGAGGGGCTGGCAGCGGGAGAGCAGGTGGTGGTTGACGGTTCGGACAAGCTGCGCGAAGGCGCCAAAGTGGAAATCTCCGTGAAGGGCGCGCCATCGGGCAGGGACGGCGCGGGCGGGGACGGCGCGCGCAAGGGCGGCGCGCGTAAGGGCGGCGGTGAGAGTCCGGAGCGCAAGGCCGGTAGCGGCGCGGGCGTTCCTGCGCCGGCTGCGTCTGACAGGCAGGGCGCACCAGCCGGAGCCGCCAAGGGGGGGCAGGGCGGGGGCGAGATGCCTTCGCCCGAGGAACGGCAAAAGCGCTGGGAAGCGCTCAACGCGCGCATCGACCGCGGTGAATTCGGCGAGGAAATCAAGAAGCTTCCCGAGGAGGGGCGCAAACAGCGCATGCTCGAATTGCGCCGTCAGCGTGAAGCCGGCAACTGAGCGTCGGTTGTAAAGACAAGACATGTTCTTGCAACGGCAAATCTTGGCGAGCACGAGGCGGGCGATCCCCCTCGCTTCCCGATGAACTCCAGCAGCCAGGCCAGCCGGTGAACCCGTCACGCATATTCATTCTGCGGCCGGTGGCGACGTCCCTGTTCATGCTCGCCATCCTGCTGGTGGGCATCGTCGCCTACCGCATGTTGCCCCTATCGGCTCTGCCCGAGGTCGACTACCCGACCATACAGGTGGTGACGCTGTATCCCGGCGCGAGCCCGGACGTGATGGCCTCCTCGATCACCGCGCCGCTGGAGCGCCAGTTCGGCCAGATGCCCGGACTGAACCAGATGTCCTCTACCAGTTCCGGCGGCGCATCGGTGATCACGCTGCAATTCAACCTGGAGCTGTCGCTGGACGTGGCCGAACAGGAAGTGCAGGCGGCGATCAATGCGGCGAGCAATCTGCTGCCGACCGACCTGCCGGCGCCGCCGATCTACAACAAGGTCAATCCCGCCGACACGCCCATCCTGACGCTGGCCGTGACCTCGAAGACGCTGCCGCTGCCGCGGGTGCAGAATCTGGTCGACACGCGCATCGCGCAGAAAATATCCCAGCTGCCGGGCGTGGGTCTGGTGAGCCTCTCCGGCGGCCAGCGGCCGGCGGTGCGCATCCAGGCGAACCCGAAGGCGCTCGCCGCGTATGACATGGGTCTGGATGAACTCAGGACTGCGATTGCCAGCGCCAACGTGAACCAGGCCAAGGGCAGCTTCGACGGCCCGGCGCGCGCTTCCACCATCGACGCCAACGACCAGCTCAAATCGGCCGACGAATTCAGGAACCTGATCGTCGCCTACAAGAACGGCCGCGCGGTGCGCCTCTCCGACGTGGCCGATGCGGTCGACGATGCCGAGAACGTGCGCCTTGCGGCGTGGGCCAACGAGTCCCCCGCGGTGCTGGTCAACATACAGCGCCAGCCCGGCGCAAACGTGATCGAGGTGGTGGACCGGGTGAAGAAGCTGTTGCCGCAACTGCAGGCGACGCTGCCCGGATCGGTGGACGTGGTCCTG
>CAYNVY010000220.1:0-7417 GCA_964400745.1 uncultured Enterobacteriaceae bacterium | reverse complement strand
CGCTATTTTCAGGGGCCGTGAAGAACATGAGCGTGCAGGACGCCAAGGGGATACTCACCGGCGGCAACACGGCGGCAACCGAATATTTTCGCAAAGCGACCACCGAACAACTGACCCAGAAGTTCCTGCCTATCGTCACGGCGGCGACAAACAAGGTCGGACTCGCGGAGAAATACAACAACCTTGCCGGCAAGGGCGCGCAACTGGGCCTGGTGGACGCAAAACAGGCGAAGATCGAAAACTACGTGACGCAGAAAACGCTGGACGGCCTGTTTCTCATGATCGCAGAACAGGAAAAGGCGATGCGCAAGGATCCGCTCGGAACTGCGACCGGCATGGCGCAAAAGGTCTTCGGGCTGCTCAGGAAGTAGCAGGCAAGGCGTTTGATCATTCCAACCAAATCGGAGAGAACCACATGAGCATGATGGCTGAATTCAAAGAATTCGCAATGAAAGGAAACGTCGTCGATATGGCGGTCGGTGTCATCATCGGCAGCGCGTTCGGCAAGATCGTATCGTCTTTTGTCGAGGACGTCATCATGCCGCCGATCGGAATGGTGCTGGGCGGAGTGGACTTCAAGAGCCTGGCGTTCACGCTCAAGGCGGCCGAAGGCAAAGCGGCCGCAGTGATGCTCAATTACGGCAAGTTCGTGCAGACGGTCGTCGATTTCGCCATTGTCGCCTTTGTGATCTTCATCGCGATCAAGGCGATGAACGCGATGAAGAAGCAGGAGGTCGCAGCGCCGGCCGCGCCGCCCGCACCGTCCGCGCAGGAAGTCCTGCTTACGGAAATTCGCGACGCGCTTCGCGGCAAGCAATAGCCCGGCGCCTGTTGGTCCGTTTTTGGATCGTTTCAATATTCATTTGGGGAAAACTGCCATGAACTCCGAAATCGCCGGTCAAGCCGCGCACCTGTTCAATACCTATGTCGTCCCGCTGGGCTGGAAGGTGGCCGGCGCGATCGCGGTGTGGCTGGTCGGCGGCTGGGTGATCCGTATCGTGCGCGCGGCAATCGGGCGCACACTGCTTGTGCAAAAAGTGGATCCCACCCTTGCCGGCTACATCGAAGCCGGTGCGAACGTGATGTTGAAGCTGCTGTTGTTCATCGCGGTTCTGTCCGTTCTCGGCATCGAGACCACCTCGTTTGCAGCGTTGCTCGCGGCGCTGGGGCTGGCCATCGGTGCGGCCTGGGGAGGGCTGCTCGCGAATTTCGCCGCCGGAATGTTTCTCATGGTGCTGCGCCCGTTCAAAGTCGGGGACATGATCACGGGCGGCGGCGTGACCGGCGACGTGCGCGAGATCGGCTTGCTGGTCACCGCTGTAGACACCGTCGACAACATCCGGGTCTACGTCGGCAATAACAAATTGTTCTCCGATTCGATCCAGAATTACAGTACGAATGCATACCGCCGGGTGGATTTGAAAGCGCAACTCGCGCATGGCGTGAATCCCTACGATGCGATGAAGCGGCTGTCGGATCGAGTGGCGAAGATCCCGAATGTCGTCGCCAGCCCGGCGCCCAGCGTGGAGGTGCTCGAATTCAATGCGATGGGCACCGTGATAGCCGTGCGCCCGTTCTGCAACAACAGTCACTATTGGCAAGTGTATTTCGATACGAACAAGGCCATCATCGATGTGTGCAGCGAAGCCCAATATGCGATACCGGAGACACGCCATGCATTGCGCCAGGCTGCGGCCTAACGGCAGCAGCATGACTGTAATTCGGCGGCCCCGGTTGGGTTTGCCGCTTTATCGTTACAGGTGATTTATCCAATGGGAGAAACAGGATGGGATTGATGGATGCGGTGGCTGGAGCGCTGGGCTGACGCTAGTGCCCGGACAGGACGAGCCCGCGCGCGCCGTCGCTCCTTTCGGCTTTAGACGGACAGGTGCATGGCGCGTCGTTCGGCTCACGCAATTGGCTTCGCCGCGGCGCGGCGTCGTGCGATCGTTTTCAATTGAAACTTCGGAGAAATGAAATGAAGAAACTGCTTGTGATTCTGGGCCTGCTGTTCGCGTTATGGGGTAGTGCTATGGCCGCGGTGAACATCAACACCGCGACCAAGGAAGAACTCGATTCCTTGAAAGGCATCGGACCGGTGAAGGCGCAGGCCATCATCGATTACCGCGCCAAGAATGGCGCCTTCAAATCGGTCGACGACCTTAAGAACGTCAATGGGATCGGCCCGAAGACGCTGGAGGACATCCGCAAGGAAGTGTCGATAGGCGGTTCCACTGCGGCGCCGAAACCGGCTGCTGTACCGGCGACCGCTGCTGCGCCGGCTGTGAAGGCAGCGGAACCAGCCAAACCGGCTGCGCCGGCAACACCGGCCAAGGCGGCAGAACCAGCCAAGCAGGCTGCCCGGGCAACGCCGGGCAAGGCAGCGGAACCTGGCAAGAGTGCCGCGCCCGCAGCCGCGAGCAAGTCGGCCGAGCCGGCGAAGGCCGCTGCCAAAGCGGCGGAGCCGGTCAAGGCCGACGCCAAGAAAGAGATGCCTAAAGCCGACGCCAAGAAAGAGATGCCTAAAGCCGACGCCAAGAATGAGATACCGAAAGCCGACGACAAGAAGAGCGACAAGAAGGGTGCTGCGGAAAGCAAGAAGTCCGATAAGAAGGCCGATGCAGCGGACAGCAAAGATAAGAAAGAGGGCAAGAAGCCGGACGCGAAGTAGCGCTCGAGACCTCAGCGATCGGACCCTGCCGTGCACAAGAGCGTGGCAGGGTTCGTGGTTTCCGGACTTCCTGTTTTCGCCTGGATTCGATATGCTGAGACAAGGCTATGTCCGCCGATGTCCACCTCTATCCGGCATAAGTACCTGAAACGCACACGCAGGCCATAACTACTATGCTCGCTCCAAGTCTTCCGTCGAATGAGGCTGCGCGCCTGCTAGCCCTGCGGGCGCTGAAAATTCTGGATACCGCTCCGGAAGAACGCTACGACCGCATCACGGCCTTTGCACGCGAGTTGTTCCAGGTGCCTGTTGCGCTTGTATCGCTGATTGACCACGACCGACAGTGGTTCAAGGCCAGAGCGGGTCTGGACGCGTCGCAAACTCCGCGGGCGGTGTCCTTCTGCGGCCACGCGATATTGTCTGCGGACCTGTTCGTCGTAGAGGACGCGACGGTAGATGAGCGGTTTCGTGACAATCCGCTGGTAACGGGTCCGCCGTTTGTTCGCTTCTATGCCGGTGTGCCATTGAATGCCGACGGGTTTCGCGTGGGCACCTTGTGTGCAATCGACCACAAGGCGCGGCGATTTGGAGACCGGGACCGCAAGCTGCTCAAAGGATTGGGCGGTTGGGTCGAAAGGGAGTTGACGATCATGAGCGACCTGCAGACCATGGCCGTTCGCATGGAAAGCCAGGCGCGACTCGAAGCCGTGCTCGAGGGCATCGCCGAGGGCGTGATCACGACCGATCCTGCGGGCGAAATTCAGACGGCCAATCCCGCCGCAGGAGGGATCTTCCGGTGCGATCCGAAAATGCTGCTCGGCCGGAATCTGAGCGAGCTCGTGCCTCCGCGCGAACGCGCGGCGCACAGCGAGTATATGCGCAGGCTTGACCAGCTTCCGGACCCACTGGTGCGCTCGGGGATGGAGGCGACCGGCCAGCGCAGCGACGGTTCCGAATTCCCGGTGGAACTCTCGTTCAGCCGCCTCAATTTTGACGGCAGGCGAATCTATTCCGGAGTCCTGCGCGATATCAGCGAGCGCAGGCAGATAGAGCGGATGAAGAGCGACTTCATCTCCACTGTCAGCCATGAATTGCGCACGCCGCTGACCTCGATCCGCGGCGCGTTGGGTTTGGTGTACGACGGTGCGGCCGGTGAAATCAACGATACGGCGCGCCAGATGGTGCAGATCGCCTACAATAATAGTGAGCGGCTGGTGACGCTGATCAACGATCTGCTGGACATGGAGAAGATCGAGGCCGGGAAGATGTCGTTCGAGATGCAGCCGATCCGGATGAGCCTGCTGCTCGACAGGGCCGTCATGGACAACTCCGGCTATGCGACCGCGCATGGCGTCCGGTTCGAGATAGTGGGCGACATTCTGGACGTACAGATCAACGCGGACCACGACAGGATGATGCAGGTGCTGACCAATCTGCTCTCCAACGCCGCCAAGTTTTCCCCCGAAGGCGAGCCGGTGTCGGTTTCGGCGGAATTGCGCGAGGGGCACATGATCCGGGTGTCGGTTCAGGACCGCGGCCCGGGAATCCCCGTCGAATTTCACGACCGCATTTTTGGCAAATTCGCCCAGGCCGACTCCTCGGACACGCGGCAGAAGGGCGGCACCGGGCTCGGGCTGAGCATCAGCAAGGCCATCGTAGAAAAGCACGAAGGCAGCATCGGATTCCGCACGGAACAAGGCAAAGGGACTGTCTTTTTCTTCGATTTGCCGGTCTGGTCGGCGCCAACGGCGAGGCCGGATGCCGCAGAGACACGTGCGACGGGCGCGCGAATCCTGATCTGCGAAGACGACAAGGACATAGCCAGATTGCTTTCGATGATGCTCGAGCAAGCGGGGTTCCAGCCCGAAATCGCGCATACTGCGCAGCAGGCAAGACAGAAGCTGTCCGGGGCATCGTACGCGGCGATGACCCTTGACCTGGGGCTGCCGGATCAGGACGGAATCTCGCTGATTCGGGAACTGCGCGGCCAGCAATCCACCCGCGATTTGCCAATTGTGGTGATCTCGGCAAGAGCCGCGCAAGGCGCCCGGGAACTCAACGGAGAGGCGATCGGGATCATTGACTGGCTGGAGAAGCCGATCGATGTGGATCGTCTAGCGCGATGCCTCCACGGGATATGCAGGCCCGACGCGAGCGGCGTGCCCCGCATTCTTCACGTCGAGGACGACCTGGACGTTCACGCCGTGGTCGCGGCGCTGGTCGGCAACAGCGCCGTACTTGTCTCTGCGACTACCCTGCAGGAGGCAGTTCGGCTGCTATCCAGCGAGTATTTTGACCTGCTCATACTGGATCTGACGCTGCCCGACGGATCCGGCGAAGATATCCTGCCGCTGCTGAATCAGGATTCAGGCAAGCACACCCGCGTCATTATTTTTTCGGCATCGGACGTTTCTGCCGGCACCGCGGCCAAGGTCCAGGCGGCGCTGACCAAGACCCGGACCAGCAACGCGCAGCTGCTGAACACCATCAGGTCCAACATCGCGCTCGCCGGCGCCTAGCGCGCCGCGGTCGCGGCGGTTGGTTTGCGAAACAACTGGAGCAAGGAACCATGAGCACTTTGCAGCGCATATTGTGCGTGGAGGACGATGCAGACATTCGGACCGTGGTCAAGCTTGCGCTGGAATCGGTCGGCGGGTTCACGGTCCTGATCTGCGCTTCCGGCAAGGAGGCCATCGACAAAGGCCCGGCGTTTGCCCCCGATTTCATACTGCTCGATGCCATGATGCCGCATATGGACGGTCCGTCGACACTGAAAGCATTGCGCGGGATCCCTGCGCTTGCGGACGTCCCGGTTGCGTTCATGACTGCGAAGGTTCAGCCCTCGGAATTGAGCGACTTCAAGGCCCTGGGGGCGCTCGATGTCATCGCCAAGCCGTTCAATCCGCGAACGCTCGCCGGTACGGTGAAATCCATCTGGGAACGACGCAATGGCTGACCGCTGGCCCTTGCGGCGGCCGGGCCTGGCCGCGCGCGTATCCATGCTTGCACGAGACTGCCCATGACACCTACCCAACCCCAGGAAGACAAGTTTCAGAAGATGTTCGACGCCTATGCCGAGCGACTCCCGGCGAAACTGAAGGTGATCGACGATTCATGGGTGCGCGTCGCGGCGGAGGGCGATAGCGATGCCGTGCAATCTCTGCACCTCGAACTGCATTCGCTGGCCGGTTCCGCAGAGACCTTTGGCTACGCGCAACTTGGCAAGAGCGCGAAGGCGATGGAAGTCGTACTGGCGGATTGGCTCGATGCAGGGAGGCTGCCAAGCGGCACGCTGGAACAACTCGAGCCCCTGTACGAGCAACTCAGGCATGTGACCGCCTTGGCGCAATCCCGCGCCGCGCCAGCGGGTGCCGCACAGGGCGACATCGGCAAACCGTCCGAATCCAGGCTGGTCTATCTTGTAGAAGACGATCCGCAGCACGCGGATCTCATCGCGCATCATCTTGAGCGTTTCGGCTACGCCGTAAGCATCTTCGGCGACGCCGCGACCTTTCGCCAAGCAATTGCAAGCGAAGTGCCGGCCGCAGCGGTGCTGGATATGATCCTTCCCGAAGGCAAGCTGGCCGGTGCCGATGCGGCAGCCGCGATGCAGTCTGCCGCTGCCGTGCGCGTGCCGGTGGTGTTCGTGTCGGTGCGCAGCGACTACGAGGCGCGCGTCCAGGCAGTTCGCGCCGGAGGCGAGGTCTACCTCACAAAACCGCTGGACATGCTCGCGCTCATAGCCGCGCTCGACAGGCTGATCGGTCCCAGGCCATCGAACCCGTATCGGGTGCTCCTGGTGGACGATTCGGCACCCGAGGCGGAGTACTTCTCGCACGCATTGAGACTGGCAGGCATGGATGCACGCATCGTGTCGGATCCGGCGGGCGCGCTTGCGCAGCTGGCGGAATTCGATCCGGACCTGGTGCTGATGGACATGTATCTGCTCGGTTGCCGCGGCGACGAACTCGCGCGTGTGATCCGGCAGATGACGCAATACGTCAGCCTGCCGATCGTGTTCCTTTCTGCCGAAACCGACTTCGACCGGCAGCTGGAAGCGCTGGATTTCGCGGGCGATGAATTTCTAACGAAGCCGATTCGTCCGGAGCAACTGGTGAAATCCGTGTCCGCGCGGATCGCACGCCATCGCGACCTGCTCGAAATGATGACTCAGGACAGTCTTACCGGTCTGAGCAATCACAAGCAACTGCACCGACAACTGGAGTCCGAGGTCGCGCGCGCGCAGCGGGGCGAGTACGCCCTCTCGTTTGCGATGATCGACGTCGACAACTTCAAGGGCGTGAACGATAGCTACGGTCACCCTGTGGGTGATGATGTGCTCAGAACCCTGGCGCGATTCCTGCGCCAGCGCCTGCGCCAGGCCGATGCCGTAGGCCGCTATGGGGGCGAGGAATTCGCGATTGTGCTCACCGATACCGATGCGCCGACCGCAGCGCGTGTGATCGACAAGCTGCGCGAGGATTTTTCGGCGATCAGGCACCTTGCGCCGGACGCCGGTTTTTGCGTAACCTTCAGTGCCGGAATCGCTGCGCTTTGGCCTTCGGCCAGTCCCGCGGATTTGATGATCGCTGCCGACAAGGCACTGTATCAGGCGAAGCGGGAAGGTCGAAATCGCGTAGTCGTCGCCCACCCGTAAGCAGGGGGGCTCGCAGGGGCGTGTTCGCGATCCCAAACGGCCTAGACTACCGCCTTGAATCAGCAGCGGCCTGACATCGTGTAACGGTC
>CAYNVY010000219.1:0-7453 GCA_964400745.1 uncultured Enterobacteriaceae bacterium | reverse complement strand
TTCGTTTGCGCGTCGCTGCAGGACATCCTGTACCGCTTCAGCAAATTCCACCAAGACTTCGACGAACTGCCGGACAAGGTCGCAGTCCAGTTGAACGATACCCACCCCTCGATCGCCATCGCCGAGCTGATGCGCATACTGGTGGACATCAACCATCTGGAATGGGGCAAGGCCTGGGACATCACCACGCGCACCTTCTCCTACACCAACCATACGCTGATGTCGGAGGCGCTCGAAACCTGGCCGGTCGCGATGTTCGAGCAAATCCTGCCGCGCCACCTGCAAATCATTTACGAAATCAACCACCGCTTCCTCAAAGATGTGATGCACAGTTTTCCCGGCGACAACGAAATGCGCCGGCGCATGTCGATCATCGACGAAGAAGGGGGCAAGCGCGTGCGCATGGCGCACCTGGCGATCGTCGGCAGCCACAAGGTCAACGGCGTGGCACAGATCCACACCGAGCTCATGAAGCAGACCATCTTCGCCGACTTCGACCGCTACTACCCGGGCAAGATCGTCAACATGACCAACGGCATCACGCCCCGCCGCTGGCTCAACCAGGCCAACCCGCTGCTGTCGGCCCTGATCACTTCGCGCATCGGCCAGGGCTGGCTCAGGGATCTCGGCGAGTTGCGGCGCCTGGTCCCGCTCGCCGATGACGCGCAGTTCCGCGCGGAACTCGCCGCGGTCAAGCGCGCCAACAAGCAAAGGTTTGCCGCGGAACTGCGGCAGACCCTCGGCATGGAGATGAATGTGGATTCGCTGTTCGACGTGCAGATCAAGCGCATCCACGAATACAAGCGCCAGCTGCTCAACCTGCTGCACGTCGTGACCCTGTACAAGCGCATCTGCGCCAACCCGGAGATGGACACGGTGCCGCGCACGGTGATTTTCGGAGGCAAGGCGGCGCCGGGTTACGCCATGGCCAAACTGATCATCAAGCTGATCAACGACGTGGCCGAAATCGTCAACAACGACGTGCGCATACGCGGGCGGCTGAAGCTGATCTTCGTGCCCAACTACGGCGTGTCGGTGGCCGAGAACCTGATTCCGGCGGCCGATCTGTCGGAACAGATCTCCACCGCCGGCACCGAAGCCTCGGGCACCGGCAACATGAAGCTGGCGCTGAACGGGGCGCTGACCATAGGGACTCTGGACGGCGCCAATATCGAAATCGGAAACGAAGTCGGCGGCGACAACATTTTCATTTTCGGCCTCACCACGGACCAGGTGGCGATACTGCGCGCCGATGGTTACCGGCCGGCGGATTACTACATGGGGAACGACGATTTGCGCACGGCGATCGACATGATCGCCAGGGGCTATTTTTCGCCGGAGGAGCCCGACCGGTTCAGGCCCATCGTGGACAATCTGCTCGCGCACGGCGACCACTATCTGCTGCTGGCCGATTTCGGATCTTATGCCGCCTGTCAGGCGCAGGTCGAAACGGCCTACCGCGACCAGCAGCAATGGCTGCGCAAGGTCATCCTGAATATCGCCAACATGGGAAAATTTTCCAGCGACCGCACCATTGCGCAATACGCGGAGCAGATCTGGCACGCCAAACCGGTGGTTCGCTAAGGGGCTTTAGCCGGCGCAAAAAATTGCGGCGCCAGCCGACGCGGACGGCGCATTGCATGCAGTGTCTCATCCATCGGCGCATGCCCGGGGGCGGCGATTGCGCGCTCTGCGCGCCAACCGTGTTTTCTTCCCGGATAAAAAGCATCCGGAAAGAAAACACGGTTATGGATAAAGACAAAGGCGGTCTGGCTGGGCTTTTCCATAAGATCGGCGATCGCGTGCGGACGGCTTTTCGTCCGCGCGCAATCGGCGATCCGCGCGGACGGGCCGCCGTCCGCGCAAGTGTGACTACAGCCGCTCGATGTGGCGCCCCGCTTCGATCGGCAGGGATGGGTCTTCGCCTGCGCTACGCGCGCATCATCCGCGCCAGCCGCGTCGCGATGATCGCCTCGGCCTCGGCGACGATGCGCGCGACGAGTACGGCGCAGGTCGGGATGTCGTGTATCAGCCCCTGCACCATGCCCGCCGACCAGATGCCGAAATCGGGATCGCCCTCCTCGTAGACCGCGCGGCCGCGCGTGCCGGCGACGAGGTGGCGGATGTCGTCGATGGTGGCCCCGCCCTTCTTCTCCACGGCGAGCACCTCCTGGCTCACGGCATTGCGCACCACCCGCGCCGTGTTGTGCAGCGTGCGAAAGATCAGGTCGGTGGCGCGCTCGTCGTTGGCGACGAGCTGCTGCTTGATCTTCTGATGGATAGGCGCTTCCACGGTGGCCATGAAACGCGTACCCATGTTGATGCCTTCGGCGCCGAGCGCGAGCGCGGCGGCGAGGCCGCGGCCGTCGCCGAAGCCGCCCGAGGCGATCATGGGAATGCTGACCTTGTCCGCCGCCGCCGGGATCAGGATCAGGCCCGGAACGTCGTCCTCGCCCGGGTGGCCGGCGCATTCGAAGCCGTCGATCGAGATCGCGTCGGCGCCTATCTTTTCCGCCTTGACCGCATGGCGCACCGCGGTGCACTTGTGGATCACCTTGACGCCGTGCTTTTTCAGTTCGGCGATGTGCTCCTGCGGATTGTAGCCGGCCGTCTCCACGATTTTCACGCCCGACTCGATGATCGCCTGCCGGTATTCCGCATACGGCGGGGGCTTCAGCGCGGGCAGGATGGTCAGGTTGACGCCGAAGGGCTTGTCGGTCATCTCGCGGCAGCGTTTGATCTCCTTTTCGAGGTCTTCGGGCGTCGGCTGGGTCAGCGCGGTGATGAAACCGAGCGCGCCCGCGTTGGCCACCGCGGACACCAGCGAGGCGCGGCCCACCCACTGCATGCCGCCTTGAACGATAGGATGCTCGATGCCGAACAATTCCGTGAATCTGGTGCGTAACATTGTCTTCCCCCTGATTGTTGCAATTGATTCCGTCGCGCCAGCCGCACGGGTTAGAATTCGGTGCGGGTGCGGCTCGATTGTACCAAGCCCTATGGGAGCAACGATGGCGGAGGCGGTTTTCCGGTGAGTGCGCTGTTACAGGTCGAAGGCCTGCGGGTGGACATTCCGACGCCTATGGGCGTGCTGCACGCCGTGCGCGGCGTGGATCTGTCCCTGGAAGCCGGCGAAACGCTGTGCCTGGTGGGGGAATCCGGTTGCGGCAAATCGTTGTCCGCGCTCGCCCTGATGGGCCTGCTGCCGCGCGCGGCGGGGCGCAGCCTGTCGCGATTCAGCTTCGCCGGGGAGAATCTGCTGGACGCGTCAGAGGGGCGCATGACCGATCTGCGCGGCGACCGGATGGCGATGATTTTTCAGGAGCCGATGACCTCGCTCAATCCGTCCTGGTCGATCGGCAATCAGCTCGAGGAGGGCTGGCTGCGCCACCGCGGCGGACCCGTTTCCGTGGCGCGGGAGCGCGCGCTGCACCTGCTCGAACGCGTGGGCATCACCGGCGCGGCAAGCCGCCTCGGACAGTATCCGCACCAGCTCTCCGGCGGCCTGCGCCAGCGGGTGATGATCGCGATGGCGCTGATGTGCGAGCCGGCGCTGATGATAGCCGATGAGCCGACGACGGCGCTCGACGTCACGGTGCAGGCGCAGATCCTGCACCTGTTGAAGGAACTACAGCGCGAACTCGGCATGGGCCTGATACTCATCACACACGACCTCGGGATCGTGGCGCGTGTCGCCGACCGGGTCGCGGTGATGTATGCCGGCGAGATCGTCGAGGAGGGGCCGGTGAAGCGCCTGTTCGGCCGACCTACGCACCCCTATACGCGCGGCCTGCTCGATTGCATTCCGGTGCCGGGGCGCCTCGCGCCAGGTGAGCGCCTGGGCACCATCCCAGGCGTGGTCAGCCCGCCGATAGGCGCGCTCCAGGGCTGCCAGTTTCGCAACCGCTGCGACCAGGCCGAGGAGGTCTGCGCCACGCGCGCGTTCGAATTGCGCGACATCGGCGGCGAGCAGCGCCTGCGCTGCAGACTGGGAGCGAATAATTGATTGAAACTGAACCACTGCTCGAAACGGTAGACGTGCACCGGCAGTTCGCCGTGAGCGCGGGCATGTTCCGCGGCAAGCGCACGCTGCACGCGGTGAACGGCGTGTCGCTCGAACTGCGCCGCGGCGAGGTGCTGGGCCTGGTGGGCGAATCGGGCTGCGGCAAGTCCACGCTGGGCCGCATGCTGCTCGGCCTGATGCCGACTAGCGCGGGCGAGATACGGCTGGAAGGCCGCTCCCTCGCCGGCACCGATGCGCGCGCGGTGGCGCGGCGGGTGCAGCCGATTTTTCAGGATCCGTACTCGTCGCTCAATCCGCGCAAGACCGTGGGAACTATCGTCGGGCTGCCGCTGGAGGTGCACGGCATCGAGCCCGACGGCCGCGCGCGGCGCAGGCGCGTGCAGGAGACGATGGAGCGCGTGGGATTGCCGCCGCGCTTTTTTCACAGCTACCCGAACCAGCTCTCCGGCGGCCAGCGCCAGCGGGTCGCGATCGCGCGGGCGCTGGTGATGCGGCCGGAGATCCTGATCTGCGACGAACCCACGTCGGCGCTCGACGTTTCGGTGCAATCGCAGATCCTGAACCTGCTCGAAGACATGCGGCGCGAGTTCGACCTCACCTACCTCCTGATCAGCCACAACCTCGCGGTGGTGGAACACATCGCGACGCGCGTCGCGGTCATGTACCTGGGCCGCATCGTCGAGGAGGCCGACACGGCGACGCTGTTCCGCGCGCCGCGCCACCCCTATACGCGCGCGCTGCTCGCCTCGGTGCTCACGCCCGAGCCCGGGCTGGGCGTGCCGGACACGCACCTCGGCGTGAGCTATCCGAACCCGATGGAGCCACCGCCGGGTTGCACTTTCCACCCGCGTTGTTCGGAAGCCATGCCCGCCTGTCGCGAGCGCGCGCCGGCCGCCTTGGGCGATGCGCTCGGCCGTGTCGAATGCCATCTGTACCACAATGCGTTAAGCTAGCCAAACCAATCAAGGAGGAATTTCACCATGTCTGCCTACCGTACGCTGTTTCCTGCGGCGCTGCTTGCCGCAGCCGTCGCCTTCGTCCCGCCGGCCGAAGCCGGCAAGCGCGACAATTCGGTCAGGCTCGCCGCCGACCAGGGGCCGGAGAGTCTGGACGCCTATTTCAACAACGTGCGCATCGGCGTGATCCTCGCGCACCACATCTGGGACACGCTGGTGTTCCGCGACCCGAAGACCAACGAATACAAGCCGTCGCTGGCGACCGCCTGGCGCTGGGTGAACGAGACCACGCTCGAATTCGATTTGCGCAAGGGCGTGAAATTCCACAACGGCGAGGCCTTCGATGCCGACGATGTGGTGACCACGCTCAATTTCGTGTCCAAGCCGGAGAACAAGTCGACCACGCAGCAGAACGTCAACTGGATCGCAGCGGCCGAGAAGATCGATCAGTTCAAGGTCCGCATCAAGATGAAGAAGCCGTTCCCGGCGGCGCTGGAATATCTCGCCGGGCCGGTGGTGATCTATCCGGGCGAGTACTACGCCAAGGTCGGGCCCAAGGGCATGAGCGAGAAGCCGGTCGGCTCCGGCCCCTATATGGTGACCGAACACCAGCAGGGGCGCCTGGTGCGCATGAAGCGCAACCCGGACTATTTCAAGGAGAGCCCCAAGCCGCAGCCGAAGATAGAGACGCTGGAGCTGCGCCTGATTCCGGACATGAACACGCAGTACGCCGAACTGATGGCGGGCGGGCTGGACTGGATCTACAACGTCGCCCCCGACCAGGCGAAACAGCTGCAGAGCGTGCCCACGCTCGCGGTGACCTCGGGCGAGACCATGCGCATCGTGTTCTTCACCATGGCCACGGACGAAAAGACGCCGACGCCGATCCTGAAGGACATACGCGTGCGCAAGGCGATCATCCACGCCATCGACCGGCAGGGGATGCTGAAGACCGTGGTCGGCGACTCGGCGCGGGTGCTGCACACGATCTGTTTCCCGGCGCAGTTCGGCTGCACCGACGAGGGCGCGCCGCGCTACGCCTACGACCCGGCCAAGGCCAAGGCGCTGCTGGCCGAGGCCGGCTACCCGAACGGCTTCGAGATCGATCTGTACGCCTACCGCGAGCGGCCGCAGACCGAGGCGGTGATCGGCTATCTGCGCGCAGTCGGCATCAAGGCCAATCTGCGCTTCATGCAGTATGCGGCGATGCGCGACGCGATCCGCGAACACAAGGCAGGCTTCGCGCGCCAGACCTGGGGCTCGTTCTCGGTGAACGACGTCTCCGCCAGCACGCCGGTGTACTTCAAGTTCCTCGCCGACGACGTGACCCGCGACGCGGAAGTGCGCGACCTGCTCGACGCCGGCGACACCTCGGTCAAGCCCGCGGTGCGCCAGGTGGCGTACAAAAACGCGCTGAAGAAGATCGCCGAACAGGCTTACGCGGTGCCGATGTACTCGCTGCCGGTGTTTTACGCCTACGCCAAGGACCTGCAGTTCCAGCCGTATCCGGACGAGCTGCCGCGCTTCTGGGAATATCGCTGGAAATGAGCGCGGCCGCAGTTGCGACCGGTGGTTGAGGCGCCATGCTTCAATACGCGCTGAAGCGGGCGGTGCTGGCGCTGCTGGTGGCGCTCACGGTGTCGCTGGTCTGTTTCATGCTGGTGAACCTCTCGACCGACGTGGCAACTGCCATGGCGGGCGAGGGCGCGACCGCCGAGGCGATCGACGCGATCCGCAAGCAGTACGGCTTCGACCGCCCGCTCCCGGTCCAGTACGCCGAGTGGCTGGGCCGCGCCGTCCTCGGCGACTTCGGCGATTCGCTCTACTTTCGCACGCCGGTGTCGGCGCTGGTGGCCGAGCGCATGCCCACCACCATGATCCTGGGCGTGGCGGCGATCAGTTTCGCGCTCCTGCTGTCGATCCCGCTCGGCGTGGTCGCCGCGTTGAAGCCCAATAGCTGGGTGGACCGGCTCACGCTGACCATCGCGGTGGTCGGGCAGGCGATGCCGACTTTCTGGTTCGCGCTGCTGCTGATGTACTTCTTCGGTGTCACGCTCAAGCTGCTGCCGATTTCCGGGGGCGACACCTGGGAGCATTTCATCCTGGGCGAAGAGATGTGGGCGGCGGGCGAACCGCGCGGCGCGCAATACATGAACGTCAACTGGATCGGCCCGACACTGATGCGCTTCGGCTCGCCGGAGCAGAAAGCGCGCTACGTGCCCGAGATGGCAGCCGGCCGCGCGATCTGGTGCCAGGGCTTCTCCGAACCGGACGCCGGCTCGGACCTCGCAAAGCTGCGCACGCGCGCTGTGCGCGACGGCGATCACTACGTCATCAACGGTTCCAAGATCTGGACCTCCTATGCGGGTATGGCCCGTAACTGTTTCCTGCTCGCCCGCACCGGTGCCGGCGACGGCAAGGCGGGGATCGCGATCTTCCTGATCGACATGTCGACGCCGGGCATCGAGGTCCG
>CAYNVY010000218.1:0-7486 GCA_964400745.1 uncultured Enterobacteriaceae bacterium | reverse complement strand
TCGACTCGGCGCCGGCCATCATGGTGACGATGCGGTCGAGGCCGAAGGCCAGGCCACCATGGGGCGGGGCGCCGTACTTCAGCGCATCGAGCAGGAAGCCGAACTTGGCCTGCTGTTCCTCGGGGCCGATGCCCAGCGCCTGGAATACCTTCTCCTGCACCTCGGCGCGATGGATGCGCACCGAGCCGCCGCCCATTTCCCATCCGTTCAGCGCCAGGTCATAGGCCTTGGCCAGGCAAGCCCCGGGATCGGTGGCCATCAAGGCCTCGTGACCGTCCTTGGGACTGGTGAAGGGGTGGTGGCAGGCCGCCCAGCGCTTGTTTTCCTCGTCGTATTCGAACATCGGGAAATCGACCACCCACAGCGGCCGCCAGGCGGAGCCATCGACGTAGCCCTTCTCGTGGCCGATCTTGGAGCGCAAGGCGCCCAGCGCGTCATTGACGATCTTGGTCTTGTCCGCGCCGAAGAAGATCAGGTCGCCGGATTGCGCGCCGGTGCGCTCGACGATGGTCTTCAGCGCCGCTTCGTGAAGATTCTTGACGATGGGCGATTGCAGCCCTTCTTCGTTAAGTTTCGATGCATCGTTAACCTTGATGTAGGCCAGGCCCTTGGCGCCGTAGATCTTGACGAACTCGGTGTAGCCGTCGATCTCGCCGCGCGCGAGCGCCGCGCCGCCCGGCACGCGCAGGGCTGCGACGCGGCCGCCGGAAGTGGCCGGACCGCTGAACACCTTGAAGGCGACGTCGGCCACCGCATCGGTGACTTCAGTGAGTTCCAGCGTGACGCGCAGGTCGGGCTTATCCGACCCGTAGCGGCTCATGGCTTCGCTGTGACTGATGCGCGGGAAGGGATTGGGCAGGTCGACCGCCAGGGCCTGCTTGAACACGCTGCGGATCATTTCTTCCATCAGCGCGGTGATCTGGTTTTCGCCGAGGAAGGAAGTCTCGATATCGACCTGGGTGAATTCCGGCTGCCGGTCGGCGCGCAGGTCCTCGTCGCGGAAACACTTGGTGATCTGGTAATAGCGGTCGAAGCCGGCGATCATCAGCATCTGCTTGAACAGCTGCGGCGACTGCGGCAGGGCGAAGAACATGCCGGCCTGCACGCGCGAGGGCACCAGGTAGTCGCGCGCGCCTTCGGGGGTCGACTTGGCCAGCATCGGCGTCTCGATGTCGATGAAGCCGGCCGCATCGAGGAACTTGCGCACCGCCATCGACACCCTGTAGCGCAGGCGCAGGTTCGCCTGCATCTGCGGCCGGCGCAGGTCGATCACGCGGTTGGCGAGGCGGGTGGTCTCCGACAGGTTTTCCTCGTCGAGCTGGAACGGCGGCGTGACGGCCGGGTTGAGTATCTCGAGTTCGTGGCACAGCACCTCGATCTCGCCGCTTTTCAGCTTGGGGTTCACCAGCGCCGGCTCGCGCCGTATCACCTTGCCGGTCACGCGGACCACGAATTCGTTGCGGATTTTCTCTGCCACGGCGAAGACCTCCGGCCGCGTCGGATTGCACACGATCTGCACCAGGCCTTCGCGGTCGCGCAGGTCGATGAATATGACGCCGCCGTGATCGCGCCGGGTGTTGACCCAGCCGCACAGGGAAACGGTCTGGTCGAGTTGCGCCGCGCCGACCAGGCCGCAGTAATGGGTACGCATAGTCATGATTGTGGTCGTCAGTAGTGAATTATTCAGGTGGTGAATCAGGCAGGATCGCTCATTGCCGCTTGCTCGTTGCGCAGGCGCGGCTTTTTCTTGCCGTTTCCGTTCGGAGACACCACGCCCATGGAGATGACGTACTTGAGCGCGGTATCCACGCTCATGTCGAGTTCGATCACGTCCTTGCGCTGCATCATGACGAAATAGCCGCCGGTCGGGTTGGGCGTGGTCGGCACATAGACGCTGACGTAATCGCCCTGCAGGTGCTGGCTGACGTCACCGCCGGGGGTTCCGGTCAGGAACGCGATGGTCCACATGCCTCGCGCGGCCACTGCACCAGCAGCGCTTTGCGGAAAGCCTCGCCGCTGGAGGAAAACAGCGTGTCGCTCACCTGCTTGACGCTGGAATAGATCGAATTCACCACCGGGATGCGATGCAGGATATCGTGCCATAGGTCCACCAGGCGCTGCCCGATCAAATTGGCCGTGATCGCGCCGGTCAGAAACACGATCAGCAGCGTCAGCAGCACGCCCATACCCGGAATGTGGAAGCCGGCCCAGTTCTCGGTGCGCAGCGACAGCGGCAGCAGCAGCAGGCTCTGGTCCAGCGTATCGACCACGAGCTTGAGCACCCAGATGGTGATGACCAGCGGGATCCAGATCAGCAGCCCGGTGATGAAATACTTTTTCATTCCGCCTTGGCTGTACTCGCGGGGGTTGCCGGCGCCGCGGCGGGAGCAGGCTTGGACTCGGTCTTGCTCTCGGTCTTGCCGTCGCTCTTGCTCTCGCCGGTGGCATCGCTCTTGCTATCGGACTTGCCTGCGCTTTCACCCGTGCCCGCGGCGGGCTTGGACGCGGGGCCGGCGCCGCTATGCTTGAAGTCGGTCGCGTACCAGCCGCCTCCCTTCAATTGAAAACCGGCAGCGGTAAGCATCTTGCCGAACGTCACTTTGTTGCATTCCGGGCAGACGCTCTTCAGCGGATCGCTGATCTTTTGCAGATACTCTTTCTGGAACCCGCAAGACGAGCAAAGATATTCGTAAATAGGCACTACATTCTCCGACCAGCGAAAAAGATTGCGATTATAGCGGAAAAGCAGGGCTTTCCCATGCTAAATCTGGGGGCAAACCCTGCTTTTTCAATGGACTAGGCGGTAGACAAGGCTACCCGGGGAGGCGCCTCAGAACGGAATGTCGTCGTCCATGTCCTGGAACTGGCCGGCCGGTTTTTTCGCCGGCCGGGATTCGCCGGAGGAGGGCTCGCGCATTTCGGCGCGCGGTTCGCCCCCGCCCATGCCGCTCCTGGAGCCCAGCATCTGCATCGCGTCGGCCATGATCTCGGTGGTATAGCGGTCCTGGCCTTCCTTGTCCTGCCACTTGCGCGTTTTCAGCTTGCCCTCGATGTAGACCTGGCTGCCTTTCTTCAGGTACTCGCCGCAGATTTCGGCCAGCCTGCCGAAGGCCGAGATTCTGTGCCACTCGGTCGCTTCCTTCTTTTCTCCGCTGGTCTTGTCTTTCCAGGTGTCGGTGGTGGCTACGGAGAAATTGCACACCGCTTTACCATCGGGCAGGAAACGGGTTTCCGGGTCTTTGCCAAGGTTTCCGACGATTATCACTTTGTTGATCGATGCCATTTGAATTCTCCTCTCTGGTTTTTTCGTACTTTACCGCTACCTTGCCGACCCATTGCTCATTGCGACGCCTGCGACGGTGTCCGCCTCGTGCTTGCGCGCGCGCTTGGGCACCCGCATGCCTGCGGCGCTGATGCCCCACAAGGCGATCAGTACTGCGCCGAACACGAATACCGGCACCTGTCCCTGATGCTGCATCAGCGCGCCGCCGGCGACGCCGCCGACGAACAGGCCCAGCGACTGGGTCGTGTTGTACACCCCCAGCGCGGTGCCCTTGGCGCGCCCGGGCGCGGTGCGCGACACCAGCGAGGGCAGGCTCGCCTCGAGCACATTGAAAGCAACGAAGAAACCCAGCAGCAGGATGACAAGCGCGGTGAAATTCTCCAGCGCGAACACGAAACCCAACTGGACCACCGCCATCAGCGCCACGCAGCCGAGGAACACCGGTTTGATGCGATCCTTCTTCTCGGCGTAGAAGATGGGCGGCACCATCAGTACAAAAGAGAACAGCACCACCGGCAGATAGACTTTCCAGTGCTGATCCACCGAGAGTCCGCCGGCGCTCACCAGCGCCAGGGGGACGACCACGAAAATCGCCATCTGCACCACGTGCAGCGAAAAAATGCCGAAGTTGAGGCGCAGCAAGTCCGGGTTTCTGAGGACGGCGCCCAGCCGCGCCGATTCCACGTGTTCGTCGGCCCCGGCATGGATCGAGGCCTCCTTCGGCACTACGCTCACCACCACCCAGATCGCCGCCAGCGCCAGCACGCCGGTGAGTATGAAAATGCCGCCCATGCCGATGTGGCGGTAGAGCAGGGGCGAACCGACCAGGGACAGGGCGAACATCAATCCGATGCTCGACCCCACCAGCGCCATCGCCTTGGTGCGGTGCTGTTCGCGCGTCAGGTCCGAGAGAAAGGCCATGACCGGGGCGGAGATCGCGCCCGCGCCCTGGATCGCGCGTCCGACGATGATGAGGTAAATGTCGTCGCCGACGGCGGCAACGAAGCTGCCCAGCGCAAACAGCGCGAGGCCGAGGACGATGACGCGCTTGCGGCCGTAGCGGTCGGAGGCCATGCCGTAGGGGATCTGCAAGATGCCCTGTGTCAGACCGTAGGCGCCGAGCGCGATGCCCACCAGGGTATGGTTGTCGCCGCCTTCGAGGTGCATCGCATGCACCGCGAACACCGGCAGAATCAAGAACAAACCCAGCATGCGCAAAGCAAAAATCGATGCAAGAGAAAGACTTGCACGGATTTCCAGGGGCGACATGCGGTCGGGTGAAGCAGGCGACATAACGTGGAGGTAGCGCGGCGGCGGGGTAATCTCGTATATTAGCAGGTTTGTATCACTCCCCAGCGCCCAAGACCTGCCAAAGGAAACGCTGAAAAAGGGGCCAATGGCCCCCTTTTCCAATCCCCCCATCACAGTGAAAAACCTCGGCCGAGAAAGCACCGCCCGAGGTTTTTCAGAGCTTACCAAAGATCATGGACCAAATCAGGATACGCGGCGCACGCACGCACAATCTGAAGAACATCAATCTCGATCTGCCGCGCAATAAGCTGATCGTGATCACGGGGCTGTCGGGCTCGGGCAAATCCTCGCTCGCCTTCGATACGCTGTATGCGGAAGGCCAAAGGCGCTACGTCGAATCCCTGTCCGCTTATGCGCGCCAGTTCCTGCAGTTGATGGAAAAGCCCGACGTCGACCTGATCGAGGGGCTGTCCCCGGCGATCGCGATCGAGCAGAAGGCGACCAGCCACAATCCGCGCTCCACCGTCGGCACGGTGACCGAGATCCACGACTATCTGCGCCTGCTGTACGCGCGCGTAGGCACGCCTTATTGCCCCGAGCACGCGCTGCCGCTGGAGGCGCAGTCGGTGGCGCAGATGGTGGACCACGTGCTCGCCCTGCCCGAAGACACGAAACTGATGATCCTCGCCCCGGTGATCGCCGGCAGAAAGGGCGAGCAGAACGATCTCTTCGCCGAATTGCGCGCCCAGGGCTTCGTGCGCCTGCGCGTCGACGGCAAGATCTACGACATCGACTCGCTGCCCAAGCTGTCCAAGAACGTGAAGCACACCACCGACGTGGTGGTGGACCGGCTCAAGGTCAGGCCGGAGCTGAAGCAGCGCATGGCAGAATCGTTCGAGACGGCCTTGCGCCATGCCGACGGCCGCGCCATCGCCGTGGAATCGGATACGGGCAAGGAGCATCTGTTTTCGGCGCGCTTCGCCTGTCCGACCTGCAGCTACTCCCTGGCCGAGTTGGAACCGCGCCTGTTCTCGTTCAACAATCCGTTGGGCGCCTGCCCCGAGTGCGACGGCCTGGGCGCGATCGAATTCTTCGATCCGCGCCGCGTGGTGGCGCATCCGCACCTGAGCCTTGCCAGCGGCGCGATCAAGGGCTGGGACCGGCGCAACCAGTTCTATTTCCAGATGCTCACCAGCCTTGCCGCGCATTTCGGCTTCGACGTGGAAAGCGCGTTCGACCGCTTGGCGCAGACGGCGCAGGACGTCGTGCTCTACGGCAGCAAGGAGAAGATTCCCTTCTCTTACTTGAGCGAACGCGGCCGCACCGTGATCAAGGAGCACGACTTCGAGGGCGTGGTGCCCAATCTCACGCGCCGCTACAAGGAGACCGATTCCATCGTGGTGCGCGAGGAGCTGGCGAAATACCTGAACAGCAAGCCATGCCCGGCTTGCGCCGGTACGCGCCTGCGCACCGAGGCGCGCAACGTCAAGATCGCCGATCTTGCGATCTACGAGGTGAGCGCCATGCCGCTCAAGCGCGGCCTCGCGTTCTTCCAGGGCCTCGCGCTACCCGGTCACAGGGCGGCGATCGCCGACCGGATCGTGAAGGAGATCGCCTCGCGCCTGTCCTTCCTCAACAACGTCGGCCTGGACTACCTTTCGCTGGACCGCTCGGCAGACTCCCTTTCCGGCGGCGAAGCGCAGCGGATCCGCCTCGCGAGCCAGATCGGCTCCGGCCTCACCGGTGTCATGTACGTATTGGACGAACCTTCGATCGGCCTGCACCAGCGCGACAACGGGCGGTTGCTGGCCACGCTCAAACACCTGCGCGACCTCGGCAACACGGTGATCGTGGTCGAACACGACGAAGACGCGATTCTGTCCGCGGATCACGTGGTCGACATGGGGCCGGGCGCCGGCGAGCACGGCGGCAAGCTGGTGGCCGAGGGCACGCCGCAGGACATCATGCAAAACCCGGCTTCCCTCACCGGAAAGTATCTTGCGGGACGCATGGAAATTCCCCTGCCCCGCCGCCGCCACCGCTACGACAAGGCGCGCGTGCTGCGCTTGCGCGGCGCGAGCGGCAACAATCTGAAGCGCGTGGATCTGGATCTGCCGTTGGGATTGTTCGTCTGCGTCACCGGGGTCTCGGGTTCGGGCAAGTCGACGCTGGTAAACGACACGCTGTATCAGGCGGCGGCGCAGCACCTCTACGCCAGCAGCGGCGAAGCCGCGCCGCACGAATCGATCGACGGGCTCGAATACTTCGACAAGGTGATCAGCGTCGACCAGAGCCCGATCGGGCGCACGCCGCGCTCGAATCCGGCCACCTACACGGGACTGTTCACGCCGATCCGCGAACTGTTCGCGGGCGTGCCCGCGGCGCGCGAGCGCGGCTACGGACCGGGGCGCTTTTCCTTCAACGTCAAGGGCGGGCGCTGCGAGGCCTGCCAGGGCGACGGCGTGCTCAAGGTGGAAATGCATTTCCTACCCGACATCTACGTGCCCTGCGACGTCTGCCACGGCAAGCGCTACAACCGCGAAACGCTGGAAGTGCAGTACAAGGGCAGGAACGTGCACGAGGTGCTGAAAATGACGGTGGAACAGGCGCACGAATTCTTCAGCGCCGTGCCCATCGTGGCGCGCAAGCTCGCCACCCTGCTCGATGTGGGCCTGGGTTACGTCGAGCTCGGACAGTCGGCGACCACGCTCTCCGGCGGCGAGGCGCAGCGGGTGAAGCTGTCCCTCGAACTCTCCAAGCGCGACACCGGGCGCACGCTCTACATCCTGGACGAACCCACCACCGGACTGCATTTCCAGGACATCGACCTGCTGCTGCACGTGCTGCATCGCCTGCGCGACCACGGCAACAGCGTGGTGGTGATCGAGCACAACCTCGACGTGATCAAGACCGCCGACTGGGTCATCGACCTCGGCCCCGAGGGCGGCGACG
>CAYNVY010000217.1:0-7501 GCA_964400745.1 uncultured Enterobacteriaceae bacterium | reverse complement strand
CGTAGTGCTCCAGCACCGAGGTGCGCGAGACCTTCTTCATGAAGCCGGGACGCAAGGCGCGCGTGATCGCGCGCCCTGTGTGGTCCGGCCCCAGGCTGAACAGAAAGCTTGCGCCGGCCTTGTGCTTTTGCAGCAGTTCTACCAGGCGCGGCACGCCCTCGCGCGTGCCGCGGTAGGTATCGACGTCGATTTTGAGGGCGAGCTTCATTGTGGAAGGTGTCTATTCGGCTTGCGCGGACGGCGGCCCGTCCGCGCGGATCCCCGATTGTGTGCGGACGATGACCCTGTCCGCACACAATCGGGGATCTCGAATAAACCCCAAACCGCCTTTGCTTTTATCCATAACCCTGTTTTTGGTGCGGATACGCTTTTCATCCGCACCAAAAACAGGGTTGGCGCGCGATAGCGCGCAAAGCTTGTCGGGACGCTTGATCAGCTTCAATCGACCAGATGGCGCGCTTCGGCGACGTGGCCGCGATAGAAGTCGAAAATATGCTTCATCGCCTGCTGCATGTTCACCCTGGGCTTCCAGTCGAGATCCTTGCAGGTGTTGGTGATTTTCGGCACGCGGTTCTGCACGTCCTGGTAGCCTTTGCCGTAATACTGCGCGGAGCTGGTCTTCACCAGTTTCACTTTCTTTGCGTTGCCGCGGTATTCCGGGTACTCGAGCGCCAGCTTCAACATCATGTCGGCGAGCTCTTTCACCGAATAATTGTTCTTCGGGTTGCCGATGTTGTAGATCTTTCCGCTTGCGATCCCTTCCGGGTTGGCGATGATCTTCAGCAGCGCGTCGATGCCGTCGTCGATATAGGTGAAGGCGCGCTTTTGCGTGCCGCCGTCCACGAGTTTGATGTTCTCGCCGCGCACGATGTGGCCGAGAAACTGGGTGATCACGCGCGAGCTGCCTTCCTTGGGGGTGTTGATCGAGTCCAGGCCGGAGCCGATCCAGTTGAACGGCCGGAACAGCGTGTAGTCCAGACCCTGCTCCATGCCGTAGGCGTGGATGACACGGTCCATTAGCTGCTTGGCGCAGGAATAGATCCAGCGCGGCTTGTTGATCGGGCCCAGGACCAGCTCCGAGGACTCCGGGTCGAACTGGTCGTCGCGGCACATGCCGTAGACTTCGGAAGTCGAGGGGAAGATCACGCGCTTTTTGTACTTGACCGCGGAGCGGATGATGGGCAGGTTCGCTTCGAAGTCGAGCTCGAACACGCGCAAGGGCGAGGTGACATAGGTCGCCGGCGTGGCGATCGCCACCAGCGGCAGCACCGTATCGCACTTGCGCACGTGGTACTCGATCCATTCCTTGTTGATGGTGATGTCGCCTTCAAAGAAATGAAAGCGCTTTTCTTCGAGAAGGTCGGAGATGCGATCGGTCTGCATGTCCATGCCGTAGACTTCCCAGTCGGTCTTGGCGATGATGCGTTTGGACAGATGGTGGCCGATGAAGCCGTTGACGCCGAGTATCAGGATTTTTTTCACAGGGTTTTTTTCATTAGGTCACGAGAAAGTAATTTTTTCTCCGGCGAACGCGCCGGTGTCGATGGTTCCGCCGGGGGTGTCGAGTTCGAGCACGCGCAGTACACCGCCGTCCCCGCAGTCGGCGAAGTAGCACCCGTCTTCGAAATATAACCCAGGTGCGCCGCTTCTAGGGCGCCTATTTGGCTCCAGCCGGGTGCGCAGCAGCCGCAACTGCAGAGTGCCTGCTACGGTAAATGCGCCCGGATACGGCGGGGCGACGCCGCGCACGAGGTTGTGGATTTCACGCGCGCTCTTCGCCCAGTCGATGCGGCCGTCCTCGGGCCTGCGCCCGCCGTAGTAGCTGCCCCGGCTCAGGTCCTGCGGCGCAAGCTGCGCGCGGTCCGCGATGAGCGCCGGCAGCGCGCGCGCTAGCACCTGTCCCGCCGCCTCCGTGACCCGACCGAACACTTCAGCCGCGGTGTCATCCGGGCCGATGGCCACCGCTTTCTGGTCGACGATGCCCCCGGCATCGGGCTTGACCACCATCTGGTGCAGAGTGGCGCCGGTTTCGTGTTCGCCGTTGATGACCGCCCAGTTGATCGGCACGCGCCCGCGGTACTTGGGCAGCAGCGAACCGTGCATGTTGTAGGCGCCGCGCCGGGGAATGAGCAGCAGTTCCGGGCCGAGCATGTTGCGATAGTAGAACGAGAACAGGAAATCGGGCTCTAGCGCCGCGATCTGCCCGATCACGGCCGGCTGGTTCGGATCGGCCGGGGCGATCACGGGCAGGGCGCGCGAACGCGCAAGCGCCGCGACGCTGTCGAACCAGATGGTCTCGTGCGGATTGTCCTCATGCGTCACCACCAGGTCCACCTGCACGCCCTGATCCAGCAACACCGCGAGGCAGCGCACGCCGACGTTGTGATAGGCGAATACGACGGCGGTGGTCATGCCAGGGGGGGAATCGGGTTTTCCGCGGATTGTTCCAGCACCGCCTGGACCAGATAGCGCGGGCGCTGGCGCACCTGCTGCGAAATGCGGCCCACGTATTCGCCCAGCAGGCCGATGCCGAACAAGGCGATGCCGAGCAGGAAAAAGACGATGCCGAACAGGGTGAACACGCCCTCGGCCTCCGGCCCGATCAGCAGCCGGCGCACGGCGAGGTACGCGACGAACAGGATGGACGCCAGCGAAATCAGCATGCCGGCAAGCGAAAACAACTGCAGCGGCACCAGCGAAAAGGCGGTCATCAGGTCGAAATTCAGCCGTATCAGCTGATACAGGGAATACTTCGATTCGCCCGAGGCGCGGTCTTCGTGCTCGACCTCGATTTCCGCCGGACGCTGGGCGAAGGTGTACGCCAGCGCGGGGATATAGGTGCTGATTTCGTGGCAGCTGTTCACCGCTTCTATGATCTCCCGGCTGTAGGCGCGCAGCATGCAGCCCTGGTCGGTCATGTGGATGCGCGTGATGCGTTCGCGCAGCAGGTTCATCGACTTGCCGGCGATGCGTCGAAACGCGCTGTCGCGGCGCAGGCGGCGTATGCTGCCGACGTAGTCGTGGCCCTCGTCCATCTTTGCGATCAGGCGGCCGATCTCTTCGGGCGGGTTCTGCAGATCGGCGTCCAGGGTGACGATGCGCCGGCCGCGCACCTTTTCGAAGCCGGCCATGATCGCCATGTGCTGGCCGAAGTTGCCGTTGAACAGGATGACCCGGGTGACGTCCGGCCGCTGCTGGAATTGCTGGCGCAACAGGGCGCCGGAGCCGTCGCGGCTGCCGTCGTTGACGAAAATCACCTCATACGCGATGTGCAGCGCGTCCAGCGCCGGGTACAGGCGGGCGAACAGCGCGGCCAGGCCCTGTTCCTCGTTGTACACCGGTATCACCACCGAGAGGTCGATGCTCATTTGCTGTCGCTTATCTTCTAGCATTCATCGTCGGAGGTTCATCGTCGGACATTCATCGTACGCACGCTCATCGTGTATTGTCCCGGATGATTTCAGCCATCGCAGCGCAGACGCGATCGACGTCGGCATCTGCCATGGCCGGGAACAGCGGCAGGGTGAGTGTCGTGCTCCCTATGCGTTCCGCCTGCGGAAAGTCGCCGGGATTGTAGCCGAGTTTTCGATACAGTCCGAACAGGTGCATCGCGGGATAGTGCACGCCAGAGCCTATGCCGCGACGGTGCAGCGCCTGCATGAATTCACCGCGGCCGATGCGCAGGCGTTCCAGCGGCAGCAGCACCTGGAACATGTGCCAGTTGCAGTGGGTGAAATCCGCCAGCGGCAGCACGCAGCCCGATTCCGTTTCGAAACGTTCGAAATAGCGCCGCGCGAGCGCCCGGCGCCGCGCGGTGAAGCCCTCCAGCTGCTTCATTTGTCCCAGGCCGATGCGCGCCGCGACATCCGTCAGATTGTGCTTGCCGCCCGCGACTTCGACTTCCTGGTTGCCGTCGGGCAGTCGCACCACGCCCTGCAGGCGCAGCCGGGTGCACAGGTCGGTTTCGGCGGCATCGGTCAGCACCAGGCAGCCGCCTTCGGCGGTGGTGATGTTCTTGTTGGCGTGGAAGCTGATGGCCACCAGGTCGCCGAAACCGCCGATGCGCCTGCCGTTCCAGGAGGCGCCCATGCTTTGCGCCGCGTCCTCGATCACGCGCAGCCCGCGGGCCTGGGCGATTGCGTACAACCGGTCGCGGTCCACGGGCAGGCCCGCCATGTCCACCGGCAGGAGCGCGCGCGTCCTGGGCGTGATCGCCGCCTCGATCCGCTCCAGATCGATATTGCGCGTAAGCGCGTCGACATCGACGAACACCGGTCTGGCGCCGGCACGCACGATCACATTGGCCGTGGCCACCCACGAGAGCGGCGTGGTAATGACTTCGTCCCCGGGCTGCACGCCCGCCACGCTGAGCGCAATCTCCAGCGCGCCGGTGGCCGAACTCATGGCGCGCACCGGCCTGCCGCCGAAATACAGCGACAGTTCCTGTTCCAGCTGTTTGACGCAGGGGCCGCTGGTGATCCAGCCGGAGCGCAGCACTTCGGCCACGCCATCGATGGTTTCCTCGTCGATCGAGGGGCGGGTGAAGGGAAGGAAGTCCATCAGGAACGCGCGACTATATAGACGCCGACGATGATGACGCCTATGCCCGCCAGGCGCGTCATGCTCAGCGCCTCGCCGAACAGATACCAGGCGGCCACGGCGTTGAGCACGTAGCCGATGGAGAGCATGGGATAGGCGATCGAGACTTCTACCCTCGAGAGGCCCATGATCCACACCACCAGGCTGATCACGTAACAGACCATGCCGCCCAGGATATGCGGCTCGAACGCGAGCTTCATTCCGACCGGGACGATATTGCCCGCGCTGAACTCGAACTGCCCGACGGCGTTGGTGCCGGCCTTGAGCAGCAACTGCGCCACGGCGTTGAGGAACACGCCCAGCATGAGAAAGGAGAAACTGACCGCGTTCATGGCTTGGCCGCAGCGTGCCTGGCGACGATGACGCGGCGCGTGTCGCGCGTGACGAGCCGCATCGGCAGGCCTCTGGCTGTGTACAACTCGTAGGCGTCGCGCGACATCAGGGCCAGCGCCTCGCGCTCGGCCTTCCAGGTCTGTTCGAACTGGTCGAAACTGGCGATGAACTTATGCGGCTCCTGCGCGATGCCAAAGCCGAGTTCGTCCTTGTACACCACCATGGTGGTGCTGCGCCGCAGATAGAACTGCAGCGACTGATCGTAGGTGTTGACGCTGTAAAACGGCATGGACGGCTTCAATTCCGGCTTGATTTTCTGGACCACATAATACGCGGAATTGGCGCTGGACAAGCTCTCGTGGCCGCTCAGCACCAGTTGCGCGAACACCAGGCCTGAGAAGGCGCATGCGGCGAGCGCAAACGCCGGCTTGCCGCGCCAGGCGAGCCAGGCGCCAAGGGCGGCGCCGGCGATCTGCAGCACCGCGGCCGACGCCAGCCAGACCGCGTAGTGCTGAAACAGCTCGACCGGCACTTCGCGGCTGGCGTAGCGCTCTATGCCGGGCATCAGGGCGAGCACGGCGATCCCGGCGAGGGCGCCTGGCAGGGCGTGCCAGGCGAGCGCGCGCGGGCTGAGCTGGGTCAAGCGCGCGCCGATGAGCAGGGCCAGCGCCGGGAACATGGGCAGGATGTAGGACACCAGCTTGGAACTCGAAACGGAGAAGAACGCGAATACGACGAGCGCCCACAGCAGCAGAAAGCGCCTGGTCTGAAAGCGCTGGCCGGGATCGCGCCGCCACGCCCGCGCCAGCGCATCGATCATGACGCTGGTCCAGGGCAGCATGCCGGCGAGCAGCACCGGGATGAAGTAGTACATCGGCTGATAGCGGCCGTGCGCCTTGGTCAGGAAGCGCTCGAAATGCTCGTGTATGAAGAAAAAGCGGAAAAACTCGGGATTGGCGAGCGAGACGGCTACGAACCAGGGCACGGTAATCGCGAGCAGAAGCACGATGCCGGTGAAAATGCGTGAGCGTCCCGGCAGGCGCCAGTCGCGATCGATCAGCGTATAGGCCGCCAGGGTCGCAGCCGGCAAGACCAGCCCGATCAAGCCTTTGGACAGGACCGCCAGCGCCAGTGCGGCCCAGGCGGCCAGCATCCATCCCATGCGGCTGCGCGCGTCGGCGGCATCCTGCTGGGCGAGCACGAAGGCGCAGATCGCGGCCGAGAGGAAAAAGGACACGCCCATGTCCAGCGTATTGACGTGCGCGATCAGCACCCATAACAGGCTGGAAGCCAATACCAGCGCGGCGTTCCAGCCGGCCTCCTGGCCGAACAGGCGCCTTCCGGTAAAGTACACCATGAGCACGCCGAGAAAGCCGGTCAGCGCGCTCCACAGCCGGGCAGTCCACTGATGCTCGCCGAACAGGGTGTAGGCCGCCGCCGTGGCCCAGTACTGCAGCGCCGGCTTTTCGAAATACTTGATGTCGTTCAGGCGCGGCGTGGTCCAGTCTCCGCTGGCCACCATTTCGCGCGGAATTTCGGCGTAGCGCCCCTCGTCTGGATTGACCAGCTTGCGGTATTCGAGATTGGAGAACCAGATGAGACCGAAGGCGAGGAGCAGAATGACTTGCAGGCGCCGTGTCATACGCTTCGCTTCGTCGGATTCATGTGAACAGCAGCGCTGCTGCGACTATGCGCTCTTCGGCCGCGAGGAAGTTGAAGGTGCGGCAGGCGGCCTGCAGGTCCATTACCTCCAGGCCTATGCCTGCCTCGACCAGGACCCGCGTGATCTCCGGGCGCGGAAAGCGCAGGCGCGTGCCGGTGCCGAGCAGCACGATTTCCGGCTTGAGTTCGGCGATAGTCGCGAAATGGCCGGCCTCGAGCGCGTCGAAGCTCGCCGCTTTCCAGTCGGTCAGCAAGCGGTCGCGCAGCACCACCAGATTGCGCTCGTGGCGCTGCTGGTTGATCATGACGTAGCCTTCACCATAGCCGGTGAACACGTTGGCGCTAGAAATGTTGGTCAGATGCAGCTTCAAGGGAGTGCTCAAATAGGCTAAAATTATAAACTTTTTCAGCACTTACCGCGACTTACTGAGTCAGGAACCCGTGACAAAAGTTATTTTGTTACGGCTGACTCAGGGGAGCACGAGGGGACGCGTCCCCTCGTATTGTTATCGACACCACCTCACACTGCACCCTATGAGAGAATTCGCACGCATCAACCGCCTGCCTTTGTATGTCTTCAACATCACCAACGAGTTGAAGATGGCAGCGCGCCGCGCGGGCGAGGACATCATCGACATGAGCATGGGCAACCCGGACGGGGCCACGCCCAGGCACATCGTCGACAAGCTGGTGGAGGCGGCGCAGCGCACCGACACCCATGGCTACTCCGTGTCCAAAGGCATACCGCGCCTGCGCCGCGCCATCACCGGCTGGTACCAGCGGCGCTACGGCGTCGAATTCGACCCGGACAGCGAGGCCATCGTCACCATCGGTTCGAAGGAGGGCCTGGCGCACCTGATGCTGGCGACGCTCGACCGCGGCGACACGGTGCTGGTGCCCAACCCGA
>CAYNVY010000216.1:0-7516 GCA_964400745.1 uncultured Enterobacteriaceae bacterium | reverse complement strand
TGCGCGGCGAGTTCGGCTACTGGGTGTTCGAGGGCGACTGGCAGGCGGCGCAGCGTCCGAGCTGGAACTACCGCAAGGAAGAGGGCGGCGGCATTATCCTCGACATGCTGTGCCACTGGCGCTACGTGCTCGACAACCTGTTCGGCGCGGTGCAAAGCGTGAGCTGTACCGGCGCCACCCACATTCCGGAGCGCTGGGACGAGGCAGGGCAGAAATACCGGGCGACGGCGGATGACGCCGCCTACGCCACCTTCCAGCTCGAGGGCGGCGCGATCGCCCACGTCAACAGTTCCTGGGCGGTGCGCGTGCGCCGCGACGACCTGCTGACCTTCCAGGTCGACGGCACGCACGGCTCGGCCGTGGCCGGACTGCAGCGCTGCTTCAGCCAGGCGCGGGTGAACACGCCCAAGCCGGTGTGGAATCCGGACATCCCGCAGAGCATCGATTTCTTCGACACCTGGCAGGAGGTGCCGAACAACGCCGCCTACGACAACGCGTTCAAGGTCGAGTGGGAACTGTTCATCCGCCATCTGTACGAGGGCGCGCCGTTCAAGTGGAATCTGCTCGAGGGCGCGAAAGGCGTGCAGCTGGTGGATTGCGCCCTGAAGAGCTGGGCCGAGCGGCGCTGGATCGACGTGCCCAAATTGGACGCCTAGCGCCGATGACGTCTTCAGCCAAAGTTGTGCGCCTGAAAATCAAGCTGCCGGCCACGGGCGGGCGAATCGAGGAATTCAGACTGTCCGAGCCGCGCCACTTTCCGCGCAAGGCCGCAGGCACATTCAACCGCATCGCCTATTCCGCCGCGCACGTGGTGGCCGATCCGCTGGCGGCGATCGATCCCTCGTCCGGCTGCGCCATCGACTGGGAGGCGACCATCGCCTACCGGCGCACGCTGTGGAAGCTCGGCTTCGGCGTGGCCGAAGCCATGGACACGGCGCAGCGCGGCATGGGCCTGGACTGGCCCGCCTCGCTGGAACTCATACGCCGTTCCATCGAAGCCAGCCGCGACTACCCGGGCGCGCTGCTCGCCAGCGGCGCCGGCACCGATCATCTGGCCGCCGACGCCGCCCGCAGCGTGGAGGACGTCATCCGCGCCTACGAAGAGCAGATCGGCGCGATCGAAGCGCTGGGCGGCCGCATCATCCTCATGGCCAGCCGCGCGCTCGCGCGCGTGGCCCGCTCGCCGGACGATTACCACAAGGTCTACGACCGCATCCTCGGCCAGGTGCGGCAGCCGGTGATCATCCACTGGCTGGGCGAGATGTTCGATCCCGCGCTCGCCGGGTACTGGGGGCACGCGGATCACGGCAGGGCGATGGACGTGGCGCTGGAGGTGATTGCGCGCAACGCGTCAAAAGTGGACGGCGTGAAGGTATCGCTGCTGGACAAGGACAAGGAAATCGCCATGCGCCGGCGGCTGCCCCCAGGAGGGGGAGGGGCCCCCTCCGCATCGTCCTCGGCAGGGGGAGCGGGCTCCTCCGCATCGTCCGCAGGTGTGCGCATGTACACCGGCGACGACTTCAACTACGCCGAACTGATAGAAGGCGACGCCGAAGGGCACTCGGACGCGCTGCTCGGGATTTTCGACGCGATCGCGCCGGCCGCCTCGGCCGCGCTGTCGGCGCTGGCGAAGAACGATCGTGCTGCCTTCCATGAAATCCTCGCACCCACGCTGCCGCTGTCGCGCCACATCTTCGGCGCGCCGACGCGCTACTACAAGACCGGCGTGGTGTGCATGAGCTGGCTGAACGGCCATCAGGATCATTTCGTCATGGTCGGCGGGCAGCAGAGCGCGCGCTCCATCCTGCATCTGGCCGACTTGTTCCGCCTCGCCGACGCGGCCGGCCTGCTGCGCGATCCCGAACTCGCCTGCGCGCGCATGAAGCGGCTGCTGGCATTGCACGGAGTGGAGTGACACCCGTGGCCCAGGCACCCGATCCGGACCTGCTCTCGCTCAACACCGCCACGGTGCGCGAGAAGTGGAACCTGCGCCAGATGATAGAAGGCTGCGCGAGGCTGGGCATACGCGGCATCTCGCCCTGGCGCGACAAGCTCGCCGAGCTCGGCGCCAAGGAAGCGGCCAGGCTGATCCGCGCCAACGGCCTCAGCGTGACCGGCCTGTGCCGCGGCGGCATGTTTCCGGCGGCCGACCGCCGGGGCCGGCAGGCCGCGATCGAAGACAATCTGCGCGCCATCGACGACGCGGCGACGCTGGAGGCGCGGTGCCTGGTGCTGGTGGTGGGCGGCATGCCCGCCGGCTCGAAGGATCTCGCCGGCGCGCGCGCCCAGGTGCGCGACGGCATCGGCGCCGTGCTCGATCACGCCAAGAGCTGCGGCGTGCCGCTCGCGATCGAGCCGCTGCATCCCATGTACGCGGCGGACCGCGCCTGCGTCAACACCATGGCGCAGGCGAACGATCTGTGCGACGAACTCGTGGGCAAGAGCGGCGCGGGGCTGGGCATCGCGCTCGACGTCTACCACGTCTGGTGGGACCCGCAGCTCAAGGCCGAAATCGAGCGCGCCGGCGACGAGCGCCTGCTCGCCTTCCATATCTGCGACTGGCTGGTCCCGACCACGGATCTGCTGCTCGATCGCGGCATGATGGGCGACGGCGTGATCGACATCCCGCTCATCCGCTCCTGGGTCGAAGCGGCCGGCTACCGCGGCTTTCACGAAGTGGAGATCTTCTCCGCGGGCAACTGGTGGCGGCGCGATCCGCTCGAGGTGCTCGCGACCTGCCGCGAGCGCCACCAGGCCTGCTGCTAGCCGTTCGAAGGGCGCGTAATCGCTCGCGGGCGGGGTCGCGGCGCGGGCCCGATCGCATCGCGCCGCAGCCCACGTACATCGCGCGTCTCCGGTAGAATATGGCTTTCGCGCCGCGCCCGGCGCAACGCGGGGCGCGCCGCCGCCGGCGGAAGATTTCTAGCCAGTTCAAGGAGTATTGATCATGCCCTTAGTTTCCATGCGCCAGTTGCTGGACCACGCCGCCGAGAATGGCTACGGATTGCCGGCCTTCAACGTCAACAACCTGGAGCAGGTGCAGGCGATCATGGAGGCCGCGAGCGAGACCGACAGCCCGGTGATCATGCAGGCCTCGGCCGGGGCGCGCAAGTACTCGGGCGAACTGTTTCTGAAGTACCTGATCCAGGCCGCGATCGAGTCCTATCCGAACATTCCGGTCGTGATGCACCAGGACCACGGCCAGTCGCCCGCGATCTGCGAATCGGCGATGAAGCTCGGCTTTTCCAGCGTCATGATGGACGGCAGCCTGCGCGAAGACGGCAAGACCATCGCCGACTACGACTACAACGTCGAGGTGACGCGCAAGGTCGTCGCCGCGGCCCACCGGATAGGCGCGACGGTGGAGGGCGAACTCGGCTGCCTCGGTTCGCTCGAAACGATGCAGGGCGACAAGGAGGACGGGCACGGCGCCGAGGGCAAGATGACGCGCGACATGCTGCTCACCGACCCGGACCAGGCGGCGGACTTCGTCAAGAAGACGCAGCTCGACGCCCTGGCGATCGCCATCGGCACATCGCACGGCGCGTACAAATTCACGCGCAAGCCCACCGGCGACATCCTCGCCATCGACCGCATCAAGGCGATCAACCAGCGCATTCCGAACACCCACCTGGTGATGCACGGCTCGTCCTCGGTGCCGCAGGACCAGCTCGAGATCATCCGCGCCAACGGCGGCGTGATGAAGGAAACCTACGGCGTGCCGGTGGAGGAGATCCAGCAAGGCATCAAGTACGGCGTGCGCAAGATCAACATCGACACCGACATCCGCCTGTCGATGACCGCCGCCATCCGCAAGTACATGAACGAGAACAAGAGCGCGTTCGACCCGCGCGATTACCTCAAGCCGGCGCGCGCCGCGGCCAAGGCGCTGTGCAAGCAGCGCTACGAGCAATTCGGCTGCGCCGGCATGGCTTCCAGGATCAAGCCGGTGGCGCTGGATGCAATGGCGCAGCGCTACGCCAAGGGCGAACTGGCACAGGTTGTAAAGTAGATAGAAGGAAACACCGATGAGCTTGATCGGCATAGTAATGGGCAGCACGTCCGACTGGGACGTGATGAAAGAGGCGGCGAAGCAGCTGAAGGACTTCGGCGTCGAGTACGAAGCCCGGGCGCTGTCGGCGCACCGCACGCCGGCCGAGCTGGAGGCCTGGATCGAAGACATGGAACAGCGCGGCTGCAAGGCCTTCATCGCCGGTGCGGGCGGTGCGGCGCACCTCGCCGGCGTGGTCGCAGCAAAGACGCTGTTGCCGGTGCTGGGCGTGCCCATTCCGTCGAAGTACCTCAAAGGCCTGGATTCGCTCCTGTCCATCGTGCAGATGCCCAAGGGCATACCCGTCGCGACCTTCGCCATCGGCGAGGCGGGCGCGGCCAACGCCGGAATATTCGCGGTGCATATGCTCGCGCTCGCCGATGCCGAGCTCAAGCGGCGCCTGCAAGCTTTCCGCGCCAAGCAGGCCGATGCCGTGAGGGCGGCAAAACTGCCGGAGCTTTGAGACACAAAATGCCTGAAGATGCCCGGCTGGCGCGGGTTTCGGCCTGTTCGCGCGGTTCCGATCGATTCCAATCAACGAGCCACTGACGAGAAAATTGCGATGACTACTCTGCTGCAAACCTCCATCAAGAGCCTGCCTTTTCTGCATCGCGGCAAGGTGCGCGACATCTACGCCGTGGGCGAGGACAAGCTGCTGGTCATACAGACCGACCGCCTGTCCGCGTTCGACGTGATTCTGGACGATCCGATTCCCGGAAAGGGCGAAGTGCTCACGGCACTGTCCAATTTCTGGTTCGCCAAACTCGGCCATCTCGTGCCCAACCACATGACCGGCATAGACCCCGAGTCGGTGGTGAGCGGCGAGGAGGAGAAGGCCCAGGTGCGCGGCCGCGCCATGGTGGTGAAGAAGTTCAAGCCGCTCACCATCGAAGCCATCGTGCGCGGCTACATCATCGGTTCGGGCTGGAAGGATTACCAGCAGACCGGCAGTTTGTGCGGCATCAAGCTGCCCGCCGGACTGAAGGAAGCCGAAAAGCTGCCGCAGACCATTTTCACCCCCTCGACCAAGGCGCCGGCGGGCACGCACGACGAGAATATCTCCTTCGCCGAAGCCGAGCAGCGCATCGGCAAGGAGGCGGCGGCGACTGTGCGCGACGCGGCGATTTCGATCTATACCCACGCCGCCGAATTCGCCGCCACGCGCGGCATCATCATCGCCGACACCAAGTTCGAGTTCGGCACCGACGCCGCGGGCAAGGTGCATCTGATCGATGAGATCCTGACCTCGGACTCTTCGCGCTTCTGGCCGATGTCCGAGTACAGGACCGGCATGAGCCCGCCCTCGTTCGACAAGCAGTTCGTGCGCGACTGGCTGGAATTGCAGCCCTGGAACAAGAAGGCGCCGGCGCCGCGCCTGCCGGCGGACATCATCGCCAAGACCGCGGAGAAATACCGCGAGGCGCTGCGCCTTCTCAGCGCTTAACGCTTGATTCCCTCTCCCTAGAGGGAGAGGGCTAGGGTGAGGGTGGGGTGCCAGCTCTGCCCCCTCACCCCGACCCTCTCCCCCTGGCGGGGGCGAGGGAGCCACAATCGATGTCTTCCATTTCCACACAAGCCGAGATCGAATGCGCTGCCGCCAGCCTGAGGGCCGGCGCGCTGGTGGCGTTTCCCACCGAAACCGTCTACGGCCTGGGCGCCGATGCGTCCAATCCGGCTGCGGTGGCCGCAATCTTCGCCGCCAAAGGCCGGCCGCAGGATCACCCGCTGATCGTGCACCTGGCCGGCGTCGAACTGCTGCCGCTGTGGGCGCGAGAGATCCCGGCGGCCGCGCTGAAGCTCGCTGCGGCCTTCTGGCCCGGCCCGCTCACGCTGATCCTCAAGCGCGCCCAAGGCGTGCCCGATTGCGTCACCGGCGGCCAGGACAGCGTGGGCCTGCGCGTTCCGGGGCATCCGGTGGCGCTGGCCCTGCTCAAGGCATTCGCGGGGGAAGCCGCGGGGCGCCGCTACAGCGGCATCGCCGCGCCCTCGGCGAACAAATTCGGCCGCATCAGCCCGACCACGGCCGAGCATGTGCGCGCCGAACTGGGCGCCGCCGTGGACAGCGTGCTCGACGGTGGAGACTGCGAAGTGGGCATCGAATCGACCATCGTGGACCTGTCGCGCGGCCGGGCGGTGCTGTTGCGCCCGGGGCGGATCACGCCGGCCGAGATCGCCGCGGTGATCGGCGCCGAAGTGGAACTGCCCGATGCGGACGCGCCGCGCGTGCCGGGCGCGCTGGCGAGCCACTACGCGCCGCGCACGCCGCTAGCGCTCGCAGCCGAGGCTGAATTGCTGCCACGGCTGGCCGAACTGCGCGGGAAACGGGTCGCGGTGCTCTCGCGCCGGGAAGCGCCCGCGGGCCTGAAACTGGCGGGCGTGCGCTGGCAAACCGCGCCGCGCGCGGCCGCGGACTATGCGCACGCGCTCTACGCGAGCCTGCGCCGCCTGGACGCGCTCGATTGCGCGCTGATTCTGGTGGAAGCGCCTCCGGCCGCGCCCGAGTGGCAGGGCGTGAACGACAGGCTAGTGCGGGCGGCTACTTTCTACTGAGCGGCGCTCTTCGCTTTCTCGACTTTGCGGTCGAGCAGGCGCGCGAAATTGTCGATCGAAATCAGGTGCGCGTAGATGCGCCCCATCACGCCTTTCTTGATCAGGTTCTTGTGCTGGCTGGCGTTGAGAAACTCCATCTTCTTTTCGTCCACGCGGTACATGCCGGTCAGATTCATCGACGCTCCGGCGTTGGTTTGCGCCTGCATCGCGAAGGGCTCGAGCAGCCCGTAGTCGGAAAGAATGGAGGACATCTCGCGGCTGCGCTCGAGGTCGGCCTCGTACTCCTGCAGCAGCTTCTCGATCGGCTGCCACTTGGGCAGGGCCTTGCCCTCGGCGTCGAACATGAGTTCGCCCTTGTCGTCGAGGAAACCCTTCTCGACGCAGATCAGGCGGTCGGCCTGCTCCACCTGGTCCAGATTGACCCGCGCCATGCAGAACGGGTAGCGCCGCGCATAGGCCGGCACGTAGATATGCTTGTCCCATGCGCCCTCGGTGAGAAACAGGTTCTCGCCGTCGGTGATGCCCAGCACCGCCACCGGAGCGAAACTCTGGCCGTTGTCGCCGCTGGTAAATACCAGCGGATAGTCGCGGCAGGCCACGGAAAACTCCGTATAGCTGATCGGGATGGCGTTGAGTTTCTTGCAGAACTCGGGCACCTCACCGGGCCCGGGCAGGCGGACCTTGTTGTTCTTGTACAGCGGTACGATTTCCTTGTAGCCAAACGGCGGGTTGATCTGCATGCGGGCTCCGGTGAGTGGCAAGTTGGGCAAAGGCGCATCATAGCCTTCCTCCGGCGGGGGCGGCAACGGATGCATTGTCGCGGGGGCGGAATAGGGCTAAAATCCGCACCTCGATGGGGTGGTAGCTCAGCTGGGAGAGCGCCGCGTTCGCAATGCGGAGGTCGGGAGTTCGATC
>CAYNVY010000215.1:0-7553 GCA_964400745.1 uncultured Enterobacteriaceae bacterium | reverse complement strand
CGCTGTTCAGGACCGAAGGCGGCGAGAGCGAGTGGCTGGCCAAGCGCGTGGAGCGCATCCGCCGGCGCGACAATATGCAGCTGGCGAAGGCCGGCTACGACGAGGTGCTGGAGGAGGCCGGGCTCAAGCCCGCCGACGTCGACTATGTCGCGACCACCGGCGAAGGCGAGAACGTGAAGTTCGCCACCGGCCATTTCTACTCCATGACCACGCACGCGCGCGGCGCCGTCTTCCTCAATCCAGAAGCGCGCGGCGTGGTGGACATCGGCGCGCTCAACGGCCGCGCCATATTCATCGACGAGCGCGGCAAGGTGCTCGCCTACAAGATGACCAGCCAGTGCGCCTCCGGTTCCGGCCAGTTTCTGGAGAACATCGCGCGCTACCTCGGCGTCGCGGTCGAGGAAATCGGCCCACTGTCGCAATCGGCGCAGACGCCGGAGAAGATCAGTTCGATCTGCGCGGTGCTGGCGGAGACCGACGTGATCAACATGGTGTCGCGCGGCATCCCCACCCCGGACATCCTCAAAGGCATACATATCTCCATGGCCTCACGGTTGGTGAAGCTGCTCAAGGTGACCGGTATCATGAAAGGCACGGTACTGCTCAGCGGCGGACTGGCGCTGGACGTGGGCCTGCTGCTTGCGGTGCAGGAAGAACTGGTGAACGAAAAGATCGAGAACCTGACCGTGGTAAACCACCCCGACTCGATCTGCGCCGGGGCGATAGGCGCGGCCTTGTGGGGCGCGTTCAGGCATGGCAAGCTGCGCGAACTGCAGCAACGCGCCGCAGCCTGAGTTCCAGACCGATTCCGGCCTGGTGCCGGTTCAGTAGACGCCCTTGGCGTTCAGGAACGCGCCGTACTTGCGATCCTCGTTCAGGATGTGGCGCACCATCCATGATTCGAAGAAGTGCAGGAAGCCGGCCTTTTCTGGAACATCGCCCGCGATCGCGCGGTCCCGGTATTCGGCAACCAGAAGCGACAGATCCCGGTGTTCGCTGCAATGCCCCGGCGCCCCGGGATAGCCGTATAGCTGCATCAGATTTTCCTCTGCAGCGAAGTGGTACTGCGCATATTCCACCAGCGCGTCCAGGGCCGCTGCCAGCGCGTCGCGATCGCCCTCCCCCTGCAGATGCTCCAGAATCGCGTTGGCGATCTCGAACAGGCGCTTGTGATGGCTGTCCATCTGGGCCACCTGGATCGAAATCTCGTCGCGCCAGATGAAGCCACCGGCGCGACCGCTGTCGTGGACGATGCGCGCCACCCGGCGCTGGTAGCTCTCGAACAGTTTCCAGCGCAGAACCGGAACATCGGCCAGAAGCTCACCCGGGATCTGAATCACCGCGGTCTCCTGCAGGGCGCGCAGGTGGAACAGGTAGGGTACTTTGAAAATTGCGCCTTCCTCGCCGAAGAAATCACGCTCCTTCAGCACATCCTGGACCTTTCCGTCCACCAGGCGCTCGACCTCGCCCGCGCGCAGTACGCTGAGAACCTGCAGATCCCGGCCGGCGATGATCTCGCCCGGATTGAAGCGCCTCTCCGACGCTGCGTCGGCGATGCGTCCCAGAACCGTCACCGGCAGGCCTTCGCTGAACAGATTCGTCGCTTCGAGAAACGCGCGCAGATCGGCGGTGCGCCGCATGTGATCGAGCAATTCATTGCGCCGCACGACTTCGGCATACAGCACCTTAGGAATCCGCATCACTCTCACGAAGGAGGCGGCGCGGTAGGTGAACTGCGAGGTCCGGCTGTCGAGCATGGCGCTCGTGCCTATCATCGACCCGGCCGACAGGCTGGAGTGCAGCTTGTCGCGGGTGCGCATCTTTTCGACCTGCCCGCTCAACACCAGCAGCACTTCCTGCGGCGTCTCCCCCTCCTTGAGAATGATGGCGCCGGGGTTGATCTGAGTCATCGGATGGTTCACCAGCACCCGCAGATCGTGCAGCGGGACCCCCGGCAGCCGCTCTGCCAGGTAGGAGAAGGCATGGCGGCGCATCCCTTCGGACTGTCCCGCAATCAGCACGTCGACCGTGCCGAACGCGGCGCTGGAGCCAATTTCTTTTTCTTCGGGCGTCAGCATGCTGGCGCGATGCGCGAGCAGGATGCGCTTGGAAGCGTCGCCGCGAAAGTCGGCCGCGCTGCCGTGAATCATGCCGCCGCCTATATCGATCTTCTTCAGGTCGACCGGGACTAGGTAGGCCTCGCGAACAGCCTCAAAGGCCCGCCGGTCCAGCCCGATTGCGCCCGGCTGATCGGTGACCATGCCATCGAGCACGTCGAGCGACACGATATCCGCAAAATGGGCGTAGCTGCGATAGCCGTCGCCCCACAGGGCGCGAAACACGAAGAGGTTGGTCTCGACCGGATGCGGCGAGTACACCGGCATCACCTCCAACCCCTCCACGTCGTTCCAGGTGTCGACGGTCAAGTCGCTGACGTCGAAATAGCGGGCGAACCCCTGCTCCTCCTTGCCCAGCAAAGCCGCCCATTTCTTCGCCACCGAAGCCCGCACCAGCGGTGTCGCGAAAAACCGTATGCGCCGGCCAGCGCCCATCAGCGTGGTCAGACCGGCGAAATGGTCGTCGTGCCCATGCGTCTGGAAGATGCCGTCGACCTGGTCGATGCCGATCCCCAGCGCCGCCATGGTGCGCGCAAGGTGCGGCCCGGCGTCGATCAGATAGACGCGTCCCTGATAGGTGATGATGCTCGACATGCAGGGACGGTCGACATCCCAGCCGTCGCCTTCGCCCGAATGGATGACGCCGAAATACGCCGGCTCGAACTGGTGATAGCCGAGCGGATAGGCGCAGTCGTAGGTTTCGCCGGGTTGAAGATTGAGGTCGACCGTCACCGTCTCGCCGCGATGGCTGAACTCGAACAGATTGGGCCGCAAGCGGCGCAGGCTTACCCCGTCCGCTATTTCGAGCGCTTCTTCGCCGACGATGCGCGTATCGAGAAAATCGCGCGTCGGCCGGATGCGCCCGAAAGCGAAGGCCAGTTTCAGGCGCATCATGCGCTCCGCCTGTTCCGCCGGCACCCCCGCCTCGGAAATCTCCTCGCGCGACACCAGCCCGTAGTTGCCGCGGTAGATATAGCGCATCTGCGAAGCCACCTGTTCGGCCGAACCGATCAGCATGGGCTTGTGCCCTGTATTGTTGGGATGGCCGGGCACGATCAGGCCTTGCTTGTACAGCATCTGCAGCACCGGAAACTCGGCCAGATTGGCGAACTCCTCGTTCTGCAAGGAACTGTCCGACAACAATATGGCGTTGGGCCCCGTCTCGCAGTTGACGCCGTTCACCTCATGCTGCACGATCAAGCCGCGCTTGATCAGATGCTTGACCGCATCTGCCGGACAGCCGCAAAGGACGCGCAGATCGGCCTCCGGAACTTCTACCCAGAAAATTCCCCGGGCAACATCGACCTTGTGTATGCCCATGTGTATTCCCATGCTTTACTTTGCGGCAGGCGCCACGGCAGCGCCGTCGATGCTGTGGCGCGCCAGAGCCTGGGCCACGAACCCTGTCGCCTTCATTTCCTCGATAAATTCGCGCAGGTATGCAACGCCGGCTGCGCGACCCTTGGGCGTGCCCATGGCCTGGTTGATCACCATGAACCTGCCCTCCAGCAGGCGCAGGCCCGGTATCCGCTTCGCGTCGGCCTCGAGCTGCTGCCTGACCCCGGCGGCGACTTCCAGCCCCTGGGCGACGAACAAGTCCACCACGGCGGGAGACGTGGCGGCGCGCACGATCTTCGCCTGCTTCAACGCGCGCGAGAGATAGAGGTCGTACGCACTGCCCGTCGCCGCCGCCACGCGCACCCCCGCGCGATCGACCTCGTCGTTGCTCCGGATCTGCGAATCCTGACGCACCAGGTAGGCGCCTTCAATCATCACGTAGGCCGGGGAGTAGCCTATCTCGTTCGCGCGCACCGGGTCGATGGCGACATAGGCGACGTCCCACGCCCCGGACTTGAGGCCCTCGACCACTTTGCCGGCTGCGTTGTAGGTCACCAGCTCCAGCGGCACGCCCAGGCGCCGCGCCAGTTCGCGCGAAAGATCGACCGAAACCCCGCGCGCCTCGCCGGTGGCGGCGTCCTTGGCTGCCAGTATCGGATTGCCGAAATTGATCGCCGCACGCAGCTTGCCCGAGGGCGCAAGCTCGGACACGGCAGCGGCCGGGGCCATGGGCGCATTGGCGCAGGCGGCGAGAAATGCGAGCGCCAGAAGGGAAATCAGGAATTTAAGCATGCGGAACCTTTGAGTTGAAACCAGCATCGTCGCGAGAGCGCCATGTGCGTAGGATAGCAGACTGAAAATGGCGCACAATGGTCACGAACGTCGGGGTCACGAACGTCGGGGTCACGAACGTCGGGGTCACGAGCGCCGGGGCCACGAATGCCGGGTATGCAAGCGCCAGATGCAAGGCCGGATGCAAAGCCGGCGCAAGCGCGGGAACGCGTGCCCAATCAGGCAGGAAAGACGATGTATTACGGAGAACGCCTCAACAGCCTTACCCATCTGGCCGGGACGCTGCTCGCAACCGCGGGCACGGCTGTCCTCGTCGTCCTCGCCGCGCGCACCGGCGACGCGTGGAAAATCGTCGGCTGCAGCGCCTATGGCGCGGCTCTGTGCATGCTCTACGGCGCCTCGACGCTGTATCACAGCGTGCGCGGGCACTGGAAGTCCGTACTGCGCAAGCTGGACCATTGCGCGATCTACGTGCTCATCGCCGGTACCTACACACCGTTCGCGCTGGTGACCCTGCGCGGCCCCTGGGGCTGGACCCTGTTCGGCCTGGCCTGGGCCCTCGCGGCGCTAGGCATCGCGCAGGAATTCGTGTTCGGCAAGGGCAGGCGCCGCCTTTCCATCCTGATCTATGTCGTCATGGGATGGATGGGCGCCGCAGCAATGGGCCCGCTGATCGAAGGCCTGGGCGCGGCCGGACTCGCCTGGCTGCTAGGCGGCGGACTGCTCTATACCGGCGGCATCGCGTTTTACGCACTGGACGAGCGCGTGCGCCATTTTCACGGCGTATGGCACCTGTTCGTGCTCGGCGGCAGCGCGGCGCATTTCATCGCCATCGCCTTCTATGTGATCTGAGAGCGGTCGCGGCGGGGGCACCGCGCCGGCCGCTGCGCATGGTGCCGGTTCAGGCGAGGTGCTTGACGAAACCCAGGCGCTGGCTGGGCCCGAAGCCGGCGCGGTAGAAGAATTCCAGCAGGCCGAAGTTGTCGCGCTCGACCACGGTGGCGATGCGTTCGACCCGCAACGCCTCCAGATTGACGAACAGTTGCGACAGCAGCGCAGTGCCTACTCCGGCTCCGGTGAAGCCGGGATCGACGCCTATGGTGTCCAGCACGGCCGCCGGCTCGGTGCGGCCGAAATCCCCGAAATCCACGCTGGCCATGACGAAGCCTGCGACCGATCCGTCCTGATGCGCCGCGAGCGAGACGCGTATCGCCGAATCGTGCATCGCCTCGTCCACGAGATGGCCGATATAGGCGCTGCGGTCCCGTGCCATGATGCGGCGGTCGATGCGGATGATCTCGTTCAGGTCCGTGCGTTCGAGCGAGCGCACATCGGCTGTGTCGCGTGCGAGCGCTTCGAAATCGTTCGCCTTTGACCCGCTATAGTCGATTTCCGCGGATGCGCCATGATGCCCGGGCGCCAGGATTTTCTCCCCGTCGTGACTGACGGTGCGTCCCGCGTGGACATCGCAATCGAGCATCTGCGCGCTCCCGAGCGCGAACCCGGCGTGGTCGAGAAAGCCGAGCATGCCATGGTCCTTCCATCCCGCCTGCGTGCGCAATTCGAAAATGCCGTTCTTGCGCGCTTCCGCCTCCAGTGCGCCGAGCAAGGCATCGCCGTATCCATGCCCCTGCTCGCCGGGCCGCACGCCGATCACCTCCAGCCGCAGGGCCGGCTCGACCCGGCCGAATTCGCCATCCAGCCTGCGCGCGAGCACATAGCCTTCGAGCACTCCGTCCTCCTCGGCTGCAAACTGGATGTGCAGCGCCGGAGCGCGCAGCGCCGCCTGCAATCTGCGCTCGAAATAGGCGCGGCGCGATCGGCCGGTGATCTGCGCATCGATCTCCACCACCGCGTCGATATCCTGCGCCGCAAGCCGCCGCAGCTTCACGCCATCAAGGGGTCCCGCAATTGCACGCTCCGCCATGCTCTTCTCCTGTTCTGCTTCAGCCTGCAGTGCCCGCGCTAAATCGGCCGTACACCCGGCGCGCATTGCCGTGAAATATCTTTTCCCGATCCGCTGCACTGAGCCAGTCGATGGAATCGATGTAACGCTTGGTGTCGTCGTAATAGTGGCCCGTTTCCGGATCGATCCCGCGCACCGCGCCCACCACCTCGGAGGCGAACAAGATGTTGTCCGCCGGTATGACCTTGAGCAGCAACTCGATGCCGGGTTGGTGATATACGCAGGTGTCGAAGAACACGTTGTCGAGCAGCAATTCCTTCAGCGGCGGCTTGCCCATGTCCTGCGCCAGACCGCGATACCGGCCCCAGTGATAGGGAACCGCGCCGCCGCCGTGCGGGATGATGAATTTCAGCGTCGGGAAATCCTTGAACAGGTCGCCCGTGATCAGTTGCATGAACGCCGTCGTGTCGCCGTTGATGTAGTGCGCCCCGGTCGGATGGAAATTCGGGTTGCAGGAGCCGCTGACGTGGATCATCGCCGGAACCCCCAGCTCCACCATTTTTTCGTAGAGCGGATACCACCACTTGTCGGTGATCGGCGGACCGGTCCAATACCCGCCCGAAGGATCCGGATTCAGATTGCAGCCGATGAACCCGAATTCCTTCACGCAGCGCTCCAGTTCCGCGATGCAATTCGTGGGGCGCACGCCCGGCGTCTGCGGCAGCTGGCACACGCCGACGAAGTTCCGCGGATACAGGGTGCACACGCGATGGATCAGTTCATTGCATGTCTGCGACCAATACTTGCTGGTGCTTTCGTTGCCGATGTGATGCCCCATGGCCATGGCTTTCGGCGAAAAGATCGTCAGGTTCGTGCCGCGCTCGCGCTGTATCCGCAGCTGCGCTGTTTCCAGGCTTTCGCGGATCTGATCGTCGCTGATCTGCAGCGGCCAGGCCGCGGACTCGTGCGCCGGATCGTCCTTCAGGCCCGCGAGCTGCCGGTTCCGATAATCTTCCAGCCCCTTCGGAGCGGTGGTGTAGTGGCCGTGGCAATCGATGATCATGACTCTAGGTTCCCGTTTGATATTTCGGAGTGTTGCGCCCCATTAGACCAGCCCCATTAGACCAGTTTGGGGCGCAGATCGCGCACCCGCACCGCCTTGCCCATCGAGCGCGGAATTTCTCCCGGCTCCTTCACGCTCACGTCGGCGGTGACGCCGATGATCGACTTGATGTGATGCCGCACCGACGCAGCGACAGCGGCGCGCGCCTCCTGGGTAGGGACCACATTCGGCAACATTTCGACTTCGACGGTAAGCTCGTCCATCGAGCCTTTTCGTTCCACCACGAGCAGGTAGTGCGGCGCTACATCCGGCAGGCCCACCAGCACCGATTCTATCT
>CAYNVY010000214.1:0-7594 GCA_964400745.1 uncultured Enterobacteriaceae bacterium | reverse complement strand
ACTTCGCATTTGTACTCGTCCTGCAGCCACTTCAGGATGACCGAGGTGTCCAGCCCGCCGGAATAGGCGAGCACGACCTTCTTTACCGCGCTTTTCTTCGTTGCCATTTTGGGTACTCGAAAAAATGAAATAAGAATATGGACCGTCAGCGATCAAGCCCGGCCGCAACCGCGGCGCCAGGGGTCATGTTTCATGCGGTCCGCCCTGTTTCGCCTATGCGACCTTTCCCAGCAGCAGGAATTCCATCAGCGCCTTTTGCGTATGCATGCGGTTCTCGGCTTCGTCCCAGACCACGCTTTGCGGTCCGTCGATCACCTCGGCCGACACTTCCTCGCCGCGATGCGCGGGCAGGCAGTGCATGAACACGGCGTCGGCGGCGGCGTGCCGCATCATGTCGGCGTCGACCTGCCAGTCTTCGAAGTCGCGCTTGCGCTCCGCGTCTTCCGCCTCGAAACCCATGCTGGTCCAGACGTCGGTGGTGACCAGGTCGGCGCCGCGCGCGGCCTGCATCGGATCCGGGAAATGTTCGCAATGCGTCCTGCCGTATCCGCCGGCGCGTTCGGCTTCCACCTCGTAGCCGGGAGGCGAGGAAACGTTCAGTTTGAAATCGAAAATCTCGGCCGCCTGCATCCAGGTGTTGCACACGTTGTTGGAGTCGCCGATCCACGCCACGGTCTTGCCGCCGATGGCGCCGCGGTGTTCGATGAAGGTGAAGATGTCGCCGATCACCTGGCAGGGATGGTATTCGTTGGTGAGCCCGTTGATCACCGGCACGCGCGAGATCGCGGCGAAGCGTTCGATGATGGTCTGCTCGAAGGTGCGGATCATCACGATGTCGACCATGCGCGACACCACCTGCGCCATGTCCTCCACCGGCTCGCCGCGGCCGAGTTGCGTGTCGCGGGTGTTGAGGAAAATGGCGGCTCCGCCGAGCTGTTGCATGCCGGCTTCGAACGACAGGCGGGTGCGCGTCGACGCCTTCTCGAAAATCATCGCCAGCGTGCGGTCGGCGAGCGGGTGATAGGGCTGGTAACGCTTGAACTGCGCTTTGATCCAGCGCGTGCGCTCGATCAGGTGCTCGTACTCGGCGCGCGAAAAATCCGTGAACTGCAGATAGTGGCGTAGATTCATGCTCAAGCTCGGGCTTCAGTGCGCCGCAGGCGCCTGGCTGAGGAAGTCCCGGATCAGCGGCGCGAGCGCGTCGACCAGCTGGCGCGCCTCGTCCTGGCTCAGGATCAGGGGCGGCAGCAGGCGCACGACATTGTCTGCGGTGACGTTGATGAGCAGTCCGGCCGCGAGTGCTCGCCCGACCAGTTCCCCGCAGGGCCGGTCGAGTTCTATGCCCACCATCAGGCCCACGCCGCGGACCGCGACCAAGCCTTTGACTCCGGCCAGCGCGGCGCTGAAACCGGCGCGCAACGCGTCGCCCATGTTCGCGGCGTTGTCGAGCAGCCGGTCCTGTTCGATCACGTCCAGCGTGGTCAGCGCGGCTGCGCAGGCGAGCGGGTTGCCGCCGAAGGTGGAGCCGTGGTTGCCCTGCTTGAACGCTTCGGCCGCTGCGCCTCTTGCCAGGCAGGCGCCGATGGGCACGCCGCCGGCGAGGCCTTTGGCCAGCGTGGCGACGTCGGGATGAAAGCCGGCGTGCTGATAGTAAAACCACTTTCCGGTTCGGCCCAGGCCGCACTGGATTTCGTCCAGCATCAACAGCCACTGGTATTCATCGCACAGCGCGCGCAGGCCCTTCAGGTATTCGAGGTGGGCGACATTGATGCCGCCTTCGCCCTGGATCGGTTCCACCAGGACCGCGACCACGTTGCGGTTGCGCTGCGCCACCTGGCGCACCGCCTCGAGATCGTCGTAAGGCACGCGCACGAAACCGGACACCAGAGGCTCGAAGCCGGCCTGCACCTTGCGGCTGCCCGTCGCCGAGAGCGTGGCCAGGGTGCGCCCGTGAAACGATTTCTCCATCACTACGATGGCCGGGTTCTCGATGGCCTTGCCTTTGGCGTAGAGCCGCGCGATCTTGATTGCGGCCTCGTTCGCTTCGCAGCCCGAATTGCAGAAGAAGATCTTGTCCATGCCGCTGATCGCGGCGAGCTTGTCGGCAAGATTTTCCTGCTCGGTGATCTGATACAGGTTGGAGGTGTGGATCAGGCGGCCGGCCTGGGTGCTGATGGTCTGCACCAGCCTCGGGTGGGCGTGGCCCAGCGTGTTCACGGCGATGCCGCCGAGCGCGTCCATGTAGCGCTTTCCCTGCGCGTCCCACAACCAAACCCCCTGCCCGTGGGTGAATGCCACGGGCAGCCTGGCATATGTATTCATTACATGTGACATCGCCGCGTCCTGAAAACAAAACGCACACGGCGGCAAACGCCGCCGTGTGCTTTGATGAATGACCGGGAATTATTTTAGCACAGTGCCACAGCCGTCAGAATAACGCCAGCCCCCGGGCTGCGTAACGCCAGCCCCCGGGCTGCGTAACGCCAGCCCCCCGGCTGCGTAACGCCAGCCCCCCGGCTGCGTAACGCCAGCCCCCCGGCTGCGCAACCTCAGTCCCGGTTGCGTAACCCCAGTCCCGGCTGCGCGCGTAGCCCGCCTGGGTCCGCGATCATCGTGCGATGGCGTGTTCAAGCCCTTGCTCGGGCTGGTGCACCGTGCACTGCAGAATCCTGCAATGCCGATACATCTGGCGCAATTTGCGCTCTGCATCGATCGCATCCCTGCCGTGTATCAGCAGCTTGTCCACGATCAATCCGCTGCGCGCGCGGATGCGAAACTCATATTTGACGATGGCAGAAGAAGGCACAAAATCCCCCTCAATCAAGCGCTTGCCGAATCTATAGCATATGCCGTCTGTCGATTCAACGTAAATTTATGTTTAAACGGTATTTTCTTACAAGGAGGCCGGAATGCCGACCAGAAAAAAGCCGGCACGTGCACGAACGCCGGCCAGAAAAAAGCCGGCGTAAGCCGGCTGTTTCGGTGCTGCTTAAGCGCTGCTCAGGCCATGGCCTTCACGGCAGCGGCGAGGCGGCTCTTGTGGCGCGCCGCCTTGTTCTTGTGGATGATCTTTTTGTCGGCGATGCGATCGACAATGCTGGAAGACTGATCCAGGGCCTGCTTTGCGCCGGCCTTGTCGCCGCCGGCGATCGCCTTGGTCACGTCTTTGATCGCCGAGCGCAGAGTGGAGCGCAAGCTGGCGTTGTGCCGCCGCTGTTTCTCGGCTTGGCGGGAACGCTTGCGCGCGGAATCGGTATTGGCCATGAGGAAACCCAGATAGGAAGAAGCAAGAAAGGGCGCAATCATACTGATTTAGCCCCTGTTACGCAAGCGTATTTTAGTTCCGGCGGATTCTAGTACCGGCATAGGGCGCTTCGCGCATTTAGCTGCGCTGAAACTGGGTTTTCGTATAATCGGGGCATGAATCTCCTGCGCGCGCTCGCCACGGTGAGCGGCATGACGCTCATTTCCCGCATTCTCGGCTTCGCTCGCGATGCCCTGATCGCGCGCCTGTTCGGGGCCGGGCTGGCCACGGACGCGTTTTTCGTCGCCTTTCGCATCCCCAACCTGCTGCGCCGCCTATTCGCCGAAGGTGCGTTCTCGCAGGCCTTCGTGCCCATCCTGGCGGAATACAAGACCAGGAACGGGGAAGGGGAGACCCGTCTCCTGGTGGATCGCGTGGCGACCGTGCTCACAATCGCGCTCCTGGCGGTGAGCGTGCTCGGCATTCTTGCCGCGCCCTGGATCATCTACGTCAGCGCGCCCGGGTTTTCCGCGAACCCGGACAAATTCGATCTCACGGTGGCGATGCTGCGCATCACCTTTCCCTACCTGCTGTTCATTTCACTGGTTTCGCTGGCCGGCGGCATCCTCAACACCTGGAGCCGCTTCGCCGTTCCCGCGGTCACGCCGACCCTGCTCAATTTGAGTTTCATCTTCTGTGCGCTGCTGCTGGCGCCGTACTTCAACCCGCCGGTGCTGGTGCTGGCCTGGGCGGTGCTGATCGGCGGCGTGCTGCAGCTTGCGTTCCAGATTCCCTATCTTGCAAGAATCGGCATGCTGCCGCGCCCGCGCGCCGGCTTTTCCGACCCGGGCGTGCGGCGCATCCTCAAGCTCATGGGGCCGGCGGTGTTCGGTGTTTCCATCGCGCAGTTGTCGCTGCTCATCAATACCATCTTTGCATCGTTTCTGGCCAACGGCAGCGTGTCCTGGCTCTACTACGCCGACCGGCTGATGGAATTTCCCACCGGCATCCTCGGCGTGGCGCTGGGGACTATCCTCCTGCCCAGCCTGTCGAAATACCATTCCAGCGCATCGGCCGAGGAGTACAGCCGCCTGTTCGACTGGGGGTTGCGCCTGACTTTTCTGCTGGCGCTGCCGGCGGCGGTCGCGCTGGCGCTGCTCGCCGTGCCGCTCATCAGCACGCTGTTTCGCTACGGCGAGTTCAGCGTGCACGATGTGTGGATGACGCGCCAGGCGCTGGTCGCCTACAGCATCGGCCTGCTCGGTCTGATTCTGGTGAAAGTGCTCGCCCCTGGTTTCTACGCGCGCCAGAATATCCGCACGCCGGTGAAGATCGCCATCTTCACCCTGGTCGTCACCCAGCTCATGAACCTCGCGCTGATCGGACCGCTGCAGCACGCAGGCCTCGCGCTCTCGATCGGGCTCGGAGCCTGCCTCAATGCCGGGCTGCTTTATTACCAGTTGCGCCGGCATCGCGTCTATCAGCCGCAGCCGGGCTGGGGCGTGTTTTCCGGCAAACTCGCGCTCGCGCTGCTCGCCATGGCCGCGGTCCTGTGGGGCGCCATGGGCAGCGAGGGCTGGTGGCTGGGCGCCCACTGGCAATACCGGGTGGCCGGGCTGAGCGGCATCGTCCTGCTGGGGGCGGCCACCTACTTTGCCACCCTGTGGTCGCTCGGGTTCCGGCTGAAGGATTTCGCGCGGCACGCGGCCGCGTAGGGCCGAGTAGGTTGGGCGGCGGCAACGAACGCCTGGCTGCGCGAGGCGTACACGCACTAGAATAGCGACTTCGGAACCCGCGCAGCAACGGCGGTTTGAATTGATCCCATTTGCAGGAGGCAGACCATGAAACTGAGCAGTGCCAGCTTCGCCGACAAGCAGCGCATTCCCGGCGCCTACGCATTTGCGGTGCCGCATGCGACCGATCACATTTCGCTGTCTTCGAATCGCAATCCGCAATTGAGCTGGAGCGACGTGCCCTCGGGCGCGAAATCCTTTGTGCTGATTTGTCACGATTACGACGTGCCGAGCAAAGGCGACGACGTCAATCAGGAGGGGCGCAGCGTACCGGCCAGCCTGCCTCGGGTGGATTTCTATCATTGGATTTTGGTCGATCTTCCCGCCAGCGTGAACGCGATCGCCGAAGCCGAGTTTTCCGACGGCATCAGCGCGCGCGGCAAGACGGGTCCGCAAGCGAAGCACGGCGCGCGCCAGGGACTGAACGATTACACCGCCTGGTTTGCCGGGGACAAGGACATGAGCGGCGATTATTTCGGCTACGACGGCCCCTGTCCGCCGTGGAACGACGAGATCCTGCATCACTATGTGTTCACCTTGTATGCGCTGGATTGCACCGCCTGCCCGGTGAGCGGCGTGTTCCGCGGCCCCGACGTATTGAAAGCGATCGAAGGCCACGTGTTGGCCAAGGCCAGCCTCACCGGCATTTACACGCTCAATCCCAAGCTGGGATAGCGGCAGACAAGCAGGGGAAACAATTTGAAATTCGATTTGAGCCCGCGACGGGCATTGACGCCGTTAGCGCTGATCCCGCTGGCGCTGTTGGCGGAGGCCATGATTTTGCAGCATCTGCAGAATCAGGCGCCGTGCCCGCTTTGCGTCCTCGACCGGGTGGCGTTTTCCCTGTACGCGCTGCTTGCGATCGTCGGCGCGATCTACAATCCGCCGCTGCGTCGCGCGGCGCTCTATGCCGGCGGCATGGCGCTTGCGGCGCTCTCCGGCCTCGGCGTCGCGGGCTGGCATCTATGGACCCTGCATCATCCGAAATTCGGCTGCGGCATCGACGTGATGGAGCAGTTCGTGAACAATCTGCCCACGGCCAAACTGATGCCGTTCATGTTCCACGCCAGTGGCGATTGCTCCGCCCGCCACGATCCCATCCTCGGCCTGCTGGTGCCCGAGTGGGCGCTGGTCTGGTTTGCTGCGTTTTTTCTCACGGCGGCTTTCCTCAGCTACAAGTGGCGGCTTGCGGCGCCTGCGCGCGCGCCAGGCTGAGCGCCGCAAAAAGCCCGGCCCGAACGCCGGCACAGCCCGGATTACTTGCTCCGGCGATGGCCGAAATTCGCTATAATTCAGGGTTTTAACTTTTGAGAAGCCGGTCCTGAACATGCGGGTTAGCCGCGTCATTCCAGCACGTAGCCAGATACCCACGGCCCTGACCATCGGCAATTTCGACGGTGTGCACCGTGGCCATCAGGCTATGCTCGAGCGCCTCAAGGACAGTGCCCGCTCGCTCGGCTTGTCGGCCTGCGTGCTCACCTTCGAGCCGCATCCGCTGGAATTGTTCGCGCCGCAGACCGCGCCCACGCGGCTGACGTCTCTGCGAGAGAAGCTGGAATTGCTGGCTGCGCACGGTATCGAGCGCGTGCACGTAAGCCGCTTCGATCGCGCTTTCGCCAGCCGCTCGCCGCAGGAATTTATAGAGCGCGTGCTGCTGGCCGGCCTGGGCATGCGCTGGCTTTTGATCGGCGACGATTTTCGTTTCGGCGCGCGCCGCGCCGGCGATTTTTCGCTGCTGCAGACGGCTGCACGCCGGCATGGATTCGGTCTGGAGGCGATGCCCACGGTCGCCTTCGAAGGCGCGCGCGTGTCGAGCTCGATGGTGCGTGCTGCCCTGGCCGCAGGCCGCCTGGCCGAAGCCGAAGCGCTGCTCGGCCGGCCCTATAGCATCAGCGGCCGGGTGATCCACGGCGACAAGCTCGGCCGGACGATCGGTTATCCCACGGCCAACGTGCAGCTCAGGCACAACCGGCCGCCGTTGTCGGGAATTTTTGCCGTTCGCACCGTAGACGGACTGGGGCGCTGGCGCAACGGCGCGGCCAGCCTCGGTCTGCGGCCGACGGTGGACGACAGCGGCCGCAACAAGCTGGAGGTCCACCTGTTCGATTTTTCGGGCGACCTCTACGGCCAGCATCTGCGCGTCGACTTCATGCACAAGATACGCGACGAGCAAAAATTTCCCGACCTGGCTGCGCTGAAGGCGCGCATCGCCGAGGATTGCGACATGGCCAGGGAGCTCCTGGCTGCGAACGAAAGCGCATGAACACGAACGGCGACGCGCGCGAGCGCGTTCGCTTCTGAATCCGAACAATCACACTGTCGAAACCGAACATGGCTGATTACAAGAACACGCTGAATCTTCCCGATACGCCTTTTCCGATGCGCGGCGATCTCGCCCGCCGCGAGCCGAAATGGGTCAGGGACTGGCAGGAAAGGGGGATCTACCAGAAGATCCGCGCCGCCTCCAAAGGCCGGCCGAAATTCATCCTGCACGACGGCCCCCCCTACGCCAACGGCGACATCCACATCGGCCATGCGGTGAACAAGATCCTCAAGG
>CAYNVY010000213.1:0-7608 GCA_964400745.1 uncultured Enterobacteriaceae bacterium | reverse complement strand
ACTCCTCAGGTCGTCGTATTCCTCCTTGAAGTTCTCGCATTCGGGCGCAAGCCTTTCAATAATTTTTATCTAGGAATAACAGACATGAGTACAGGTACCGTTAAATGGTTCAACGACGCCAAGGGTTTCGGCTTCATCACTCCCGATGGCGGCGGCAAGGACGTGTTCGCGCACTTCTCGGCGATCCAGGGCAATGGCTTCAAGAGCCTGCAGGAAAACCAGAAAGTGACGTTCGACATCACGGCCGGCCAGAAAGGCGACCAGGCTGTCAACATCAAACCGGCTGAGTAATACGCCGTTTGAATGAAAAAGCCCGGGAAACCGGGCTTTTTTTTCGCCTTGCTTCATCGCCGGCCCCGCCCATCCGCCTCCCGGCCCGTCGATGACGGCGCCTATGACTGGCGCACGCAATCCACGTGATAGTGCCCGTTTTCGTCCTTCACCAGCCCGTGTATGTCGGTCTCGAACCCCGGAAAGCGGGTGTTGAAATCGCGCGCGAACTGCAGGTAGCGCACGATGGTGGCGTTGAAGCGCTCGCCCGGGATCAATAGCGGGATCCCCGGCGGATAGGGCGTGACCAGAACGCTGGTGACGCGCCCTTCGAGATGGTCGATTTCCACCCGGTCTATCTCGTGGTGCGCCATCGCGGCGAACGCGTCCGAGGGCTTCATCGCCGGCTGCATGTCGGACAGGTACATCTCGGTGGTCACGCGCGCCACGTCGTTCATCCGGTACATGCCGTGGATCTGCTCGCACAGGTCGCGCAGCCCCAGTTTTTCGTAGCGCAAGTGCTTCTGGCAGAACTCCGGCAGCACGCGCCAGATCGGCTGGTTCTTGTCGTAATCGTCCTTGAACTGCTGCAGCGCCGTTACCAGCGTGTTCCACCGTCCCTTGGTGATGCCGATGGTAAACATGATGAAGAAGGAATACAGGCCCGTCTTTTCCACGATGACGCCGTGTTCGGCCAGATACTTGGTGACGATGGCCGCGGGGATGCCGGTCTTGGCGAATTTTCCCGACACGTCCAGGCCCGGGGTGATCACCGTCGCCTTGATCGGGTCGAGCATGTTGAAACCGGTGGCCAGATTGCCGAAGCCGTGCCATTTTTCGTTGGCCTTGAGCACCCAGTCCTCGCGCGAGCCTATGCCTTCGGCGGCGATTTTCTCCGGTCCCCAGACCTTGAACCACCAGTCCTTGCCCCACTCGTCGTCGACCTTGCGCATGGCGCGGCGGAAATCCAGCGCCTCCAGGATCGATTCCTCGACCAGGGCCGTGCCTCCGGGCGGTTCCATCATCGCCGCCGCCACGTCGCAGGAGGCGATGATCGCGTACTGCGGCGAAGTCGAGGTATGCATCAGATAAGCCTCGTTGAACGAGTGCCGGTCCAGCTTCTGCGTCTCCGATTCCTGCACCAGGATCTGCGAAGCCTGCGAAATCCCCGCCAGCAGCTTGTGCGTGGAGTGGGTGGCGAAGATGATCGAATCCTTGGTGCGCGGCCGGTCGCGGCCGATGGCGTGCATGTTCTTGTAGAACTCGTGGAAGGTCGCGTGCGGCAGCCAGGCTTCGTCGAAATGCAGCGTGTCGATGGACGAATTCAACGTCTGTTTCAGCATCTCGACGTTGTAGACGATACCGTCATAGGTGCTCTGGGTGATGGTCAGGATGCGCGGCTTTTTCCTCTTCGCCACACGCGCAAACGGATTGGCTTCGATCTTCTTCTGGATGTTCTCCGGGCTGAACTCCTCCAGCGGGATCGGTCCGATGATGCCCAGGTGGTTGCGCTTGGGCGTGAGGAACACCGGAATCGCGCCGGTCATGGTGATCGCGTGCAGGATAGACACGTGGCAGTTGCGGTCGACGACGACGATGTCGTCGGGCGCGACGTTGGCGTGCCACACCATTTTGTTCGAAGTCGAGGTGCCGTTGGTGACGAAAAAACAATGGTCGGCGCCGAAGATGCGCGCCGCGTTGCGCTCCGAGGCCGCCACGGGCCCCGTGTGATCGAGCAACTGGCCCAGTTCGTCCACCGCGTTGCACACGTCGGCGCGCAGCATGTTCTCGCCGAAGAACTGGTGGAACATCTGCCCCACCGGCCTTTTCAGGAACGCCACCCCGCCCGAGTGCCCGGGACAATGCCAGGAGTAGGAGCCGTCCTGCGCGTAGTGCACCAGCGCGCGGAAAAACGGCGGCGACAGCCCGTCGAGATAGGCGCGCGCCTCGCGGATGATGTGGCGCGCGACGAACTCCGGCGTGTCCTCGAACATGTGGATGAAGCCGTGCAGCTCGCGCAGCACGGTATTCGGGATGTGGCGCGAGGTGCGGGTCTCGCCGTAGAGATAGATCGGTATATCGGCGTTGCGAAAACGGATCTCGTCGATGAATTTCCTGAGGCTCAGCACCGCCGGATCGAGTTCCGGCCCCGGGGTAAACTCCTCGTCGTCGATCGACAGGATGAAAGCCGAGGCGCGGCTCTGCTGCTGCGCGAACTGCGACAGGTCGCCGTAGCTCGTCACTCCCAGCACTTCCATGCCCTCGTCTTCCATCGCCTTGGCGAGTGCGCGGATGCCGAGACCGCTGGTGTTTTCCGAACGGAAGTCTTCGTCGATGATGACTATGGGAAAACGAAATTTCATGCGGTTCTCCGGACATCAGGGCAACAATGGCCCTGTACTGCAGATAGCGGGCTCAAGCGGATTTCAGGCGGGCAGGCGCAGATGTGCGTACGCGGACGCGTGCGCATCAAGGCGCTGAATTGCGGACTGGCGGTGTGGAATGCGGGCCATGCTGCTCGATTTTAGGTGAGAACTCGGGCCAATTTCGGGCGGATTATACCCCCGTCTTCCGCCGGTCAAGCAGAATAATTGGCCATCGGAGGCGTGCTTCTTCCGCGCGCTTGCCGATGGTCCCGGTTCGGACTAGGCTTTGAACCTAAGCGAAACTGGATACGTTGAAAATCATGGATACCTTTGATTACATCATCGTCGGCGCCGGCACCGCGGGCAGCCTGCTCGCCAACCGTCTCTCGGCCGATCCGGCGAATTCGGTGCTGCTGCTGGAGGCCGGCGGCAAGGACGACTGGATCTGGATCCACATCCCGGTCGGCTACCTCTACTGCATCGGCAATCCGCGCACCGACTGGTGCTACAAGACGGAGCCCGAACCGGGACTCAACGGCCGCTCCATCCTCTACGCGCGCGGCCGGGTGCTGGGCGGCAGCTCTTCGATCAACGCCATGCTCTACTTGCGCGGCCAGGGGCGGGACTACGACGGCTGGGCGCACGAGACCGGCGATGCCGCCTGGTCGTGGCAGAACGTGCTGCCGGTGTTCCGGCAATCGGAGGATCACTGGCGCGGCGCGGACGCCTTCCACGGCGCGAGGGAAGGCGCGGACGGCGGCGCAGGCCATGAATGGCGCGTCGAGCGCCAGCGCCTGTCCTGGGAGATCCTGGATGCGTTTCGCGACGCCGCCGCAGAGGCCGGCATCGCCAAGGTCGACGATTTCAACCGCGGCGACAATGCCGGCAGCTCCAGATTCGAGGTGAACCAGAGAAGCGGCGTGCGCGTCAGCAGTTCCAAGGCATTTCTGCGCCCGGCAATGAACCGGCCCAACCTGAAGGTCATCACCGGCGCGCAGGTGAAGAAACTGCGCCTGGAGGGCCGCCGCGTGACCGGCGTGGAATTCTTTCAGGGCAGCGAGGAGAGCTATGCCGCCGCCAGGCGCGAGACGATACTGGCAGCCGGTTCGATCGGCAGCCCGCAAATCCTGCAACTTTCGGGCATAGGCCCGGCCGCGCTGCTGCGGAATCATGGTATTCCGGTGGCGCACGAATTGCCGGTGGGGGAAAACCTGCAGGACCACCTACAGCTGCGCGCAGCGTTCAGGGTGAAGAACGTGCTTACGCTCAACACCATGGCCAATTCCTGGTGGGGCAAGGCGAAGATGGCGCTCGAGTACGCGCTCCATCGCACCGGTCCCCTGACCATGGCGCCGTCGCAGCTGGGCGCCTTCGTCAAGAGCGACCCGGCGCAGGCCACGCCCAACCTCGAATTTCACGTGCAACCCTTGTCGCTGGACAAGTTCGGCGACCCGCTGCATCCCTTTCCCGCGTTCACCGCAAGCGTGTGCAACCTGCGACCGGGCTCGCGCGGCCACATCCGCATCAAATCGCCCGACCCGCGCGCGGCGCCCGCGATCACGCTCAATTACCTTTCCGCACCCGAGGATCAGGCGATCGCGATCCGCTCGCTGCGCCTCGCGCGCCGCGTCGTGCTCGGCACCGAGACGATGAAGAAGTACGCCCCCGAGGAATTCCTGCCCGGCCCCGGCTTCCAGACCGACGAGGAACTGATCGAGGCAGCGGGCAATGTCGGCACCACGATCTTCCACCCGGTGGGCACATGCAAAATGAGCCGGGCAGACGACCCTGCCGCGGTGGTCGACCCGCAACTGCGCGTGCGCGGCATCGAAGGCCTGCGGGTAATCGACGCCTCCATCATGCCGACGATCACCTCGGGCAACACGAATTCGCCGACATTGATGATCGCGGAGCGCGGCGCGTCGCTGGTGCTGGGAAATCCCTCCTGACTCCCTGTTGACGTTCAGCACAGCACCCGCACGGCCGAAGGTCCGGTAACGCGGGAGCAAGGCTTGCAATGTGTATCTACAGGAGATACACTTACTCCGTGATCAAACGCTTTCTCCACGCCGGCCTGCGGCGGTTTTTCGAAACCAGTTCAAAGGCGGGAATTCAGCCACACCACGCTGCGCGATTATCGAGACAGTTGAAAAAGCTCGATACCGCGCGCACCGCGAAAGATATGAATATTCCGGGATGGAAGCTGCATTCGCTCTCTACCGGGCGTTGGGCAGTGTCGGTGAATGGCAACTGGCGAATGACGTTCGAATTCGAAGGCGAAGATGCGATTCTGGTGGATTACGAGGACTATCACTGAGAGGCACTGCTATGACGAAGATGCACAACCCGCCGCACCCGGCTTCGATACTGCGCGAAGACGTGCTACCGGCACTGGGGCTGACGGTGACCGAGGCGGCACGGCAACTCGGCGTTTCGCGCGTGGCCTTGTCGCGAGTACTCAACGAGCGAGCCGGTATCTCGGTCGATCTGGCGCGGCGTATCGAGGCATGGCTCGGGCCGGAGAACGGCGGAAGCGCCGAAGCGTGGCTGCGGATGCAGATCGATTACGATCTTTGGCAGAGCAATAAATCGCGCCCGCTGCAGAAGATCAAGCGAGCAGTACTGGAGGCCGCCTGAAGCCGCTACGTGAAGCTGGCATCGGGACAATTGTATTCTGCCGCTTCGAGGCTAAAAGCTACAGAACGTAAGACGCACGCCGGGAAAGTTCCAGACTCTCGCTGCAGCGCAGAAATTTATGGACAGCGGAAAGCCGTCTGACTCGCTGGCATTGCCTTTACTGAAGGATCACTATGCAACAAATCGATTTCTGCCTGAACCGCGAGTTCGTGCAATTGAACCAACTGCTCAAGCTGACCGGCCTCGCCGACAGCGGCGGCGCAGGCAAGGCGCTGGTGGCGGGCGGCGGCGTTTGCGTGGATGGAACCGTGGAACTGCGCAAGACCTGCAAGATACGGATCGGCCAGGTCGTCACTCTGGGGGATGTGGAGATCAGGGTGGTGGCGGGAGAAGCGCCCCTGCCTGACTGAATTAGATCTTGGGCAGCGTCACGCCCTGCTGACCCTGGTATTTGCCGCCGCGATCCTTGTACGAAGTCTCGCACACCTCATCCGACTCGAAGAACACCACCTGCGCCACGCCTTCGTTGGCGTAGATCTTCGCCGGAAGCGGCGTGGTGTTGGAAAATTCCAGCGTCACGTAGCCTTCCCACTCGGGCTCGAAGGGCGTGACGTTGACGATGATGCCGCAACGCGCATAGGTCGATTTCCCCAGGCAGACCGTGAGCACGTTGCGCGGAATGCGGAAATATTCCACCGTGCGCGCGAGCGCGAACGAGTTGGGCGGGATGATGCAGACATCGCCCTTGAAATCGACGAACGATTTCTCGTCGAAGTTCTTCGGATCGACGATGGTCGAGTTGATGTTGGTGAAGATCTTGAAATCGTTCGAGCAGCGGATGTCGTAGCCGTAGCTCGAGGTGCCGTAGGACACGATCTTCTGCCCGTTCACCGTGCGCACCTGCCCCGGTTCGAACGGATCGATCATCTTGTGCTCCGCCGCCATGCGGCGTATCCATTTGTCAGACTTGATGGTCATGCATCCCCCGGTGACAACACTTCGAATCCCTCCTTGATAGCCGCCTGTACGAGGTGCCGGTCGGCACACACGAATTCCCAGGCCGCCCCCTTTTCCTCGCGCGAGATGGACGCCGCCGCCAATTGCAGCGCATCTGCCGCGCGCAAGGTGTGGCGGCGCAACAAAACCAGCGCCATCTCCTTGACGGAAACGCTTGCCGCGACTTCATACCAATGGCTCGCGGCATCATCGAGCCTGCGAAAGCCCGCGGCAATGGCCTTGCTCGCCGACAGGCGCGGATCGCGCTCGTAGCGCGCCAGCGCGGAAGCGCACTCCACTTTCGTGCCCCACCAAACCGTCATGAGCGGATCGCGTGCGTAGATCGATTTGAAGAACGGGGTCGCCGCCTCGTGCACCAGCAGCGGCACCACGGCTGAACTGTCCCAGAACTTCACCGGCCCTTGCGTCGTTCTTCCAGGAGCGTGTCGAGCACACTTACGCCCGGCGGCAGTTTCGGCGGCGGCGATTGCAGCAGTGCCGACGGTGCGCGCTTGCTGGCGCGCTTGATGAGACCCTTGCGCTCCAGCGCCTGCAGCCAGGCCTCGTCCCCGGCGCTCGCCGCGCGCTGCAACGGGACGAGTTGCGCCACCGGCGTGTTGCGGTCGGTGATCAACACGGACTCGCCTTTGCGCACGAGATCGATGTAGGCGGAAAGGCGGTTCTTGGCTTCGGAAATCGAGGCGGTTTTCATCTGGCTATCATAGCCAGATTGGGGCGGGAGGCCAAGCAGAAATTGCGTTTGAATTGCGCCTGGCCCAGTGAATTGAGTTGTCGACCTGGCTGGAAGCCAATAGGGGCGCGGGTTTCCGGGCAATGGGCGCAGGTCCGCCAAAGCGGGAAGCGGTTTCCGGATTGCCCGGAAACCGACGGCCGCTAGGTATTTTGTACGACGATGGTCGGAAACTTGGCGCTCATGTCCTTCGCCTGCTCCGAAATCTTCACCGCCACACGGCGCGCAATCTTGCGATAGGTCTCGGCGATGCGGCCGTCGGGATCGGCCACCACGCTGGGCTTGCCCGAGTCGGTCTGCTCGCGGATGCGGATGTCCAGCGGCAACGCGCCGAGGAATTCGGCCTTGTAGTCCTTGCACATCTTTTCCGCGCCGCCGGCGCCGAAAACGTGCTCCTCGTGTCCGCACTTCGAGCAGATGTGGGTGCTCATGTTCTCCACGATGCCGATGATGGGAATGCCCACCTTCTCGAACATCTTCAGGCCTTTGCGCGCATCGATCAGGGCGATATCCTGCGGCGTGGTGACGATCACGGCGCCGGTCACCGGCACCTGCTGCGCCAGGGTCAGCTGGATGTCGCCGGTGCCG
>CAYNVY010000212.1:0-7629 GCA_964400745.1 uncultured Enterobacteriaceae bacterium | reverse complement strand
GGTTGTTCATTCCCAGGCTGCGCAGGGTGGCCCTCGGGGGGTTCGGTACCGTTGGCGGACACTGGCGGGGGATTGCCGCGACCGTCGGAATCAACTGGCTGGTGAAGCCGTTCTCGATGGCGCTGCTCGCCTGGCTGTTCATCGGCCATCTGTTCAGGCCGTATCTGCCCGCGGACCAGATCGACAGCTATACGGCTGGTCTCATCCTGCTTGCCGCCGCGCCTTGTACGGCGATGGTGTTTGTCTGGTCGAATCTGGTCGATGGCGAGCCGAACTTCACGCTTGGACAGGTCGCGCTCAACGACACCATCATGGTGGTTGCCTTCGCTCCGATCGTCGGCCTTCTGCTCGGACTATCATCCATCATCGTGCCTTGGGGCACGTTGCTGTTGTCCGTCCTGCTCTACATCATCGTGCCTGTGGCGATCGCGCAACTCTGGCGGCGCGCATTGTTGGCAAGGGGAGGCGAGGCGGCGCTATCGCAGGCACTGTCGCTGCTCGGCCCGGTATCGCTGGTCGCGCTGCTCCTAACTTTGGTGCTGTTGTTCGGTCTGCAGGGCGAGCAGATCACCCGGCAGCCGCTGGTCATTGCGCTGCTCGCCGTGCCGATCCTGATCCAGGTCTATTTCAATGCCGGTCTCGCCTACTGGCTCAACCGCCGCCTCGGCGTCGCCTGGTGCGTGGCCGGCCCTTCCGCCCTGATCGGCGCATCGAACTTCTTCGAGCTGGCCGTGGCCGCGGCGATCAGCCTGTTCGGCTTCGAATCGGGCGCGGCACTGGCCACGGTAGTCGGCGTGTTGATCGAGGTGCCGGTGATGCTGCTCGTGGTGAAGGTGGTGAATGCGAGCAAGGGCTGGTACGAGGCGGGAATCAAGGCGTGAATTGCCTGATGACAGCCTGGCACGCGCATGAAGCCGAATTGCGCGGCTGGCTACGGCACCGGTTGGGCAACGCTACTGATGCCGAGAACCTGCTGCAGGAAGAATACGCGCGCTTGTCAATCGGCTGACCGTCATATGCTCGCACAAAGCCCGACCCCGACGGACACCTGGTCGGGGCCGCCATAAAGAGTTTAGGGGATCTTCAACTTGACGTATGTTGGTATTTCTGCCAACATACAAAGAGCGGGAGGAGATAAGAATAAGGACAACCAGGCCGGTTTCCTGGATCACTCCGGCGCGCAAAGAATTCGAAGGATTTCCTGCAAGCGCGCGGGAAACCGTTCTTGATGCGTTGAGCATTGCCGCTGAGGGTGGCAAAGCCGTAATAGCGAAACCGATGAAAGGGCTCGGGTCGGGAGTCTTTGAGATTGCACTGCCCTACCGGGGCAATGCCTTTCGCGTGGTCTATGCGGTGCAGCTCGGGGAGGAGCTTTGGGTGGTTCACGCGTTTCAGAAAAAATCAACGCACGGCATCAAGACCCCGAAACACGAAATTGATTTGATCAAGGATCGGTTAGCGCGACTAAAGGAGCAATTGCGATGAAAAAGGAACCGCTTGAGCTTACCCGCGGGAGTGGAAACATCTATCGGGACTTCGATGCGGCCGACGCTGACGTTCGCCAGTTGAAGGCGATCCTCGCCGCTGAAATTATCAAGACGCTCGATCGGGGCGAATTGAGCGTGAGAAAGGCGCAGGGCCTCACGGGGATCGACGCGGGAGACTTCTCGCGTGTGCGCAACGCGGATTTTCGGCGCATCAGTGTCGAACGTCTTATGGCGATGATCAATCGACTCGGATCACGGGTAGAGGTGAAAGTCAAAGTGCGACGCATCGAAATGGCGGCGCATGCAGCGGCGGCGCAATAATGGCAGAGCGAATTGAATAGCATTGCACGCATGAATCCGCAAAAGAAGTTTCACCTGGTGTTTTCTTTCATCATGGGCGCCATGATGATTTCGCTGATGACCCTGGTCATCACTTTCGTCAACGTCGGTCTGGTGCAGGATTTCGTCAGCCGCTGGTTGCGCGCATTCGCGATCGCCTATGTCGTGGGCGTGCCGGTCATCTTTTTCCTGGCGCCGCTGGCGCGCAAGATCACCGGCAGACTGCTCGGCATGCCGATCTGATCGACCGGCCCGCGCAGACATCAATCGAAAAGCGAATAAATGACCTCTCTGAACCGCGCCGCCTCGTCCGGCTTGAACACGGTTGAAGGCCTGAACCGGGCATGCTATTGCCGCACGCTGAATCAAGACCGCCTGCGCGAGAATCTGGAAAGCGATCCCTGCCTGGCCGGCATGGCGCACAGCATCGCGCAGACGCGGCCGCACCTGTTTTCGTCAACCGTCGTATTTGTTTCGCCCGAGATGGCGGCCACCATCGCGGACACGGTGGCAGCGATCGAGCGCGTCATCGCGCTGCCGCAATACCAGGCAGCGGCCCTGGCGCGCGCGCCGGCGATTGCGCAACACGCATTCGGCCCGGCGGGGGCATTCATGGGCTACGACTTTCACCTGGGTCCGCAAGGCCCGCGGCTGATCGAGATCAATACCAATGCCGGCGGCGCCTTGCTGACGGCGGCGCTAGCGCGCGCCCAGCGCTCGTGCTGCGAAGCGATGCATTGGGCCTTTACGTCGAACGCAGAACTGCAAACGCGGGAACAGTCGTTCTTCGATATGTTCATCGCCGAGTGGCGGCGTCAGCGCGGCGAGGCGCCCATAGTCACGGTGGCGATCGTGGACGACGCGCCTGCCGCGCAGTATCTCGCGCCGGAGTTCGAATTGCTGCAGCAGATGTTCCGTAGCCACGGACTTGTGGCGCACATCGTCGATCCGAGGGAACTCGAGCAGCGCAAGGGCAAACTCTGGCACCAGGGCGCTGTGGTGGACATGGTCTACAACCGCCTGACCGATTTCTATCTTGCCGAACCCGAACACCGCGCCTTGCGCGAAGCCTACGAAGCAGGCAGCGTCGTGCTGACCCCGCACCCGCGCGCGCATGCGCTGCACGCGGACAAGCGCAACCTCATCGCCCTGAGCGACGACGCATTGCTTGCCGCCTGGAACGCGGCCGAGGCCGATCGCGATCTGCTCAAGGCGGTCGTGCCGCAGACCCGATCGGTAACAGCAGAACGCGCCGATGAACTCTGGGCCGAACGCCGGCGCCTCTTTTTCAAACCGGTAGCCGGTTACGGCGGCAAGGCAGCCTACCGCGGCGACAAACTCACGCGCCGGGTCTGGGGCGAAATCCAGGCGGGTGATTTTGTCGCGCAGGCGCTGGTGCCACCGGGCGAGCGCGCGATCGAGCTCGATGGCGTTCAGTCCGACCTGAAATTCGACGTGCGCGCCTACACCTACGAGGGCAAGGTGCTGCTCCTCGCCGCGCGCATGTATTCCGGCCAGACGACCAATTTCCGCACGCCCGGCGGCGGCTTCGCGCCGGTGGTGGTGGTGCCGCAGTTGGACGAGGATTTGATTTTCGACCCTGCCGCCCCCAGCTACTACGAAGTCACATCAAGCGATGGAACGCCATGAGCGAATCACTGCATCTCGTCTGCCCGCACTGCAACGGCGTCAACCGCGTACTCGCCGCAAAGCTGGACCAGGCGACCAACTGCGGCGCATGCCACCGGCCGCTGTTTAGCGCGCACCCGGTGGAACTGACCGCGGCCACGTTTGCCAAGCACATAGAGCGCAACGACATCCCGGTGCTGGTGGACTTCTGGGCGCCCTGGTGCGGCCCGTGCAAGACGATGGCGCCGCAGTTCGTCCAGGCCGCAGGCATGCTCGAACCCCGGGTGCGCCTGGCCAAGGTGGACACCGAGGCGGAACAAGCGCTCGGCGCCCAATACAATATCCGCAGCATTCCGACGCTTGCGCTGTTCAAACACGGGCGCGAAGTGGCACGGCAGGCTGGCGCGATGTCGGCGCAGGACATCGTGCGCTGGGCCACGGCGCAGCTTTGACGCGGCGCGCTCACCGCGGCGCCGGAATCCTCAATACCAACGGAGAAGACAGTCGCTGTACCAATGTCCAGGCGGGACGGGCACTTTCAGGGCAAAATGGCCTGGAAGCCGCGTGGATAGTCAACCTTGCCCGTTTTCTGCCAGGCGCTCTCGGCAAGAACCCGGCGGTGCGATAATGCGCGCGAGAACCTTCGGCGCAAAGTTCAATGATGAAGCTGACGCGTAGAACATTTCTGGGAGCCTGCACCGCTCTGGCCATGACGCCGGCGCGCCCTGCGGTCGAGACCAAGGCCCTGCGCGTGGGCACGACGCCGGCGATCCTGCACACCCAGCACGGCTTGCTGGCCGACTGGCGGCGCTACATGGAGAATCGGCTCAATCGCCCGGTCGAAATCGTGCAGCGCAACAGCTATCAGGATGCCATGGAGTTGTTGCGCTCGGAACAGGTCGACATGGCCTGGATCTGTTCCTACCCGTACGTCTATCTCAGGAAACAGGTGCGCCTGCTGGCAGTGCCTCTGTATCGATCGCAACCCTATTACCGCGCCTATCTGATCGTCTCCGCAAGGCATCCGGAATACCAGAGCCTGTATCAGATGCGCAGGAAGATATTCGCCTACACCGACCCCTACTCGTTTACGGGGTATGTCGTTCCCCGCTACCAGTTGCGCAAGATGGGCGAAGATCCGGCCAAATTCTTCGCCAAGACCTTTTTCACCTATTCCCACGACAAACTCATCGAAGCCGTGGCGGACGGGCTTGCGCTGGGCGGTTCGGTCGACGGCTACGTGTGGGATTCGCTCGACGCGGTGAAGCCGGAAATCACGCGCCGCACCCTGGTGGCGAACAAATCGGCGGAATTCGGGTTTCCGCCGCTCGTTGCCCGCCGCAATTTGCCGGAAGCCGATTTTTCCGCAATGCAGAGGATGCTGCTCGCGATGCGCGACGACCGCCAGGGCAAGGAACTATTGCAACGCCTCAATCTGGATGGCTTCATCCATGGCAACCCCGATCTCTACAACGGAGTGGCCGAGATGATGCGCGCATCCGGCGAGGGCTGAGAACTTGATTCAATACGAGGCAAACTCTCCCCTCATGCTACCGCGTATTGGACCGTCGCAAAATTCAATTTGCAACGGGTCTTGAGGAACCCGCCGCTCGATGCGCTTCCTGCTCAATCTGAGTTTTCGCTACAAAGTGCCGCTGTGGGGAAGCCTGTTGATCGTGGGCACGGCGACGATCATAGCCACCACCTTGTTGCTGAGTTCCTACCAGGAACTGAAAAGCGATCTGCGGCGCGACGCGACGACCCAGGGCCGGACCATGGCGGCCACGCTGTTCCCGGCCATGCTGCACGACCAGGTGTGGCGCACATACGAGATCATCAAAGCGCCCTTCAGCCGCGAACCGGGCGACAGTCCGGGCCAGGCGGAATCCTTCGTGGTGCTCGACCGAAAGGGACAGGTGTACGTCTCCACCAATCCGGAGGACATACCGATGCTCGCCGATTTCCGGCAGCTGTCGCCTGATTTCGCCGCCCTGTCCGGGGTGATCGAACGACCGGGCCGCGAAGCCAGCGTGATCGAACCGGACGGTTCCGACCACCTGTTCGTGGCTACGGCGATCCGGGAAGAGGAGGCGCATCTGGGCACCCTGGTGCAGATCTACTCGAAGAAGGTGCTGCAATCGCGCTTTCAGAAAAGCGCCGGACAGGCGGCGCTGATCGCAGTCCTGGTCATCGTGCTGCTGCTGCCGATCGGCTGGTATTGGGGCCAGCGCACGGCGGTGCCGCTGGTGCGGCTCACCGAGCAGATGGAGGAGCTGGGACGCCGGCTTCCGGACGATCTCGCGCCCGAACTGTACGACTATCAGGACGAGCTCGGACGCCTCTACCATGCCTACAACCGCACGCTGCAGGAATTGCGCGAAAAGGCGCAGATCGAGAACCAGATGATCCATTCGGAGCGACTGGCCGCGATCGGCAAGCTGACCGCAGGCATCGCGCACGAAATCAACAACCCGCTGCTCGGCATGCTCACGGCGCTCAACACCCTGCGCCATCATGGCGAGCTGAACCCGCGCACCCTGAAAACCCTGACCCTGCTCGAGCGCGGACTGATGCAGATCAAAGACACCGTAGGCGCGCTGCTGGTGGAGGCGAAGGTGAAGAGCCGCGACCTCCTGCCCCAGGACATGGAAGACGTGCGCACCCTGATCGAACCGCAGGCGCGCGAGAAACACCTGAGCCTGCGCTGGGACAGCCTGTTGCATGCGCCGCTTTCGCTGCCCTCGACCGCGGTGCGCCAGGTCCTGATCAATCTGCTGCTCAACGCCGTGCAGGCGTCGACCCCCGGCGGTGAGGTCGGCGTCCACATCGCATCCAGCGGCACGATGCTGACGATGACCGTGGTCAACGGCGGACAGGTGCTGAGCGAAATGCAGACCGCCCACCTGTTCGAGCCCTTCGCCAACGAGGACGAGCGCGGCCGCGGACTCGGGCTCTGGGTGTGCTATCAAATCGTGCGCCAGCTGGGCGGCGACATCGCAGTCCGGAGCGAACTGCGCGAGGGCGTGGGGCGGACCGCATTCACGGTGACTCTGCCTATCGGTGCACACGAATGAATTCCGCCGTCCCTCCGCGCCTTTGTCTGATCGAAGACGACGAAATCGTAGGCGAGGCCCTGGTCGACCGCTTCGAGCTGGAGGGATACGCCTGCGAATGGTTCCGCACCGGCGGCGCAGCCATGCTGGAAATGCCGCGCCGGCATTACGACCTGGTGCTGAGCGACATCCGCCTGCCGGACATTTCCGGCGAGGCGCTCTTTGCCAGCCTGTCGCGCGAAGTGGCTCCGCTGCCGCCTTATCTGTTCATTACCGGTTACGGCGAAATCGATCAGGCGGTCAGACTGCTCAAGCTCGGCGCCACCGACTACATCACCAAGCCGTTCGAGATCGAGTCGCTGCTGGAGAAAATCCGCAACCTGACCGGCGCAGCCGCGCCCGAAGGCAGGGGCGCGCAGCTGGGCGACTCGCCGGCGATGCGTCAGCTCGAAGCGACCCTGGTGAAGCTGGGCTCGGTCAGCAGCAATGTGCTCATCACCGGCGAGCAAGGTGTAGGCAAGGAGCGGCTGGCCTTCGCGCTGCATCGACAGCGCTACCCCGACGGTTCGCGCCCCTTCATCGCGCTCAACTGCGGCGCCATAGCCGAAAGCGCGCTGGAGGCGGAGTTGTTCGGATACGAGAAGCCGGTTGCGGGCGGCGTGGCGCGGCTGCGCAAGGGCGCGTTCGAACTGGCCGGCGGCGGAACCTTGTTCCTCGACGAAATCGGGGATGTGCCGGCGGCGCTGCAAGGCAAGCTGCTGCGCGCGATCCAGGAACGCATGGTCGTACGCATGGGCGGCGATGAGCGCATCCCGGTCGATCTGCGCATCGTCTGCGCCGCCCATCAGGATCTCAAGGCATTGGTGGAGACCGGTGAATTCAACGAGGAACTGTACTACTACATCAATGTGGTCAGGCTGCACGTGCCGCCGCTGCGCGAGCGCAAGGAGGACATCCTGTGGCTGGCGCGGCGTTTCCTCGACGATCAGGCCGGACAGGGGCGCACGCGCGCGCGCACGCTGTCGGCGCGCGCCGAAGGCCTGATGCTCGCGTACCCCTGGCCGGGCAACGTGCGCGAGCTGAAAAGCGCGATCGAGCGCGCCTGCCTGCTGGGAGCGCCG
>CAYNVY010000211.1:0-7639 GCA_964400745.1 uncultured Enterobacteriaceae bacterium | reverse complement strand
GATTTCAGCCATGGGAATGTATACGCATGTTTCAAACGGTTGTTTGAATCATACAGCATATTCCTGCCGGTTTGCAAATCCTCTGCAACCAGCCTCGAACGTACGCCGCCGGATCGCGCGCTTTCGGCCTACCTGCCCCAGCGCAAGGCGACCGGATCGACAGCGCGCGCAAGCTCCAGCAGGCCGGCGCGCGTCGCCGGATGCAGCGCCTCCAGCGGATGGCGCACCGCTTCGCTCCGGATCACTCCGCCCTCGGCCATGACCGCCTTGGTCGCGCGCAGGCCGCATTGCCGGTTCTCGAAGTTGATCAGCGGCAGAATCCGCGCGTATGCCGCGAGCGCTTCCGCGCGCCGGCCGGCGCGGTGATGGGCGAGCACCAGTTTGATCAGATCGGGCAGCAGCGCGCTCGGCATGGTGCCGGTCGCGCCGGCATCGAGGTCGGCCATCAGGGTAATCGATTCCTCGCCGTCGAACGGTCCGGCCACGGCCTTGCCGCCCGCCGCGATCAGTCCGCGCAATTTGGCCGCCGCGCCCGGCACCTCTATCTTGAAATAGCGCACCAGCGGCACTTCGCGCGCGAGACGCGCGAGCAGCGCCACCGGCAGGTTCACGCCGGAGAGCGGCGCGTCCTGCACCATGATCGGGATCGCCGCGGCTTCGGCCACGCGCGCGTAGTGCTCGACGATGCCGTTCTCGTCGGCGCGCAGCGACGCCCCGTGATAAGGCGGCATCAGCATGAGCATGCGCGCGCCCGCCGCGGCCGCGCTCTTCGCACGCTCGGCCGCGATGCGCGTGCTGAAGTGGCTGCAGGTGACGATCACCGGCACGCGGCCGGCGACATGCGCGAGGCACAGATCGAGTAGCGCGTCGCGCTCCGCGTCGGTGAGCAGGAACTGCTCCGAGTAATTCGCCAGAATGCAGATGCCGTCCACGCCCTGGTCGACCATGCAGTCGAGCACCCGGCGCATCCCGTCCAGGTCGAGATCGCCCGAGTCGGCAAACGGCGTCGGCGCGATCGGAAACACACCGGTATAAGGCTCTGTCGCTGCTGTCGTCATATTCCTTGGCTCCTGAATCGAAAAAAACGCTTGTTGCCTGCGCGCACAGCCGCTTCCCCGACGATCAATCGTCCTTGCGAAGAACAGTGGATTAGGCAATTATACGGAGTCATTCCGCAGTCGGTAACAGGAGCTTTGCACTTGAGCCTCATCCCGGTTGAAAAATGCGACCTCCAACTAGGCCAACCCCTTCCATGGGCGCTCTACGATCAGAACAACAAGATGCTCAAAGCGCAGGGCGAGTCGATCGAGAGCGAGGCGCAGCTCTCCGCGCTGATGCAGGCCGCGCCCCTGCGCGAACTGGTCTGGCAATCCGCCTCCGAACCGTCGCAGGAGGCAGTCGACGAAACGCCGGACATCGACCTGTCCGGCGCGCCCGAAGGCCGCCTCACGTTCGACGACATGAATCTCAAGATCGGCGATCGCATCCAGCTACAGCCGCCGGCGCAACTCGGCACCGAGCGCCACATCGTCAAGCTCGTGGGCTATCTCGACCGTGTCAGCGTGCTCGTCACCGCGCCCATGGCGCATGGCGTGCGCCTGCCGCTGCTCGAGGACGAGAATATCGTGGCGCGCGTTTTTTCCAGGCAGAATGCCTTCGGCTTCACCTGCAGCGTCAGGCGCGTGTGCCGCGTCCCCTTCGATTATCTGCACCTGTCGTTTCCCGACGAAATACAGGGCGCCGTGATCCGCAAATCGCCGCGGATCAAGCTCAAGATCATCGCTTCCATCGCCGATCCCGAAAACGAGGCGCGCCAGGCGCTGTCGGGCATGATCGTGAACATCAGTTCCAGCGGCGCCCGCGTAGACGCGCGCAATCCCCTGGGAAAGGCCGGGCAGAAGATGAGGCTGTCGTTCCGGGTCAATCTGCACAACATGGATCTGTATCTGACGACGAACGCCGTCATTCGCACCGTACTGCGCGACGACGACCTGAACTCGGCTGCGCAGCCGCCGCTGGTGCATCACGGCGTCGAATTCCAGGACCTGCAGCCCAACGACAACATGATCCTGCAAAGCCTGATCTACCAGAAAATGATCGAACAGCCGCAAACCGTGGTCTAGCCTGCCGCGATACCGGCCTTCGTTCAGGAGCGAGCATGAACAGCGTTTTCGGCAAGTACGAATTGAAGGATCTCCTCGGCAAGGGGAGTTCGGGCGCGGTCTATCGCGCCATCGACACTTTTTCCGGCGACGAAGTGGCGGTGAAGATCATCGATCCCGCCGTGTTCCAGGATCCCGAATTCGGCGCCGTGCTGCGCAAGCAGTTCCTGAAGGAAGCCTCCCTCGCGGGCAAGCTGACCCACCCCCACATCGCGTCCATACTCGACGCCGTCGTCACCGACGAGGCCGGCTACATCGTGATGGAGTACGTTCCGGGGGACAATCTCTCCCGCCACACCAGCCCCGGCAGCCTGCTCTCGCCCGAAGACGCGGTCCAGATCGGCTTCAAGTGCTGCGGCGCGCTGGATTTCGCATTCCGCCAGGGCGTCATCCACAGGGATATCAAGCCGGCGAACATCCTGATCGTCGACGGCAGCGACGTGAAGATCACCGATTTCGGCGCGGCGTTCCTGCAGAATCGCGACATCACCCAGCCGGTCAATATCGGATCCCCCGCCTATATGTCGCCGGAACAGGTCAGCGCCAAGCCGCTGACCCACGCCACCGACATGTACTGCCTGGGTGTGGTGCTGTACGAACTGCTGACGGGAACGCGGCCGTTCGCGGCCGAGAACATCACCGAACTGATCCGCAAGATCATCCACGACGAACCGCTGCCGCCTAGCCGGCTCAATCCCGCGCTTTCGGGCGACGTGGACCGCATCGTGCTCAAGATGCTGAGGAAGCAGCCAGAAGAACGCTACGCGAACTGGGCCGATCTCGCGCTGGAACTGGCCGAGATCGGCCGCCTGAGCGGACAGCAGCGGTCGATTCCGGACAGCGAGCGCTACGCGGCGCTCAAGCGCGTGCCCATGCTGTCCGCTCTGTCCGATCCCGAAATATGGGAACTGGTGCACGCCGGCCACTGGACGCGCCTGCACGCGCGCAGCGAGATCGTGCGCGAGGGCGATCCGGGCCGCAGCATGTTCTTTCTGGCGCAGGGCGACGTCAAGGTCACGCAGTCCGGGCGCCTGCTGAACGTCATCCGCGCCGGCGAATTCTTCGGCGAAATGGGCTACATCTGCGGCGGGGACCTGCCGCGGCAGGCGACGGTCGAGGCCATGTCCGACGTGATTCTGGCCGAGTTCGAAGACGCGGCCCTGGACCACATGAGCAAGTCCTGCCACGGCAGCTTCATGCGCACACTGGTGCGCAACCTCGCCGATCGCCTGGCCCTGGCCGACGTGCGCATCAGCAGCCAGGCGGTCTAGCCGCGGCGCACCGCCTCGGGCGCCCGCCCGGCCTCAGCCGAGTTCGCGCAGAAGAATCTCGTCGAACATGCCGCGCACGACCGGCGCGCCGTCCTGCACCATGACTTTGCCGCGCGCGATCACGCTGTGGATGGAGCGGTCCTCGTTCAACACGAGCAGGTCGGCATCCTTCCCCGGCGCGATCTCGCCCTTCGATGCCAGTCCGGTTGCGCGCGCGACGTTGCTGGTCACGATGCGCAGCGCATCCTCCAGCGCCGCCCCCTCCTCCTGCACGATCCTGCTCCAGGCCGCGTGCAGCGCGCCCACCGGCATGTAGTTCGCCACCCGGGGCTTGTTCTCGCCCTTTTCCTCCTTGGGCGGCGCGCCGTTGCCGTCTGAGCTCATCAGTATCTGCGCCAGCGGCACGCCGGCTTCGAGCAGTCGCGTGTACGCCTTCGAGGGCAGGGTCGCGCGCGCATAATTGTTCTCCGGCGAATAGTTCGCGCCGATGTCCACCCAGCCGCCGCGCCGGCCCCAGCGCTCCGCGTCGCTCATGTAACCGTCGGTCTGGTTCACGTGCGAAGGTACGAAATGGCTGATCGGGATGCCGGTTTTCTCCACCACGTCGAACATGGGCTTGAGCACCTGCGACAGATAGGGCGGCACCTGCAGGCAAAGATAGCCAGACTTGCGCGCCAGGCGACCGGCGAGCAGGCCCGCCACCGCGGCTTCGGCGATGTACTGCGCGCCCGCGCCGTAGCTGTCGTAACCATAGCCCAGTTCCGATATCGATATTTCGCCGACGCCGATGATTTCCTCGACGAAGGCGATATCCGTCCTGATCTTGCCGGTGAGCGTAGGCACCGGATGCTCCAGCGTGGCCCCGGTCAGGCACCAGGCGGAGAGCCCGTCTTCGCGCAAGCCCTTGGTTTTGGCGACGAGCGCCGCCATGCTCTTCGTCGTCGCGTCGAAGCCGAGCATGCCTATGACTGAGGTGATGCCCGCGCGCGCGAGTTGCGACGCCTGTATCTCCGGCGCCCGGCTGCCGAAGCCCAGGCCGCCGCCGCCGCCCAGCACATGCACGTGATTGTCGATGAAGCCCGGGCACACGACCCTCCCCTCGGCGTCGATCTCCGTCAGGGGGATACCGCTAATCGCCGTGCCCCGGCCGAGGACGGCGGCAATCGATTCCCCCGCCAGCAGCAGATCGACGATGCCCAGGGATTGCGGTGCAAACACCCGCGCGTTGCGCAGGACGGTCAATGCAGTCTTCATCTCGGATTTCCAGTAAGCAGGTTCAATCCAGGCAGTTCTTCTGTTGCTCGAAGCATTCCGGACACAGGCCGTGACTGAACACCGCGTCCGAATGTTCGCCTATGTACTGTTCGAGCCGCTGCCAGGCGTCGTCGCCGGTGCGCATCTTCTTGCAACACATGCAGATCGCGACCAATCCTTCCAGGCGTTTGACGCGACCCAGCGTCGCTTCCAGCGCCTGCTTCTGCTGCGTGAGCAGCGCATTCTGTTCCTTGACGATGATTTGCTGCCGCTTGAGCTCGATCTGGTTGCGGATGCGCAGCTTCGCCAGCTTCAGGTTCACCGGCTTGGTGATGTAGTCCACCGCCCCCAGTTCCAGTCCCTGCAGTTCGCCCTCCGTCGCATCCATCGACGTCACGAAGATGATGGGGATGTCGGCATAAGCCTCTTCCGCCCGGATCAGGCGGCAGACCTGCAAACCGTCCAGCTCCGGCATCATGATGTCCAGCAGCACCAGATCGGGCTGCGCCTCTTTCATAATGCGGATCGCATCGTGGCCGTTTTGCGCAGTGAAGATCTCGTAGCTGCCCTTGAGCGCATTGGCCAGCACGGCGATGTGCGCCGGCTCGTCGTCGACTATCAGAATCTTCATCTCGGTCTCCTGCCTGCAAGAATGCGCGGTCCGCGCAAGATCATCTCACGAAGGGAACGGTGGGGCATCCACCGGGGAAGCCCCCCGGTCAGTCCACGCCGTGCACGAGTTTTCCGTGCCGTATCACTGCGCGGCACGGCCTCGCCCCCAGCCAGTAGACGAGTTCCGCCGGAGCGTCCACATCCCACAGCGCGAAATCCGCGTCGCGGCCCGCCTCCAGCGCACCGTGCAACTGCGCCTTGCCCAGCGCCATGGCCGCGTTGCGCGTGTACGCCTGCAGCGCCTCTTCGACCGTGAAACCGAACAGGGTACAGGCCATGTTCATGGTCAGCAGCGGTGAGAGCACGGGTGAAGAACCCGGATTGCAGTCGGTGGACAGCGCCATGGGCACGCCATGGCGGCGAAACAGCTCTATCGGCGGCCGTTTGGTCTCGCGCAGGCAATAGTAGGCCGCGGGCAGCAGGACCGCGACCGTTCCCGCGCCCTTCATCGCCGCCACGTCGGCCTCGACGGCATGCTCCAGATGATCGGTGGACAAGGCGCCGTAGCGCGCCGCGAGTTGCGTGCCGCCGATATTCGAGAGTTGTTCCGCGTGCATCTTCACCGGCAGGCCCAGGCGCGCCGCCGCCTGGAACAGGCGCTCGCTCTGCGCCACTGAAAACGCGATGTTCTCGCAGAAGACGTCTACCGCGTCCACCAGCCCCTGCGCCGCGAGTTCGGGCAGCATGTCCGCGCAAACGAGTTCGATATAGTCGTCGGGCCGGCCGCGATACTCGGGCGGCAGCGCATGCGCGCCGAGAAAGGTGGTGTAGACCGTCACCGGCAGTTCGCGCCCCAGCCGGCGTGCGACGCGCAGCATCTTCGCTTCGGTCTGAAGATCGAGGCCGTAGCCGGATTTTATTTCGACCGCCGTCACGCCCTCGACGATCAGGCGGCGCAGGCGCCGCGCCGCGGCTGCGAACAATTCATCTTCACTCGCTTTGCGCGTCGCGGCCACGGTGGAGACGATGCCCCCGCCCGAGCGCGCGATTTCCTCGTAGCTTGCGCCTGCGAGCCGCCGCCTGAACTCGTCCGCGCGGCTGCCGCCGAATACCAGATGCGTATGGCATTCCACCAGGCCAGGCGTCGCCCACGCGCCTGCGCCGTCGTGCTCCGCGAATCCGGGCGCGCGCTCGAAGGCGGGCAGCTCTTCCTCGTCGCCGATCCAGGCGATCTTGCCGTTCTCGACGCCGAGGGCAAGCCGCGCGGCCGCGCGCTCGCCCGCGCCGCCGTCGCCGCAGCGCAGCTTGCGCCACAGCGCATCCAGGCGCAGAGCCATCTCAGCAGGTGACGAAGGGCAGTTTCAGGCCCTGCCCTTTCGCCGTCGCAATCGCGGTCTCATAACCCGCGTCCGCGTGACGCATGACGCCGGTCGCCGGGTCGTTGAACAGCACCCGCCGGATGCGCTTTGCCGCCGCATCGCTGCCGTCGCAAACGATGACCAGCCCCGCATGCTGCGAATAGCCCATGCCGACGCCGCCGCCGTGATGAAAGCTGACCCAGCTCGCGCCGCCCGCGGTGCTGAGCAGCGCATTGAGCAGCGGCCAGTCGGACACCGCGTCGGTGCCGTCCTTCATCGCCTCGGTCTCGCGGTTCGGGCTCGCCACCGAGCCCGAATCCAGGTGATCGCGGCCGATCACGATGGGCGCTTTCAGTTCGCCGCGTTTGACCATGTCGTTGAACGCGAGCCCCGCCTTGTCGCGCTCGCCCAGACCCAGCCAGCAGATGCGCGCCGGCAGGCCCTGGAACGCGATGCGCTCGCGCGCCATGTCCAGCCAGCGATGCACGTGCTGATTCTGCGGGAACAGTTCCTTGATCTTGGCGTCGGTCTTGTAGATGTCTTCCGGATCGCCGGACAGGGCGACCCAGCGGAACGGCCCCTTGCCTTCGCAGAACAGGGGCCGGATATAGGCCGGCACGAAGCCGGGGAAATCGAAGGCTCGGGCCACGCCCTGGTCGGAGGCGACCTGGCGCAGGTTGTTGCCGTAATCGACCACGGGAATGCCCATGTCGAGGAAGGCCAGCATCGCCTGCACGTGCACGGCGCAGGATTTTGCCGCCGCGGCGCTGAGCGCGGCGTGCTGCGCGGCGTCGCCCTGCGCCGCCTGCCACTGCGCTACGCTCCAGCCGGCCGGCAGATAGCCGTAGACGAGATCGTGCGCCGAGGTCTGATCGGTGACGAGATCCGGCCGGATGCTGCCCGACTGCGCCCGCCGCACGAGCTCGGGCATGACTTCGGCCGCGTTGCCGAGCAGGCCGATGGACACGGCTTCGCCGCGCTC
>CAYNVY010000210.1:0-7749 GCA_964400745.1 uncultured Enterobacteriaceae bacterium | reverse complement strand
CCACCGGCTGGCCTTCAGCGATGTAGCGTTCCACCAGGGTCTTGAGCAGGATCTTTGCGCGACGGTCAAGCATGAATCTATTCTACCTAATCCGGACGGTGCCGACGCATACTCCCTGCCTTCTGCAGAGGAATAGCCCTTCTTGTACGAACAAGGGGGACGCGTCCCCCTTGCATATCCCCCGCGCACGCTGAATCACCTTGATTGAATACTTTCTTCATTTCAGTCAGATCTCGATTGAGAAGGGGGTACCTCCAAAATATCATCTCTACGTCAACACGACATGGGGGTGATGTGGTTTAATTTCAACGTGACGTCTCCCGCCTTCAAATCAATCGCGCTGATCGGCCGCTACAATACCGCCGACATCGCGGACTCGCTGCTCGGCCTGGCGGGTCTGCTGGAGCAACACGGCTGCGCCGTGCTGATCGAAAAGAAAACGGCCGCCAATATCGGCAAGAACGGCTTTGCCATCGGCGACTACGCTGCCATTGGCGCGAAAGCCGATCTTGCCATCGTGCTCGGCGGAGACGGCAGCATGCTCTCCGCGGCGCGTCACCTGGCAGTCCACGGAGTGCCTCTCGTGGGGGTCAATCAGGGGCGCCTCGGTTTCATGACCGACATCGCTTTTTCGCAAATGCGGGAAACGATAGAAGTGCTGCTATCCGGCGACTACACGGTCGAGGATCGCACCATGCTCGAGGCCAGGGTATTGCGCGGGGATCAGGAAATTTTCAGCACCCAGGCGCTCAACGATATCGTGGTGAACAAGGGTGCCACAGGACGCATGATCGAGTTCCTGGTCCATATCGACGGCCAGTTCGTCTACGATCTGCGCTCTGACGGGATCATCGTCACCACGCCTACGGGATCGACCGCATACGCGCTTTCATCCAACGGGCCCATCCTGCAGCCGAGCGTGCCCGGCATCGCCCTGGTTCCGGTGTGCCCGCACACCCTGTCCAACCGTCCGATTACCGTAAGCGACCGCTGCTTGATCGAGATTACGATCAAGCAGCGGGCCATCGGTGCAAGCCTGCATTTCGACGGGCAGCCGCATTCCGAACTGGTCGTCGGCGACAAGCTGATCGTGCGCCGGGCGCCGCATTCGATCCGCTTCGTGCACCCTCCCGGCTATAGCTACTACGCCATGCTGCGGGAGAAGCTGCACTGGAGTGAAATGTAGACATGCTGCGGACGCTAAGCATCCGCGACTTCGTCATCGTCGATTCGCTGGAACTCGAATTCAGCCCGGGCTTCACCGTGCTCACCGGCGAAACCGGCGCCGGCAAGTCCATTCTCATCGACGCGCTCGCGCTGTCGCTGGGCGAGCGCGGGGACGCGAGCGCGGTGCGCGCGGGCTGCGAGCGCGCCGACATCAGCGCCGAATTCGATATCCAGGCGCTGCCCGAGTTGCTCGAATGGTTGCGTGCCGCCGACCTGGAGGGCGACCCGGGTTCGGTGCTGTTGCGCCGGGTGATCGACAAGAGCGGACGCTCGCGCGCCTTCGTCAACGGCCGGCCGGCCACGCAGAGCCAGTTGCGCGAGACGGGGGAATGGCTGCTGGACATTCACGGCCAGCACGCCCATCAATCGATGCTCAAGCCGGAAGCGCAGCGCAGCCTGCTCGACGGGCATGCGGGCCTTGCGCCACTTTCGGCGCAGGTCGCCGGGGCCTATCGGCAATGGCAGAGGCTGGCGCAGTCGCGCGCCGAATACGAAACCCATGCCGCCGCGCGCAATGCCGAACGCGAGCAGTTGCAATGGCAGGTGGGCGAATTGGAGCAGCTGGCGCTGCAGCCGGACGAATGGAACGCCGTCCAGGCGGAGCATACCCGCCTCGCGCATGCGGCCGGTTTGATCGAGGGCGTGCAGGCGGTGTTGGAGACGCTGTCGGAAGCCGATGCCGCCTGCCTGCCGCTGCTCTCTGGGACGGGCGCGCGGTTGGAGGCACTGCTTGGCTATGATACGCAGCTGAAGGAAGCGCTCGAACTCATACGCTCGGGGGAGGCGCAGGTGCAGGAAGCGGTCTACTCGCTGCGCCATTACGCTGAGCGCGTCGAACTGGACCCGCGGCGGCTCGCCGCGGTGGAGGCGCGCATGGACGCGATCCACGGCAGCGCGCGCAAATTTCGCCTTGCGCCGCAGGATCTGACCGAATATCTACGCGGCTTGCAGGCGCGCCTGGACGAATTGGAGGTCGCCTCCGATCTGGAGGTACTGGTGCGCGAGGAGCAGCAGGCGCGCTCGAGCTATTTCGAACTCGCGGCCCGCTTGAGCGCGGGCAGGAAGAAAGCCGCCGCCAAGCTGGGGAAGGAAGTGACGCATGCGATGCAGCAACTTGCCATGACGGGCGGCAGGTTCGAAGTTGCGTTGAATCCCTATCCGCCGGAAGGCAGCGTGCACGGCGCGGAATTGGTGGAGTTCCTGGTCGCGGCCAACCCCGGCGTCGAGCCGCGCGCGCTCGCCAAAGTAGCGTCCGGCGGCGAATTGTCGCGCATCAGTCTTGTGATCCAGGTGATTACCAGCAAAGCGGCGCGGGTGCCGACCTTGATTTTCGACGAGGTCGACGCGGGCATAGGCGGCGCCGTGGCCGAGATTGTCGGCCGCCAGTTGAAGACACTCGGGCATGAACGGCAGGTGTTGTGCGTCACCCACTTGCCCCAGGTGGCGGCGCAGGCCGACCAGCAATGTTCTGTAAGCAAGTCCGGCGCGGAGGGCGGGGTGAAGACCGCAGTTGCGGCGCTGGACCGCAAAGCGCGGATCGAGGAGATCGCCCGCATGCTGGGGGGGGCCGAAATCACTGCTACCACGCGCAAGCACGCAGCAGAAATGCTCAGTCTGCGCTAAGCTTGCAACAAATGGGTCAATGCCAAACAGGGAGACAAAGATGCGAGAGTTGAAATCGTTCAAGTCGGCGGCTGGTTCGGCGCGGATAATATCGATGGTGGTACTGGTCGTAATCCTCGTCTGCGGCTACGTCGCACTGGATTTCTATACCAGCGGTCAGCAGAACGCCAGCATGGTCGAAGGGCGGGGCGGTGCCATCATCGGCGCGCTCTCGGGTTTCAAGCGCGAGACCGGCAACCTGCCCGATACGCTGGACAAACTCGTACCCAAGTATCTGCCCGCCGTGACCAAGTGCCCCAACGGCCAGCCCTACGGGTACAAGCCGGCCGGCGCCGAGTTCGCGCTCAGCTGCCAGGAAGTTCTGTTCAAGTCCAAGCCCTATCAGTACGACTCCAAATCTCGCGCCTGGGCCGGATAGCCGCCGCTGGGGCGCTTGGATTTCAGGTCTTGCGCGCATGAATCGGGCGGAGAATTCGCAGTGAGGTTTGTGCCGAAAACTGCTTTGGGCTAGAATGCGCGTTCTTTTAGGCGCGTAGCTCAGCTGGTTAGAGCACCACCTTGACATGGTGGGGGTCGTTGGTTCGAGTCCAATCGCGCCTACCAAATTTCCTGGAGAGATCTGGTGGTTGCAGTGAACATCGGGCCGCCTTCGGGCGGCCTGGTCGTTTCTGCAGCGGGTTTTGTAGGCTATCGGGTCAAAGCAGGGACTGAGGTCTTCTCTGCCCGGCTATTTGCCCAGAGCGCGGGTGACGTCGTCAAACAATTCGTCCACCTCGAAGCGCTTCGGAATGAGACGTTGCTGCACAGCGTAGTGGATTGCCATCTCCAGGCTTCGGCGGTTGGCTTCGACGCCCAGCGGCAGTACGCCTGCCGGGGTTCCGGCCAGCGTCCTGCTCTCGGTCAGCAGGCGAAAAATTTCCTGTACCGCCCACGGCTCGGACTGTGCGAGCGACTGTTTGACGACCAGCATGTGATTGATCGGCTGCATCCGGTGCCGAGCGGACCATGCGCGCGCCGCGGCCTCGGGGTCTGGAATCAGAGAGCGTATCCTCGGTTCAGCCAGGTCGTCGCGCCGCACCACCGCCGCATCGAGTTCGCCATCGATCAGCATGTTCAGTAGCTTCTTGCCAGCCGGCGCGCGTTGTGCGTTCGGCGGATCCTTGACCCCGGCGACGTGCGGGTCCTCGAACGTTACCCAATGGACGCGCTCAAGATCGACGCCGTATTCGTTCTGGAGAATGCCGCACACCCACATGACCGTGGTGACGGAAGAGGCGCGTATGCCGACACGGCGCCCGGCGATGTCCTTCGGACCGCGAAGAGGGCTGCGCTCTGCGCGATGGACGATGAGCGCATGCGGGGCCTGCATCGCGAACACGACCGCGGGAAGGAGGACGAGCGGTATGCCGTGAACCTTCGCCTGGAGGTAGGTGACCAGCGCCAGTTCGGCGACGTCGAACTCGAGATCCCTGACCACCCGCTTGAACTCCGGGTACGCGATCTTCACATCGGCGAAGTCGAGAACCAGGCGGGGAGAACGGACCTGCCCGCTTTTCAGGGCGGTCACATGCCGATGGTCGCCCAGCAGTGTTTTCAGTGTCAGCACGCCGCCGCTACTCCAGTTTGACGTTTGCGTCTCGAATGACTCTTTCCCACTTCTGCGTATCGCGGCGCATCAGCGCGATGAGGTCCGCGGTCGAACTCGATTGCAGATCGACACCTTGCACTTCGAGTTTCTTCTCCAGGGCCGGATCGACGAGGATGCGATGCAGCGCGGCATTCAGCTTTTCGAGGACGGGCGCGGGTGTTCCTGCGGTCGAATAAAGCGCATACCAGGTGCTGTATTCGAATCCGGGCAGCCCGGCGCTGTCGACGGTGGGAATGCCCTTGGCGTTGGCCGCCTGGGTCGGCGCGGTCATGCCGATGGCGCGGATGTAGCCTTTGTCTATCATCGGCTTGAGCGAAGGCATGCTGCTGAACAAGGCCTGAACTTCGCCCGACACCATATCGGTGATCACCTGGGACGTGCCCTTGTACGGAACGTGTGCGACGTCGATTCCGGCCATGGACCTGAACAACTCCATTCCCAGGTGTGCGACGCCGCCTACCCCCGCGGAACCGAAGTTGACTTTGCCTGGATGGGCGCGCGCATATTCGATCAATTCCTTTACCGACTTGACCGGCAACTTGGCCGAGACCACCAGCACGTGCGGACTGGTCGAGACCAGTCCGATTGGCGCGAGTTGCTTGAGCACGTCGCTGCGATTCTTGTCGAACAGCGGCTGAATGGTGATGTTTCCCGACGCGGCGAAGAGCAGAGCGTGACCGTCCGGCGCGGCGCGCGACACCGTATTCATCGCGGCCACGCCCAGGCCGCCGCCCTGATTGTCGATGACGAAAGGTTGACCGAGCGCCTTCTCCAACTCCCGCCCGACTTCGCGTGCGACGAGATCGACCGGACCGCCTGCGGCGAAGGGAACCACCATGCGAACCGGTTTGCTCGGGTAGGTTTGGGCGAAGGCAGTCTGTGCCGGCAGGGTCAGCAAGGCGACGATGCAGGCGAAGCTTGCGGCAAATCTCGTGCAGCCTGTCATTTCAGGTTTCCTGTTTTTGGCAATGTGTTTTTCATCCATCATAGGCAGAAAATGAAAAGATTAATACCCATACCCACGACAGGTTTATATGGCAGAATTCCAGGCAAAGGCCGCTGCTAAAGCGACCGGCATTTTCTGATCGAGAGGAGCGAGCAAAATGAAAAGAATTCTATTCTGGGTGCTGTTGGGGTGTCTGTCCGTGTCGGGCATGGCAAGCGCGCAAGACTATCCAACCAAACCGATCAACCTGCTGGTAGGGTATCCGGCCGGCGGTTCAACCGACCTGTCGATGCGCGCGCTGGCAGCCGAAGCCGCCAAGATTCTCAAACAACCCATCGTGGTCAGCAATGTTGCGGGCGCCGCAGGCACCCTGGTCCTGGGCAGGGTGAAGGGCGAGAAGCCCGACGGATACACGATCTTCAATGCGCCCACGGCCAATTTCTGCCGCATTCCGCACCTGCAGGCGGTGCCTTACGATCCGCTGAAGGACTTCAACTTCGTCATGCAGTACGGGCTGTACCAGTACGGCCTGGTGGTGCGTGCGGATGCACCGTGGAAAACCTTCGAAGAGTTCATCGATTACGCCAAGAAGAATCCGAAGAAAGTCACCTATGCGACTTCGGGATTGGGCACCGGACAACATCTGGCGATGGAATACATGGCGAGCAAGGAGAAAATTGAATGGAACCACGTGCCCTTCCCGGGCGGCCTGCAGGCGGTCACTGCGCTTCTGGGCGGGCATGTGCAGGCCGTGTCGCAGACCACGGAGTGGAAAGAGCACGTCAATGCGGGAACCTTGCGCCTGCTGGTGGTCTGGACCGACCAGAGGCTGAAAGCGTTTCCGAACGTGCCTACGCTGAAGGAAAAGGGATATCCCTTCTCGGTGTACTCGGCGTTGAGCGTGATGGGGCCGGCAGGCATGCCGAAGCCCGCGGTGGAGAAGCTGCAGAACGCATTTGAGAAGGCGATGGAATCGAAGGCGTTCATCGACGTCATGGACAAGTTCGACATGCCGCCGGCGTATCTTGGCAGCGATGCGCTGACCAAGCGGGTACATGCGGATCACGCCGAAACGGGCGAACTCATCAAGTCCCTGGGCATAGGACTGTACAAAAAATAGGCCGGAGAGCGAGCGCGGCTCCGGTGCTTACGTCGATGCTTGCATTGCGGGCTGCTCGCCTGAGGATAGGGAGCGGCAATGAAGAACAATGACCAGCGGTCCAGCCTCTTCTGGCTGGTCATTGGAGTGGGCATCGCGTTCTATTCGCGCAAATACGGCCTGGGCACGCCCTCCTCGCCCGGTGCGGGATTCCTTCCCTTCCTCACCGGGGTGGTTATGGCCTTGCTCGCCCTGGTCGTGTTTTTTCAGCAATTCGCAGGCAAGCGGGATACGCTGAAAAGCCTGTGGGCGAACCGGAAGTGGCTGGCGGTGCCGATCGTGATGGCCTCGCTGGTCCTGTACGCCGTCTGCCTCAATTTCCTCGGCTTCATACTCGACACGCTTCTTTTGACGGCGTTTCTGCTGCGGGTGATGGAGCCGCTGGCATGGAAGAAAGTGCTGGCCGGCGCGACGGGCGCGACCGCCGGATCCTACGCCGTGTTTCACCTCTGGCTGGAAGCGCAGCTCCCGGTCGGATTCCTGGGCTTCTGACGATGGACATTCTCGCCAACGTCATGCTCGGGTTCCAGGTGGCGCTGCAGCCGGCGAACCTGTTCTTCTGCTTCATGGGCGTGCTGATCGGCACGCTGGTAGGAGTGCTGCCCGGTCTGGGTCCGGTTGCCGCCATGTCGCTGTTGCTGCCCACGACCTTTCACCTGTCTCCGGTCGCTGCGGTCATTATGCTCTCTGGCATTTATTACGGCGCCATGTACGGCGGCTCGACGACTTCCATTCTGGTGAACATACCGGGCGAAGCGGCTTCGGTCATTACCTGTCTGGACGGCTATCAGATGGCGCGCAGGGGCAGGGCGGGGGCGGCGCTGGGTATTTCGGCGTTTGGGTCCTTCATTGCCGGGACGCTTTCGATCCTGGGCCTGATGCTGCTCGCGCCCATGCTGGCCGAGGTGGCGCTCAAGTTCGGCCCGCCGGAGTATTTCAGCCTGATGCTGCTCGGCCTGGTCATCGTCACGTTTCTCGCCGGCAGTTCCATGCCCAAGGCGCTGATGATGGCTGCGTTCGGACTTTTCCTCGGCTTGATCGGCATGGACATCATGACCGCAACGCCGCGGTTTACTTTCGATGTCTATTTCCTCATGGACGGCATCGGGCTCGTTCCGGTGGTGATGGGCCTGTTCGGGATTTCCG
>CAYNVY010000209.1:0-7797 GCA_964400745.1 uncultured Enterobacteriaceae bacterium | reverse complement strand
GGCGGGCAGCCGTCCACCACGCCGCCGTAAGCGGGACCGTGCGACTCGCCGAACGAGGTGACGCAGAACAGCTTTCCCAGGGTGTTGCCCGACATGATTTCACTCGCGAATTTGCTGCGTCGAGTTTAACATACCCCTCTGAGGCGAAGCCGCGGCAAGACGGCGCCCGGGGTAGAAGCGACAGGGTGGAATCGCCATGTTGATAACCACCGGGTGAAAACTGCGGGGCCAAACAGAGGAGAAGAAACCATGTCCGAACCCACGCCGGCAGAGCGCTACGACTGGCCTGCGCTCGTAGACGAACTGAACCGGCTGCTGCGCCTGAAGACCACGCCTATCGGGATGAAACTGTTCGAGCGCGTGGAGGACATGACGGCCATCCCCAGGTTGCGCCGGCCTGGCGACATCCACACCACGGATCAGATCGTGGGGCAGGCGGCACGGCTCGGTTTCACCGTCGGCATTACGCAGGAAGATCTGGTCGGGGCACAATGCCGCGCGGTAATCGGCCTAGGGCCGCAGGACGAAACCTGGCGCGCAGGCAAGTCGTACGCGGGCGTGTGGTACGCCACCGAGGCCGACGCAGCGGCGCACCAGCAGGCGATGGATGTGGTGCCCTATGGAAAATACAAGGCGATGGCGGTGTCGCCGCTCGCGAGCGCAAGGCTGGATCCGCCCGACATCTGCCTCATCTACGCCACGCCGGGGCAGATGATCATTTTCATCAACGGCCTGCAATGGTCGGGCTACAAGAAATTGAACTGGGGCGTGGTCGGCGAATCGGCCTGCGCCGACTCCTGGGGCCGCGCCCTCGCCACGGGCGAACCCAGCCTGTCCATACCCTGCTTCGCCGAACGGCGCTACGGCGGCGTGCTCGACGAAGAGATGCTCATCGCCCTGCCGCCGCATTTTCTGCCGAAGGCGATCGCCGGCATGCAGGCGCTGTCGAAAAACGGGCTGCGCTACCCGATCCCGCAATACGGCATCCAGATGGATGTGCGCGCCGGCATGGGCGTGAGCTATCCCTCGCGCAATCGCTAGGCCAGGCAAGGACTTGCCTGCGTTCTTGGCACACGGTCCGCGCCAGTTCTCGCTCCACGATCAATCCGCAAAGCAGAAAAGCGGTCCGAGGATGCGCGCGTTCCTACCCGCTACCCTGCCGCAATTGGACGCGCTTCTCTCCCGCTGGCAGCAGATTCCCGGTTCATGCCGCACGTAGTGCCAGTGAGTAGAAATCCCGCGTCTCGAATACCGAGTCCGCCAGGCGCTTTCCGTCCACGCGCAGGCTGCGCTTGAGCACGAAGTCGAACAACAGGGCGTTGTGCTCGCGCAGGCCGCGGAACAGGGGCGCCGCGCTCTTTTCGATATAACCCAGCTGCACCATCTGCTCCACCGAGTAGAGCGGAAACAATCCGGGCAGCGGATAGTCGGAGCCGTTCAGGAGGCGCGGGTGCCAGTCGTCGCGCTCGATCACCCGCCTCAGAGCGGGCCCGGCTCGATGCGACTGCGTCATGGCCGAGAGGTCGCCGTATAGTTTCCCGACGTAGCGCGGTTCGTCCATCATGCGCGCGAACAACTCGAAGCTGCCGACTTCGCCGCCGCTAGTGCCGCGGTCGAGATCGAGGTCTTTCCCCATCGAGGCGCAGTGCGCGACCACGACGCGCACGCCGTGTTCGAGCGCGCGCCGCAGGCGCAGGGGATTGCCCAGTTCCTGCGCGTCGTGCCCGGCGAGCGCGCGCTCCAGTCCCGCATGCGTGAGGAGCGGCGTGTCCAGCCGCGCCAGCGCCGCGTAGAACGGGTCGCAAAGCTTCGATGCCGGGTCGATGCCCATCGCCGAAGGCAGCCATTTCAGCGCCCGCGCGCCCGCTCTCACCGCCGCCTCCAGCCGCGCCACGCAATCGCGGCGATACGGGTGCACCGAGGCCGCCCATTCGAACGCCTGCGGATGGCGCTTGGCCACTTGCGCGGCGTAGTGATTGGAAATATAGAGGCTGGTCCGCTCCCAGGATTCCTCTCCCCTCTCGTCTACGCTCGCATCCAGTGCGAGCAGCAGCAGCTTCGCTCCGGGCCGCATCCCGCTCTGAAGTTGCAGCATGCGCTCGACATAGCTTCTGTCCACCTGCCCCGGCGCATCGGGCACGCAGCCCGCGTTCATGAAGAACATCCGCTGCGCCCTGCGCAGCGGATTGAATCCGCTCTGCATGGAAGGTTCGAGATAGATGCCCCGATCGGGCGCAGCGGCGCCCGCAACTCCGGTTCCCGTGTGGTCTGAATTCGCTCCGACTGCGTCCGAGTCGCCGGTACCTGCGAGGTGGCAGTGGCCGTCCCAGACCTTGGCCGGGTCCAGGCCTTCCCAGGCGGCGCGTACGAGTTCGTGCTGCGCCAGCGCTGCAGGTAGACCTTCGCGGCAGGGATTGATGAAGCCCTGATCCGGCCAGTAGCGCCAGGCGGCCAAGGTGGCCAAGGCGCCCGCACCCAGCGCGGCGGCGCCCGAGAGCGCAAGAAATTTTCTGCGGGAAAGACTCAGACGCGCGCGCTTAGTTCGGCGAATCCTTGATGTAGCCCTTGAGCATGCGGTTCTCGAACGCCTGCTCCTCCAGCACGGCTCGCGCGACATCGTGAAACGAAAGCACGCCGACCAGGGTTTCGCCTTCGGTGACGGGCATGTAGCGGATGTGGTGCTCCAGCATGACGCTGCGCAACTCGTCCACTTCGACGTCCGGCGCGATGGTCCTGGGGCCCTTGACCATGATGGCGTCCACGCGCAGTCCCTGGATCGAGCCCTTGTTCCGGTGCAGCGCCTGCAGCACTTCACGGAAGGTGAGCATGCCCACCAGCTTTCCCTGCGCCATGACGACGAGCGAGCCGATGTCCTTCTCGCTCATGATATCGACGCCGTCGCTCACCATGCCCTCGGGCGCGACGGTGACCAGCAGATTGCCTTTTATTCTAAGTATTTCGCGTAGCTGCATGATGCCCTCCTTATCCGTTAGGCAGCGCACAGTGTAGACGAAGCGCAAGGTGACTGCCAGCATGAATAATTCCCGCCGGAAATGCGGTAAGTGCAGGGGCGCGCCGCTGCGTCCGCGTTTATACTGACGGCATTAAAGACAAAGTCGACAAAGGACGCACACCATGCCAGCCAACGCCATGCGCCACATCGCCCGCCTCCTCCTCGCCTGCTCAATGCTGCTCTGCGCGTCGGGCGCCGCGGCGCAAGGCAGCTACCCCAGCCGGCCAATCACCATCATCGTCGGCTTTTCCGCCGGCGGCACCACCGACATCATCACGCGGCTGATCTCGGACGAACTGCGCAAAGGCCTGGGCCAGGCCATCATCATCGAGAACAAACCGGGCGCCGGCGGCAATATCGGCGCCGAGATCGTGGCCAAGGCCAAGCCCGACGGCCACACCCTGCTCATGGGCTCGGTCGGCCCGCTCGCGATCAACGCCAGCCTGTACAAGCGCATGCCCTACGACAATCTGAAGGACCTGACGCCGATCACGCTGGTCGCGCACGTGCCCAATATGCTGGTGGTGAATCCGCGCACCGTGCCGGCGCAGACCTTCCAGGAGTTCGTCGCGCTCGCGAAAGCGAACCCGGGCAAATATTTCTACGCCTCCACCGGCAGCGGCACCTCGTCGCATCTGTCCGGCGTGCTGCTCAATCAGCTGGCGGGACTCGATCTCACCCACGTGCCCTACAAAGGCGCGGTCGCACTGAACGACGTGCTCTCGGGCGAGCAGGTGCAGTGCATGTTCGCCACCATCCCCTCGGCGATCCAGCTCGTGCGTGGCGGCAAACTGCGCGCGCTGGCGGTGACCAGCCTGCGCCGCTCGGGCGGCGTGCCTGAGGTGCCCACCGTCGCCGAATCCGGCTTTCCCGGCTTCGACGCCTCCTCCTGGTTCGGTCTGGTCGGCCCGGCCGGCCTGCCGCGCGAAATCGCGCAAAAAATCCAGGCAGAAGTCGCGCGCATCCTCAAGGATCCCGGCCTGCGCGAAAAATTCATCCAGCAGGGCGCCGACCCGATCGGCAACACGCCGGAGGAGTTCGGCCAGTACATGAAAGAGGAAACCGCCAAGTGGGCGAAGATCGTCAAGGCTTCCGGCGCGCAGGCGGATTAAGGCGACACGCCAGAGCGCGACGAGATCGCACCAGAATGACCGTGCGGTCAGACGAACGTAACGAATCCAAGAACGCACGACTCACAAGAGGTAAATGAACATGCACGTCGTAGAACGTTTCGCCGCATTCGCGCAGGACTTCCGCACGCAGGCGATTCCAGCCGAGGTATTGCACCACGCCAAGCGCGCGGTGATCGACTGGTATGCGGCGCTGCTCCCCGGCGCGGTCGCGGCGCCGGCGACGCTGCTGGAAAAGGCGCTCGCCGGCGATCTGGACCGCGGCAAGGCGACCCTCGCCCACGGGCGCAAGGCGACGGCGCGCACCGCGGCGCTGATCAACGCCACCGCCGCGCACACCATGGAGGTGGACGACATCTACCGCGACGCGATCTACCATCCGGGCGCGCCGACCATCGCCGCCGCGCTCGCGGTGGCCCAGGAGCGCGGCGCGAGCGGCGAGGACTTCCTGCGCGGCGTCATCGTCGGCTACGAGATCTCCACCCGCATCGGCGCCGCCATGGGACGCGCGCACTACCGTTACTGGCACAACACCGGCACCATAGGCAGCTTCGGCGCGGCCGCGGCAGCCGCCGCAGTCTACGGCCTGGATGCGAAGCGCTTTGCGCACGCGCTCGCCACCGTCGCCACCTTCGCCGCGGGCCTGCAGCAGGCGTTTCGCATGGATTCGATGTCCAAACCCCTGCACGCGGGCCACGCCGCGGAAGCGGGCCTGCTCGCCGCGCTGGCCGCGCGTGAAGGCGTGACCGGATCGCTGGACGTGATAGAAGGCGAAGCCGGCTTCGGCCGCGCGATGAGCGACGGCCCCGACTGGGAGCGCGCGCTGGCGACGCTGGGTACGAAGTTTCATATCACGCAGATGACGTTCAAGAACCACGCCTGCTGCGGCCACACCTTCGCCGCCATCGACGGCGCGCTGGAATTGCAGCTGAGCATGAAGGTGAAAGCGGCCGACATCGCGCGCGTCAGTGTAGGCACCTATCGCCCGGCGCTGGAGGTCGCCGGTTACGAGCATCCGGCGACGCCGGCCGAGGCGCGCTTCAGCCTCAAATACGTGGTGGCGACCGCGCTCACGCACGGCAGCGTGCGCCTCGCCGCGTTCGAGCCGGAGCGCATGGGCGACGCGGCGACGCGCGCGCTGATGCAGAACATCGAACTCGCGGTGGACGCCGAACTCGATGCGCGCTTCCCCGGCCAGCGCGCGGCGCGCATCGTGATCGAGACCCGGGACGGACGCCGCGGCGAACACCTGCAGCCGACGCGCAAAGGCGATCCGGACATGCCGCTCTCCGATGCCGAACTGGACGACAAATTCCTCGAACTCGCGGCGCCGGTGCTGGGCGAGGCGCAAGCGCGAGACCTGATAGCGAGGCTGTGGACGCTGGAACACACCGCCAAGTTATGAATCCGGCCGGGTCTTTGTTCTCGGCCTTGTTCGCGCCGCGCGCCGTGGCGCTGATCGGCGCTTCCGCCGATCCGGCCAAGAACACCGCGCGGCCGCAGCGCTTCCTGCGCAAACATGGTTATACGGGGCGCATCGTGCCGATCAATCCGGCGCGCGCCGAAGTCCTGGGCGAGCGCGCCTATCCCAGCCTGCGCGATGCGCCGGGCGACATCGACCACGCCTTCATCATGCTGCCGGCCAAGCTGGTCGAAGCGGCGCTGGAGCAATGCGCGGCGCGCGGCGTGCCGCTGGCGACGGTCTACAGCGACGGCTTCGCCGAAACCGGCGCCGAGGGCGCCGCGCTCGAGCGCCGGCTGGTCGAGCGCGCGCGCGCACTGGGCGTGCGCCTGCTCGGGCCGAACTGCATCGGTCTGGTGAACGTCGCCAACGGCTGCGCCCTCACGGTCAATGCGGTGCTTGAAATGGATGCGCTGCCCCGAGGCGGGGCGAGCGTGGTGTCGCAAAGCGGCACCATCATCGGCACCATCCTGTCGCGCGGCGCCGCGCGCGGGCTGGGCTTTGCGAAGCTGGTGTCGGTCGGCAACGAGGCCGACCTCGGCGTGGGCGAACTGGTGGACATGCTCGCCGACGATCCCGATACGCGCGTGATCCTGCTGTTTCTCGAAACCGTGCGCGATGCCCCTGCCCTCGCGCGTGCCGCAGAGCGTGCTCATGCAGCGGGCAAGCCGGTCGTCGCCTACAAGTTGGGCCGTTCGGCGCTGGGCGAGGCGCTGGCGCGCTCTCACACCGGCGCCCTCGCCGGCAGCGATGCCGCGGTGGATGCCTGGTTTCGCCGCACAGGCATCGTGCGCGTCGACATGCTCGAGACCCTGATCGAAATCGCGCCGCTGCTCGGCGGTCGCAAGCCGCCGCCTGCCCTTACCTTTACTCCTGCCCCTGCCCTTGCACATGCAGATGTCCCTGCCCATGCGCATGCACATGCGCATGTCCTTACTCGTGCGCCCCGAGTCGCCGTGGTCACCACCACCGGCGGCGGCGCGGCGAGCGTGGTCGACCGCCTCGGCACCCTCGGCATAGAAACGCTCACGCCGGATGCGGCCTTCATCGCCGCGATGCGCGCGCAGGGCATCGCGGTCAGGGCCGCGCCCATCATCGATCTCACGCTGGCCGCCACCAGCGACAAATACCGCGCCGTGCTCGAAGCCCTGCTCGCGCATCCGGATTGCGACGCGGTGCTCGCCGTGGTCGGATCTTCCGCACAGTTTCATCCGGAACTGGCGGTCAAACCCATCGTCGGCATTGCGCAGGGCGAGAAGCCCCTGGTCGTCTTCCTGGCGCCGCACGCCGAGGCTTCGCTCAAACTGCTCGCCGATGCGAACGCGCCGGCGTTTCGCACGCCCGAGGCCTGCGCCGACGCGCTTGCCGCGTATTTCTCCTGGCGCACGCCACGCCCGGCAAGCGCGGCGCAGTCCATCGCATGGCCGCAGAGCCTGCCCGGCGAGGGCGCACTGGACGAAGCGCAGGCGCTGACGCTGTTCGCGGCCCTGGGCGTGCCCACCGTGCCCTGGGCCATCGCGCAGTCACCCGATTACGCGCACACCCTGGCTTATCCGGTCGCGGCCAAGGTGCTCTCGCGCGACATCGCGCACAAGACCGAGGTCGGCGGCGTGGCCTTGAACCTAGGCGATCGCGCGGCGTTCGACGCGCGCGTGCCGCCCATGCTGGCCGCGGTGCGCGCCGCCGCGCCCGCAGCCCGCGTCGAGGGCGTACTGGTGCAGAGCATGGCCGCAGGCCTGGCGGAAGCCATCGTCGGCTACCGCCACGACGCGCTCATCGGACCGGTGGTGCTGGTGGGCATGGGAGGGCGGCTGGCCGAGATCTATCGCGACACCGCGGTGCGCTGCGCGCCTGTGGACGAAGCCGAGGCGCTGGAAATGATCAGCGAGGTGAAAGGCCTGGCGCTGGTGCGCGGCTACCGCGGCTTGCCGCGCGGCGACATCGCCGCGCTCGCGCGCGCAGTCGCGGCGATGTCGCGCCTCGCCCTCGTCGAAGCGCAAGCGGTAGCCGAAGCCGAGATCAATCCGCTGCTGGTGTGCGCGAAGGGCGTCGTCGCAGTGGACGGTTTGGTGATACTCAAGGAGAAGAAATGAAGCGCTTGCTCATGGCATTGTTGTTTGCGTCTTGCGCCACGTTTGCAGCCGGCGCAGCGGCGCAGGGACGTGGGCGTACTCCGCGGCGAGACCTGCGTG
>CAYNVY010000208.1:0-7904 GCA_964400745.1 uncultured Enterobacteriaceae bacterium | reverse complement strand
GATTGCAGCAACGAGTAGCCCGAATCCCAGTTCTTGTAGTGCTTGATGGCTCGTAGCGCCCTGGTTTCTTCCGGGCTGGGGTTGGCGTCCGCAATCGGCCTGGTTCCCATGGACAGAGTGATGTGGATGCCGGCGCAGTGCTCCGGGTCCTGCGCGCCGAGCGAGGCGGTCACGGCCGAACCCCAGTCGCCGCCCTGCGCCGCGTAACGTCGATAGCCCAGGCGCTGCATCAGCACCGCCCAGGCGGCGGCGATGCGCTCCACGCCCCAACCGATCTTGCCGGGCTTGGCCGAAAAGCCGAATCCCGGCAAAGACGGGCACACCACATGGAACGCATCGGCAGGGTCGCCCCCGAAAGCGGCGGGGTCGGTGAGCGGCGCTATCACTTTCTGGAATTCGACCACGGAGCCTGGCCAGCCGTGGGTGATCAGTAGCGGCATGGCGCCGGGGCAGGCAGAGCGCGCATGCAGGAAGTGAATGGCGAGTCCGTCGATCTCGGTGGTGAACTGCTCGAAACGATTGAGCAGGGCTTCCCGTTTGCGCCAGTCGTAATCCTCGGCCCAGTAGTGGCAGACCTCCTTGATCCAGGCGAGCGGCGCGCCCTGGTTCCAGTCATCGACCAATTCCGCCTCGGGCCAGCGGGTATGGCGCAATCTGGCGCGCAGATCTTCGAGTACGGCGTCGCCGACGGCGATACGAAATGGCTTTATGTCCTCGCTCATGATCAACATCCCTTCGGCAAGATTCACTAGTACGCCAGGCGCCGCCGCAGGTGACGGCATTTCACGCGAACAGATTCAGCACTCCGTCCAGACCCGCATGGTCCAGCGCGTACCCGGCCTTGTTTCGCACCACCGCCTTGGCGCGGTAGGCAATGGACAGGCCGGCCTCGGCCAGCATGGCGATATCGTTGGCGCCGTCGCCGATGGCGATGATCTGATCCCTGCTGATGCCCAGATCGTCGCGCACGGCGCGCACCACCGCAGCTTTCTTTTCGGCATCGACGATGCCTCCGACGATACGGCCGGTGAGGCGGGCGTCGCTGATTTCCAGCTCGTTGGATTGGGCGTAGTCCAGGTTCAGGCGCGATTTCAGGCGCTCGGTGAAATAGGTGAATCCACCTGAGATCAAGAGCGTCCTGAGGCCGGCGTTTCGTATCGCCGTCAGCAGGATTTCTGCGCCCGGTGACAGGCGCAGGCGCTCCTCGTAGACGCGCTTCAGAGCGTTTTGGTCGAGGCCGCGCAGCAGTTCGACGCGGCGGCGCAGGCTTTCCGTGTAGGCAATTTCGCCCGACATCGCAGCGGCGGTGATCGCCGAAACTTCGGCCTTGACCCCGGCCATGTCGGCCATTTCGTCTATGCATTCGATGGTGATCAGCGTCGAATCCATGTCGATCGCGAGCAGCTTCATGTCCGTCAGCTTGCGCTCCTCCGGTATGAAGCCGAAGTCGAGTTCGGCCCGATCGCAGTATTCGGCGATGCCCGGCCGCTGCTGCGCGCCGATCAGGCGGCAGGCGCCGGGTGACAGGCGCTGGACATCCCTGGCACCGGACAGGCGCGACAGCTGCTCGAGTTCGCGCTCGGGGAGGGCGGCGCCCTGGATCACCAGATGCATGGCGTTTCACCTTCGGCGCCGGCAAAGATGCACGCCGGCCTCATTGCAGCGCCCCGTTCAATAGCTTGAGCAATTCCTTCACCGTCTGCGTGCGCGGTACCAGGCCCTCGCTCGGCGTTTGCGCCCTGAGCTTGCTTGGCCCGGACATTTTCCAATGTCGATGGCGCTGCAGGAGCTGCATGAAGCGGGCCCCGTCCAGCGGCGGCTGGTCGACGAACTGCAACTGGATCGCGTCGCCGTTGGCGTCGATGCGCGCCACGCCGAGCACGCGCGCGGCAATGCGCAGCCGATGCGATTCGATCAGCGCGCGCGCCGGTTCGGGCGCCGGGCCGAAACGGTCGATGAGCTCCTCCTGCATCGCATCGAGCTCGTCCGCCGTTTCGCAGTTGGCCAGGCGTTTGTACAGCGTGAGCCGCTCGTTAACGTCGCTGCAATAGTCGTTGGGCAGCAGCGCCGGCAGGTGCAGATTGATTTCGGTCGTTATCCCCAGCGGTTGCGACAGGTCCGGCTCCTTGCCGGCCTTGAGCGAGCGCACCGCGTGACTGAGCATGTCCGCGTACAGATTGAAGCCGATTTCCTGCATCTCACCCGACTGCGAATCGCCCAGGACTTCGCCTGCGCCGCGGATTTCGAGGTCGTGCATCGCGAGGAAGAAGCCCGAGCCGAGTTCGTCCATCATCTGTATCGCCTCCAGGCGCTTCTTCGCCTGCGCCGAGAGCGCTTCTTCGGCGTGGATCAGCAGATAGGCATAGGCCTGGTGGTGCGAGCGTCCGACGCGGCCGCGCAACTGGTGCAGCTGCGCCAGGCCGAACTTGTCGGCGCGGTTGATCAGCATGGTGTTGGCGGTGGGGATGTCGATGCCGGTTTCGATGATGGTGGTGCAAAGCAGCAGGTTGTAGTGCTGCTGGTGGAATTCGCGCATGGCGCGCTCGAGTTCGCGCTCGCGCATCTGCCCGTGCGCGACCACGATGCGCGCTTCCGGCAGCAGCTTGGCGAGGCGCGCGTGCATGTTCTCTATCGTGTGCACTTCGTTGTGCAGAAAATAGATCTGCCCGCCGCGCTTCAATTCGCGCAGCACCGCTTCGCGGATCACGCCCTGGCTGTCGCGGCTGACGAAGGTCTTGATCGCGAGGCGCTTTTGCGGCGCCGTGGCGATGACCGAGAAATCGCGCAGGCCTTCGAGCGACATGGCGAGGGTGCGCGGAATCGGCGTCGCGGTGAGGGTGAGCACGTCGACTTCGGCGCGCAGCGCCTTCAGCGCTTCTTTCTGGCGCACGCCGAAGCGATGCTCCTCGTCGATGATCACCAGGCCCAGGCGCTGGAACTTGATATCGCGCTGCAGCAGCTTGTGCGTGCCGATGGCGATATCCGCGGAGCCGTCGGCCAGCGCCTTGACGTTTTGCGTCTGTTCCTTGGCGGTGCGAAAACGCGAAAGCTGGGCGATCTTGATCGGCCACTCGTCCGCGATTTGCGCGAAGCGGTCGGAGAAGGTCTGAAAGTGCTGCTCCGCCAAGAGCGTGGTTGGGGTGAGCACGGCCACCTGCTTGCCGCCGCAGACGGCGACGAAGGCCGCGCGCCGGGCAACTTCGGTCTTGCCGAAGCCGACATCGCCGCAGATCAGGCGATTCATGGGCTTGCCCGAACACATGTCTTCGATCACCGCCTGGATCGCTTTCGCCTGGTCGGTGGTTTCCTCGAAGCCGAAACCCTCGGCAAAAGCGTCCAGATCGTGCGCCTTGACCGCGAACTGATGCCCCTGGCGCGCCGCGCGCCTGGCGTAGAGATTGAGCAACTCGGCGGCGGTGTCGCGGATCTGCTCCGCCGCCTTGCGCTTGGCGCGATCCCAGTCGCCGCTGCCCAGCTTGTGCAGCGGCGCCTGATCCGGCGAAACGCCGCTGTAGCGGCTGATCAGGTGCAGTTGCGCCACCGGCACGTAGAGCTTGTCCAGTCCGGCATATTCGAGATGCAGAAATTCGGTGGTGCCCTCGCCGAGGTCCAGATTGACCAGGCCCAGATAGCGTCCGATGCCGTGCTGGGCGTGCACCACCGGATCGCCGATGCGCAGTTCCGACAGATCGCGCACCATGCCTTCGATCGAGGTCGGGCGCGCTTCGCTGCGCTTTCTGGTGCGTACCGTGCCGGCATAGAGTTCCGATTCGGTGACGACGCAGAACTTCTCGCCGATCAGCGCGAATCCGCCGAACAGCGGCGCAGTGCCGAGCATGCAGCGCGCCTCGGACGCGCGGAACTCGGCAAAGTTTGCGCAAGGCGTGGGCGCGAGGCCGTATTCTGCCAGGTACTGGCTCATGGTCTCGCGCCGCCCCGGTGATTCGGCGAGGAGCAGCACGCGCGATGTCGTGCCTGCGAGGAAAGCTTTCAGCCGCGTCAGCGGATCGGCCGCGCGGCGTTCCACCGCCAGCGGCGGCAGCGCTTTGGCCGCTATTGCGTCGGCCGCGATCGCGTCGGCCTCAATCGCGCCGGCCGCAATCGTCTCGGCCGCGCCGGCTTCGCCTTCCCACGGGGCGGTGATGTCGATACGTTCGAAATTTCTGGCGGCGAGGAAGAATTCCTCCGCCGGCAGGAACATCTCGACCGGCGGCAGCAGCGGCTGCTCGCGGTAGCCGCGCAACAACTGATAGCGCGCCTGCGTGTCCTTCCAGAAGGCGTCGATGGCTGCGGCGACGTCGTGATGCAGGCAGATCGTGGCGTTTTGCGGCAGGTAATCGAAAACCGTGGCGGTCTGATCGAAGAACAGCGGCAGGTAGTACTCGACGCCGGCGGGCGCGACGCCGTTGCTCACGTCCTTGTAGATGTTGCTGCGCGAGGGGTCGCCTTCGAAGGTCTCGCGAAAGCGCGCGCGAAAGCGCGTCCTGCCGGCGTCGTCCAACGGGAATTCGCGCGCCGGCAACAGGCGCACTTCCTTCACCCGGTAGATGGTGCGCTGGGTGTCCACGTCGAAGGTGCGGATGGATTCGATCTCTTCGTCGAGCAGGTCGATGCGGTAGGGCAGGGCGCTGCCCATGGGAAACAGGTCGATCAGACCGCCGCGCACGCAGTATTCCCCCGGAGCGACCACCTGGGTGACATGGCTGTAGCCGGCCAGCGTGAGTTGGGCGCGCAGTTGCGGCAGGCTGAATTTTTCTTCCTGTTTGAGGAAGAAGGTATAGGCCGCAAGGTAGGCCGGGGGCGCCAGCCGGTAGAGCGCCGTGCTGGCCGGGATCAGCGTAATGTCGCAGCTGCCGCGGGTGATCGCGTACAAGGTCGCCAGCCGCTCTGAAATCAGGTCGTGGTGCGGCGAGAAACTGTCGTAGGGCAGCGTTTCCCAATCGGGGAGCAGGTTCACCGCCAGTTGCGGCGCGAAATAAGGAATCTCCTCGCACAGGCGCTGCGCGTCCAGCGCAGAGGCGCAGAACACGATCAGCGGTTTGGCCTGTTGCGCCATCTGCGCGAGCGCAAAGGCGTCGCTGGAGCCGTGCAGGCGGGTGTAACGGCGTTGCAAAGGCGGTGCGGGACTCATGGGCAGGGCTGAACCCGCGGAGACGGCGTCATGGGCCTGATCTCTGGAGCGCGAAATTCCGGGGCAAGAGGTTCAACTGGCAAAAGGATTAACTGACGGATTAACTGACAAAAGGTTCCACTGACATCATCATTCGACTAAGCGGTATTATAACGGCTTCAGTCGCTGATTATTTTTAAAAAACAATGATGTCCGAGCAATTTTTTGGCCTGATTCCGGCTGCGGGCGCAGGCGAGCGCATGGGTCGGGCCACGCCCAAACAGTACCTGCCCTTGCTCGGGCAGCCCATGCTCTACCACAGCGTCAAGGCATTGCTGGACAATGGCCGGGTCGACTCTGTCTTCGTGGTGCTGGCGGCGAGCGACGCCGAGTTCGGGCGGCACGATTGGCGCGAATTCGGCGAGCGTATCGCGCCGCTGTATTGCGGCGGCGATACGCGGCATGACAGCGTTTTGAACGGCTTGCTCGCGGTTGCGCCAAGCGTGCGGCCGGACGATTGGATACTGGTGCACGATGCGGCCCGGCCCTGTCTGGGCCAGACGGAATTGCAGCGCCTGCTGCAGACGCTGGCGACGCACGAGGTGGGTGGCATACTCGCAGTGCCGGTGGCCGATACCTTGAAGCGCGCCGATGCCGCGGGGCAGATCCAGTCGACCGAGTCGCGCGATCATCTGTGGCAGGCGCAGACGCCGCAAATGTTCCGCCACGGCCTGCTGTTGCAGGCTTTGGCCAGGACGGCGAAAGTGACCGACGAGGCCGGGGCGGTGGAGGCGTTCGGGTTGAAGCCCAAGCTGGTGCGGGGTTCTGCCGCCAATTTGAAGGTGACCTACGCCGAGGACCTGCAGCTGGCGGAGCTTATCCTCGCCAATCAAGGGAAGCAGACATGAGAATCGGGCAGGGATTCGACGTGCACGCGCTGGTCGCCGGACGCAAACTCGTGATCGGCGGCGTGGATATTGCATACGAAAAAGGCCTGGACGGACATTCCGACGCCGACGTGCTGCTGCATGCATTGTGCGATGCCTTGCTCGGCGCGGCCGCTCTGGGCGACATCGGCCGGCATTTTCCGGATACCGACGCCAGCTACAAGAACGCCGACAGCCGCGTGTTGTTGCGCGAGGTGAGCCGTCTGGTGCAGGCGGAGGGATATCGCGTGGTCAATATCGACGCCACGATCGTCGCGCAGGCGCCGAAAATGGCGCCGCATGTTCCGGCCATGGTGGACAACATCGCCGCCGACCTCGGTCTGTCGCGCGCGCAGGTCAATGTCAAGGCCAAGACCACGGAGAGGCTGGGATTCATCGGGCGCGGCGAGGGCATCGCGGCGCAGGCCGTGGCGCTGCTCGATCGGGCAGTTTGAACCGGCTTGCGCCAAAAAGCCTTTATACTTATATCCTGCTGCATACAGGATCTGCACCCACTTGATCTTCACCTACTTGCTCCATTGATTGACTAGGACAGCGACGCCTTGACCAAACGATCCAGCTTTACCCATGAACAACTGCTCGCCTGCGCGCGCGGAGAAATGTTCGGTGCAGGCAATGCGCAACTGCCGCTGCCGCCCATGCTGATGTTCGATCGCATCATCTACATCAGCGACAAGGGCGGCGCCTACGGCAAAGGCGAAGTCATCGCCGAACTCGACCTGCGCCCCGACCTCTGGTTTTTCGCCTGCCATTTCCAGGGCGATCCGGTGATGCCGGGCTGCCTGGGTCTGGATGCGATGTGGCAGCTGATCGGCTTTTTCCTGGGCTGGATGGGGGGGCCGGGACGCGGACGCGCGCTGGGCTGCGGCGAAGTCAAGTTCAGCGGCCAGGTGCTGCCGAGCGCAAAGAAGATCACCTACCGCATCAGCATGAAGCGCGTGATTCTGCGCAAGCTGGTGATGGGTATCGCCGACGCCGTGATGGAGGTCGACGGTCGCGATATCTATGCAGGCAAGGACCTGCAGGTGGGCTTGTTCACCTCCACCGACGGATTCTGAGGATAGCGCCATGCGTCGCGTCGTCGTCACAGGAATGGGCATCGTCTCCAGCATCGGCACCAACACGGGCGAGGTGCTGGCTTCGCTGCGCGAGGGTCGCAGCGGTATCGAGTTTTCCGAGGAATACCGGGCCTTGGGCTTTCGCTCCCACGTGCACGGGCCGATACGGGTCAAGCGCGAGGAGCTGATAGACCGCAAGTTGCTGCGCTTCATGGGCGACGCCGCTGCGTTCACCTACATCGCGATGACCCAGGCCATCGCCGACGCCGGTCTGCCCGATGACATGGTATCGAACGAGCGCACCGGGATGATCGTCGGCTCCGGCGGTGCCTCGCCGCAGAACCAGGTCGAGGCGGTCGACCTGCTGCGCACGAAAGGGGTGAGGCGGGTCGGTCCGTACATGGTGCCGCGCTGCATGTCGAGCACCACCTCGGCCTGCCTCGCGACGCCGTTCCGGATCAAGGGCGTGAACTACTCCATCAGTTCCGCCTGCTCCACCAGCGCGCACTGCATCGGCAACGCGTACGAACAGATCCAGTGGGGCAAGCAGGACATCATGTTCGCCGGCGGCGGGGAGGAGGTGCATCCCTACCTCACCGTGCTGTTCGATGCCATGGGCGCGCTGTCTTCGAAGTACAACGACACGCCGACCAGGGCTTCGCGCGCCTACGACGCGAATCGCGACGGTTTCGTGGTCTCGGGCGGCGGCGGCGTGGTGGTGCTGGAGGAACTCGAGCATGCGCGCGCGCGCGGCGCGAACATCCTTGCAGAGCTCGTCGGCTATGGCGC